>CALFXW010000001.1 GCA_937957805.1 uncultured Sphingopyxis sp.
CCGCCAGGGCCAGATCGTCGGCTATTGCGGGCTGCTGCGCGACGTGGGCAGCGCCCTGGCGGCTGAGCGCGCCACCCAGAACCTGATGACCGCGCTGCGGGTGGCCACCGAGCCCACGCTGCTGATCGAGGCCACCGACGGGCCCGAGAGGTCGTACTGGTCCATCGAGGCGAGGCCGACGCCCGAGGCGAGGGCGCGCGTCATCTGGCGGTTGGCCCGCGCCGAGGTCGTCTGGATCATCTCGTAGTCGGGCGCGAGGGTCTTGAGCAGCGCGAGGCCGGTGAGGTCGGCGGCCGTGTCGGACAACAGGATGCGGATGCTCGCCTTGGTGAACAGACGCTCGCCGAAGAGCACGGGGTTGCTCGTGTCCTCGTTGGCGCCCGGACGCCTCACCAGGTCGGGGTTACTGCCACCGACGGTGATGAGCGGCAGGTTGAGCGACTTCGCGCCAGTGCGGCCGCTCCGGATCCAGCTGTTGTAGGTGCTGAGCGAGGTGTTGTGCCAGGTCGGTTCGTTCTGGGCGCTGCCCATGCCGTCCGACCTGCGCCGCCAGGCCGACGGCCTGGTGCTGGCCTACCGCATCGGCGCCAAGCTGCGCGAGATGATGCCGTGGATCGGCAAGAATAAGCTGGTCGATAAAGCGGTGAATTAAGGGCGGCAGGACGACCCCTGTGGAGGCAGGGTTTGCCTCCTTCGTGCCCCTGCGAAAGTGGAGGGCGTGTGCTTTGTGCCCCTGCGAAAGCAGGGGCCTAGGGGCGAAACATCCTGCCCTGCCGCGCTAGGCTCCTGCTTTCGCAGGAGCACAGGTAAGAAGCCTCCTGCATACGCCGGAGCATAGTCAAAGCAAAATACCCACCCCCTAACCCCCTCCCGCCAGCGGGAGGGGGGATAGAAACTTTGCGCCTTCGCGCCTCTGCGCGAACCCAAATACCCCTCCACCACCGCTTCGCGGCGGCGGCCCCTCCCCATATAGGGGAGGAATTGAAGGGGCCCGGCTGGCCGTCCTATTCGACGATGCGCCAGGCCGATTCGGTGCAGACGTTGAAATTGCGGCGCACGGTTTCGGTGCCGTCGCTAAATTCGGCCTTGAGGTCGAAATTGCACATGCAACTGCCGTCATCCCAATTGACGTCGATGCGTTCACCTGCGCTCAACACGCGGCGGCCCAGCACATCTTCTTCCCAGCTTGTCCGGTTCACATTGGAGCCGAACAGGCGGTACAATGTGGTTTGGGTATCGTTGATGACCATCACATGGCGGTTACGCCCGTCCGAACATTGTCCGCCCGATGATGCGGCAGGGCCGCTCTTATTATCGGTGACGCCGCCGCTGTTGACCGCGACCGCCGGGGCCGTGTTTGCCGCATTACCATCAGCAGGCGCTGCACCCTTTCCACCCGCACCCTCGGCAGTTGCGGCCGCAGCCGGTGCCGCAGCATCAGCGGCTGCCCCATCTGCGCTGGTTTCGCTCACCACGCGGGCAGCGGGCGCTTCACCCTGATTGTCGCGGGCAAAGGGGTTGCACCCTGCCAGCGCCAAACCCATCGCCAGCGTCACAGGTGCCGCCAGCAAAATCTTTATCTTACGCATAAAACCTCCACCCCCTAGAATAAGGATATTTCGTGCGACCTTTTGTTTACGCATAATCCATGCGACGCCCATGCGCAATTGCGCTAAATCAATCGCGTGCCCCAGAATTATGCTTGCCAAGCAATGGGTGATGGCACTAGGCGCATGGCGATGATCGGCAAAACGGCCCTGACGCTTCGACTTACGCGCCCTTGGGCGTGAGCGATGGTCTTTGCCCCTGACGGTCAAGGCCATGCCGACCGCCCAAGGGTGTTTCCCGATTAAATTGGCGCTCCGCCAAAATCTCCAAACATTCGTCCAAGGCCGTTATCCCCATGCCCATGTTGAGCGACCCCGCGCAAAAATACCGCCCCTTTGCCCCCGTAAACCTGCCCGACCGCATCTGGCCATCGCGCCAGATTACATCGGCCCCCCGCTGGCTTTCGACCGATTTGCGCGACGGTAATCAGGCGTTGATCGATCCGATGAATGCGGACAAGAAGCGCCGATTTTTCGATATGCTCTGCGCAATTGGCCTCAAAGAAATCGAAGTTGGCTTTCCGGCATCGGGCGCGACCGATTTTGACTTTATCGCCGGACTGGTGCGCGGCGGGCATATTCCCGACGATGTGATGGTGCAGGTGTTGACGCAGGCGCGGGCCGACTTGATCGCGACCAGTTTTGACAGTCTGGCCGGTGCGAAACAGGCGATTGTCCATGTGTATAACGCGCTCGCGCCCGCATGGCGGCGGATTGTGTTTCAGATGGAACCTGCCGAGGTAAAGGAAATTGCGGTGTCGGCGGCCAAATTACTGCGCGATAATGCGGCGCGATTGCCCGACACCGACTGGCATTTCCAATATTCGCCCGAATGTTTTTCGACGAGCGAGCTCGACCTGTCGCTGGAGGTTTGCAGCGCGGTGATGGATGTGCTGTGCCCGACGCCAGAAAAGCCGATAATTTTCAATCTGCCCGCAACGGTGGAGGCATCGACCCCCAATATCTATGCCGACCAGATTGAATATTTCTGCCGCAATATCCCCCGGCGCGAAGCGGTTGTTGTATCGCTCCACACCCATAATGACCGGGGCACAGGGGTTGCGGCGGCCGAATTGGGGATGCTCGCCGGGGCCGATCGGGTCGAAGGGTGCCTGTTCGGCAATGGGGAACGGACGGGCAACAGCTGCCTCGTTACCATCGCGCTCAACCTTTACAGTCAGGGCGTTGCGCCAGGGCTCGATTTTTCGGACATCGACGCGATCATCGAAACGGTTGAATATTGCAACCAACTGCCCGTCCATCCGCGCCATCCCTATGGCGGGGAATTGGTCTATACCGCCTTTTCCGGTAGCCATCAGGACGCGATAAAAAAGGGGTTCGCCGCACAGGATGCGCGCAACGACCAGGTTTGGGAAGTCCCCTATCTGCCGATTGACCCCGCTGATTTGGGCCGCAGTTATGAAGCCGTCATCCGCGTCAATTCGCAATCGGGCAAGGGCGGCATCGCGTGGGTGCTCGACAAGGATTATGGGCTGAAATTGCCAAAACGGATGCAGGCCGCAATCGCCCCCCATGTGCAGGCTTTGGCCGATAGCGGTGGCCGTGAACTCAGCAGCGACGATATTATTGCTGTATTCGACGCCGTCTATCTGACGCAGGAAGGCAAGCGCCTGCGGCTCATCGACTGGGCGGAAAGCCATACAGGGGTCGATCGGATTTTCGTTGGCACATTGTCGATTGACGGGCGCGAGGCCCGGATCTCCGGGCGGGGCAAGGGACTGATGTCCAGCGTTATTGCCGCATTGTCCGATGCCGGTGGCCCGATGATGGAAATCCTTGATTATTCCGAACATGCAATGGGGCAGGGCACCGACGTGCGTGCTGCTGCCTATGTCGAATGTCGTCTGGCCGATGGGCGCGTCGTTTTTGGCGCTGGCGTGGATCAGGATGTCGCGACCGCCAGCGTGCGTGCAATATTGTCCGCCGCTAATGGGGTGTAATCTGTCCGTGCCTCGACGTTATTTGCCGGGATTTCCGGGCCGCATGATGTGCCATCATGCTCGAAATCCCTAAATGCTCGACGCGAACAGATCGGGTTGCGCGCCCGCCCCCGTTCGTATCGAGCGTGTCGAGATATGAACGGAAATCAACCTCCATTCCGCTCGCATGGAGTCTGAATTGTTTTCGCAGGCGCGCAATTTGGCGCCCCCTTCCGTCAGCGCGCGACGGCGAAACAGGCATTTGGCCGGATGGTGGCGCAGGCTGCCTCTGCGGCGGCGCGGCTGGCGTAGGGGCCGGCCTGTAACCGCACGACATTGCCCGCGCTGACATAATCGGCGGTTGCGCCATGGAGGCGCGGGGCGAGGCGGCTCCACAGGCTGGTTGCATTCGCGCGGGTGGAAAATGCCCCCAACTGGATACGCCAATTACCGCTGGCAGTGCGGGTGGGCACGGGGGTCTCACGCACCAATATCGGCGCGGCGGCGGGGGCAGGTGCAGGCGTCACCGCCGGGTTGGCCCCCATCGGCGGCGGGGTGTAGCTGACGCCGGGGGTTGAAACCGGCATATTGGCGGTGCGCACATTGGTCTGGCGCGATGCTGCGGGCACCGGCGCATTGCCCCCGGTCATCGCGGTTATGCGGGCCTGTGCCTCACTCACCTCCAGCGCGCTGGCCAATTGCAGCCCCTGTTGCCGGATTTCGAGGGGGATGGCAGCATCCATCTGCACCAGCGCGGCGCTGGCACGTTGCAGCCCCGCATCGCTCGCCCGCTTCATCAGCGCATAAGCGCGCGGCAGGTCGCGCGCGGTATTTTCGCCGTTGAACAATTCAGCGCCCAGCACATATTGCGCACGCGGTTCGCCACGCGCGGCGGATCGTTCCAAAAAGGGCAGACTTTCGGCCTTGCGATTCAGTTCATAGAGGACGAGGCCGAGGTTGTCTTCGGCCTGCAAATGCCCCTGGGCTGCGGCGCGGCGGAACCAGTCGGCGGCTTGCGGGAGGTCTTCATTGACTCCGCGTCCCAATTTATAGGCCTGACCAAGGTTGAATTGCGCATCGGCATCGCCCGCGACGGCGGCGGGTCGCCATTCGCGCAGCGCACGGGCATAATCACCCGCCTGCCATGCCTCCACCCCCGCGCGCACATCTGCCCATGCCGTTGCGGGCAGGCTGGCCAGCGCGATTGCCGAAACGGCAGCGCCAATCATGGTGGCGCGCCCCAGACGCATATTGTTAATGGGTAAGCGCATAATGATCCCCAAAGTGGCTTAATCGCCCCCGCTATATAGCCCCAATGGTGAATGGCGCGTTAGCGGCAATTTCCTGGCCCAGACCAGCCTGCAGCGCGACAAAAATTGCGCCTTGTTAACCATTTTTTAGCGCCAAGACGCGAAACAGGCCACCAATCGCGACTTTTCTTTGGATATGAGAGGGCCACCATCTTGCGTGTATTAGCATTGGCATCGCAAAAGGGCGGATCGGGCAAAACGACGCTTTCGGGCCATTTGGCCGTGCAGGCGCAATTGGCGGGTGCTGGCCCGGTTGTACTTATCGACATCGACCCGCAGGGCAGTCTTGCCGACTGGTGGAACGAACGCGAAAGCGAATATCCCGCCTTTGCCCAAACCACGGTCGCGCGGCTCGCGGCTGACCTGGAAGTGTTGCGCCAACAAGGCTTCCGTCTGGCGGTTATCGATACGCCGCCGGCTATCACCATGGCTATCCAGAGCGTTATTTCGGTCGCCGAACTGATCATTGTGCCGACCCGTCCCAGCCCGCATGATTTGCGCGCGGTGGGCGCAACGGTGGATCTGTGCGAGCGCGCGGGCAAGCCGCTGATCTTTGTTGTCAACGCCGCGACGCCCAAAGCCAAAATCACCAGCGAGGCAGCGGTCGCGCTGTCGCAACATGGGACGGTGGCACCGGTCACGCTCCACCACCGCACCGATTATGCCGCATCGATGATTGATGGTCGCACGGTGATGGAGGTTGACCCCAATGGCCGTTCGGCGGGCGAAATGGTCGCTTTGTGGGATTATATCAACGACCGGCTGGAGAAAAACTTTCGCCGCACCGTCTTTTCAGCGCCCAGTGCGGCTGCACAGCCCGCCACGATGCCCGGTGCCATCCGGCCGCTGGGCGGTGGCTTTGGCCGCCGGGTTGTCGGTTAAGGGAGGGCGCGCGCCATGGCCGAACCCAAACCTTTAGCCTCCCTCTCCGCAGGGTTGCTCGCCCGCAAGGGTGCTGCAAAGCCCGCCATGCGCCGTCAGGCGCAATTGGGCGGCAGCGCACCTGTGCATCATATGGGTGATGATCTGGGCTGGAATGACATGGGATATGATGTCGATCCGCCACAGGACGCAATGCAGGATTATAACGCGCAACATGCCGCCGTTGCCGGGCTGACGCCGATGGCGAGCACCGAAGCGGTGGTGAGCGACGCTGTTGGCGTTGCCGCGCCGCAGCCGATCCATGAGGATGTAACGCTCAGCGATGTCGCACCCGAACCGATGGTGCGTGCACAACAGGCCGAAATCGCCGCCGCGATGGTGCCGCCGCCGCTGGAAGAGCCGCTGGGGGCTACAGACGCGGACACGCCGATAGCGCCCGTCAGCCCGCTGATGGTGCGCCGCCGTGTTGAAACGCCGGTTGTCGCCCCCGCCCCGCCTCATCCCGTTGCCGAACGCGTGCAGCCCACCCCGCCCGCGCCGCGTGTACGCGCCGGGTCGCATGGGCGATTTGCCTTTACGCTGCGGCTCGACCCCGAACGGCATTTGCGCCTGCGTCTGGCCAGCGCTGCAACCAATCGTTCGAGCCAGCAGATATTAATCAATCTTATTGACGATTTCTTGGCCACACAGCCGGAAATTGACGCCTTCGCCCGAAAGGCGCTCAGCGGACAGCAAAGGGAAGCCTGACATGCACGCGCAAACATTTCGCAACATCGCGACCAATTTGGCAACGACGGGGGTTATCCTCTCCATCGGCCTTGGCGCGCCGACCGCCATCGTGGTGGCGAGCGATGGCGAAGGGACGGCGGAAAACCCCGCCGCAGCCGCGAACCGCGCCGAACGCGCGACCCGCGACCTTGCACGTGGCCGCATTGATCGCGCGCTGGCATCGGCGGAGGATGCGGTGGCCTATGCCCCCAATGATGCGTCGCACCGCGTGCTTTTGGGCAATATATATATGTCGGCGGGGCGCTTTGCCTCTGCCGCGTCGAGCTTTGAGGCGGCGGAACAATTGGGCGCAACCGACCGGCGCGCGGTCATTGGCCGTGTGCTGTCGCTGATCGCCACCGGCCATCAGGCCGAAGCGCACGCCATTATCGAGGCGCACGCGCAGGATTTGCCGGCATCCGATTATGGGTTGGCGCTGGCGCTGGCGGGCGATGTGGATCGCGGCGGACTGGTGATTACCGACATCATCCGCGCGGGGAATGCCACGCCGCGTGACCGACAGAATCTCGCCTTCATCTACGCGCTGGCTGGCCGCTGGCTCGAAGCGCGACTGATCGCGGCGCAGGATCTTGGCCCGGCGCGCGTCGGTCCGCGTATCGAACAATGGGCGGGCATGCTGCAAAGCAACAGCGGGTTGATGTGCGTTGCCGCATTGATGCA
>CALFXW010000002.1 GCA_937957805.1 uncultured Sphingopyxis sp.
ATGATTCCAAAGTGCATGAGGATCATGGCAAATGGTTCGTCGAATTTGAAAAGGTGCACGGGCTGGCCGAATTGATCGTCGCCAAACAACGCCATGGGTCAACCGGCAAGGTGCGGTTGCATTTCGACGCGCGGATAACCAAATTTTCCGATCTGGCGGATGAATCGCGGCGGTTTGAGGCGGATTAGAATTTTCTCCGAAACTGTCGTTTCAGGCTAGTTTTTCACCAAACGCGCGATGAAAAATCCGTCGATGCCGCCCGCTGCGGCGCAATGTTGCGGCAGGGTGCGCACATGGCCGCGCGCGTCGGGGGCTATGCCATCGGGCAGTTCGTCCGCGTCAACCGGCGCGATGGCCCATGCGCCATGGTTGGTGAGGAAGCGGTCAATCTGTTCCTCCCCCTCCGCCGGTTCGAGGCTGCATACCGCATAAATCAACGTGCCGCCCGCGCGCACGCGGCCCGCCGCATCGGCGAGCATATCCCCCTGCATCGCCGCGCGATTGGCAATGTCGCGTGCGTCAACCCGGTGCAGTACATCGGGGTGGCGACGGAAGATGCCCGTCGCCGAACATGGCGCGTCGAGCAGCACCGCGTCAAATTGCGTGTCGCCCTGATATTTGGCAAGGCTGCTCTGCACAATTTCGGCGCATAGTGCGGTGCGCTGCAAATTGGCGCGCAACATCCCCAGCCGCCGTTCGGACGGGTCGAGCGCGGTAACCCGCCAGTCGGCTGCGGCCAATTGCATGGTCTTACCGCCCGGCGCTGCCCCTATGTCGAGCACGCTGCGCCCGGCCCCTGCACCCAACAGGCGCGCGGGGATGGCGGCTGCCAAGTCCTGCACCCACCATGCGCCGTCGGCAAAGCCGGTCAATTGGGTGACATCGCCGGTGCGCGGGATGCGCACATGCCCTGCCAATAACGAAGTGCCGCCCAAACGCTCCGCCCAAAGGGGCGCATCTGCTGCGGTTTTGATGACAAGGTCGAGTGGCGGGGGACTGGTAATCGCACCAGCAGCGCCGGCCAGCATCTCCGCCCCCCAGGCTTTGCCCCAGCGCGCCGCGACATCGGCGGGCAGATTGGGGGGGGAGGGGATGGTAGCCCCGGCCCGCACCAAATTGCCCAATACGCCATGCGCCAGACGGCGCGGCCCGCGTTCGAGCAGGGGGAGCGCAGTTGCAATCGCCGCATGGGCCGGTGTCTTCAGGATTAAAATCTGCGCCAGCGCCATGCGCAGCACCATCCGCACCTTTACATCCTGCGCGAGCGGCTGGCGCGTTGCGCTGTCAATCAGTGCGTCGAGGTCGGGCCGATGGCGGCAAACTTCGCCTGCAATCGCAATCGCCTGCGCGCGGTCGATGGGTGACAGATCGCGCGTCGCCTGCGCTATTTCCGCTTCGAGCGGCAGGCCGCGCCGCAACACCGCATCGAGCAGGCGCAGCGCCGCGCGCCTGACGCCAAGGCCGGGGGTGGGTGGGGATGGTTGCTGCATCGGCTGCGCTATGCGCCCGAAGCGGTTCCAGTGCAACTTTGCGCTGCGGCCGCGAATATCCTATATCATCGCCATGGCTGAGCAAAACACCCCCCGTGCGACCAAACGCCCGCCGCATGTCTGTGCGCCCGCCCATTGGCAGCGCGACGATGGCCCGCCCGCCCCGGCTGCGGTGGCGCATGTGCCGCAAGCGCCCAAGGGGGATATGCCCGATCCGGTGCGCTATGGCGATTGGGAGCTAAAGGGCATCGCCGTCGATTTCTGAAAAGCCTGCCAATAAAAAACCCCCGATGCCGTTCAGCACCGGGGGTTTTTCTTGTTGTTTGCGCTATTTTAGAAGCGGAAACCCACCGCGACACCATAGCGGCGCGGGTCGAGCGTGAAGATATTTGTGAACAGGCCCGATGACTGGTCGTTCACATAGAGACCGGTCGTCGCATTGCTGTCAAAAATATTCTGGACAAAGGCCCGCGCGAACCAGCGGTTTTCCGGCCCGTTAAGCTGGATCTGGGCATTGGCCTGCGCATAACCGTTGATTTCGTTGATACGGCCGTTGAAAATATTGCCGTAGCTGTCGCCGGTATAGGTGAGGTCAAAGCGCGGGACGAGCGTCATTTCGCCGATCGTGTGCGTATATTGGACGCCGATGTTGGCCTTGTAACTCGGTGCCTGCGGCAGGCGGTTGCCATTGATGTTGACCGCGACACCCGCCGTTTCGACGGTAACGCCGCCGAACGCCGCACCAATCGCCCCTGCCTGGGCTTGCAGCACCGAACAGATGGAGAAGGCACCGGTGGAGGCAAGCCCGCTCGCCGGACCAAAGCTGGTCGGGGCTTGCAGGCCGAGCGCACCGTTGACCGCGCCGACAAAGGCGTTGACGCCCGTCGCATTGCCGCTGTTCGATGTCACCGCACAGTTGGAACCGTTGGTGATATCCTTGATGATGACGGCATCGGCACGGCCACCGCCCGGATCACGCGGGTTGGACAGGAATTTGTCCGACGTCACCTCTGCATGCAGGTAGGAGAAGCCGAGATTGACGAGCAGATTGCGCGTCGGCGCGATAATCGCCTCGGCTTCAAACCCGTAAATGTCGGCATCAACATTGTCGTTGACCGATGTGCGCGCCACAATCCGGCTGAGTTGCAGGTCATTATATTGATAATAAAATGCCGTCAGGTTGAGCGTCAGCGCGCCAAATGTATTCTTCGACCCGATTTCAAAGGCATTGATAAATTCGGGGACGAAGGAGTCTGAAACCGCGAAAATCGGTTGCAGCGGCGGGTTGATACCCCCCGATTTATAGCCCCGCGAATAAGAGAAATAGAGCAGATTGTCGGGCGTAATCTGCCAGTCGAGCACCGCACGGCCCGTCCATTCGCTGAACGACACCGTCCTTTCCTGGAACAATTGGTTGCCCGTCCGCCCCGGGTCGGCGTCAAAGCTGCCGACAAAGGGTGAGGAGAAGGCATCGGTCGCACCATAAGGGACAAGGAAGCTGGCCAGCGTCGAACGCGCGCGCACCGATTTACGGTCGTCATTATAACGCAGACCCAATGTCAGCTTGAGCGCGTCGCTCATCTGGAAATAGGCTTCGCCGTAAATCCCCCAGCTACGCACGTCGAGCTGGTCGGTATTATTGCGGAAGAATGGCGTGCCGAGATAGGCTGGCGGCAACGGCCCTGCGGGCGGCGGGGTGCCGAGCGCGGTAAAGCTGCCGAGCAGACCGGTCAGATAGTCGATGCCAAAGCTGTTCACATAATAGCTGTTTTCGGTGTTGCTGAGGTCGGCATAAATACCCCCGATCAGGAAGTTGAACATGCCGTCCCAGTCGGAGGAGACAATGGCTTCGGCAGACCAGCTCGACTGTTTATTGTTCGACCGGTCAAAGTCGAGCGGGGTGGCCGCGCAAACGCTGTGCCCGCCATAAACGCCGGTGCCGGTCGGTTCAGCTTCTGACGTGCAGAGCACGCCCGCCGGGCCATTGGGGATGACCGCCGCTGCGACCGGCGACAGATAGGCGTCGAGCGCAGGGCCGAATGCGCCATTTGCCGCTGCCTGCAAAGCCGACAGGCCCGCGGTATAGCCAGCGCGATTCTGCACCGACAAATTATAATCCTGGCTCGAATCGACGCGAACACGCTGATAATTGCCTTGGAGGGCAAGGTTGATGCCACCGTCAAATTCATGCTCGATGCGCAATTGCGCAATCAATTCGTCGGTGAAATAGGTGGAACCGCTGTCGGTGTTGACCGTGCGGACATCCGCCGGGTTTACCGCGCCGGCATAAGCGTCCGGCCCATAGAGGCTGCCAAGGCCAAAGGCGGTCGGAATCCCCCGGATGGCCAGGAATTCGCGGCTGGTCAGCACGCCGACGAAGGATGCATTGCCGTTGGTGATGCCAAAATCGCGACTGTTGTTCAAACAGCCCAATACGCCGGTCGGGTCGCGCTGACACTGTTGCTTCTGGATGCGTGCACGATTGTCCTTCTCACGGAAATAATAGCCCATGAGGTCGACAGTGGTCGTATCCGACGGCTGCCAGCGAATGGAACCGCGAATGGCGTACATGTCGCGATCATCGATGTTGCTGTTGTTGAAGGTCTGCTGCGAGATGACCAGCGGGATGCCCGGGCTGAGTTCGTGCGTGGTTCCGGTGCCCTGTGCCGTGAGGTCGACTGCCCTGCCGGCGACGAAATCGTTGATCGAGGCGGCGAGTTTGATCTTGTTCGGCGTGCTGCCGAGCATGACGTAGTAGGTCCTGCCTTCCTTCAAGCCACCGATATTCGTACCGCCTTCGCCATGGTGGTAGATCAGTG
>CALFXW010000003.1 GCA_937957805.1 uncultured Sphingopyxis sp.
CCGCCGTCCAGCGCCGCGTCCAGAATTTCCATACCGTTGGCCAGTGTCTCGAAGAAGCGCTCTTCTTCGGTCTTGAGCACGTCGGTGATGCGCTGCTCTTGCTCGCGAATGGCGGGATAGGCATCGCCCATCAGGCGCGCCAATCGGCCATCAGCCGCTGTGGTTGCGCGCCGTTCCCCGGCGGGGAGGGAGGCGCGGTCGTCGGCCAGCTTGCTGCGCTGCGTTGTTTCCACTTCTGTAAAGGTCGGGTCGCCCGCCGGGATGAGGTTGGCGGTGCGCCCGGCCTGAATCATCATCAAGGCTTCATTGGGCAAGCCAGCCTCGGCAAGGTTGGAGATTTGTTCGACATAAAAGCGCCGGTCATTCATCGCGCCTGCCGCATGCATCAAGCGCAGCATGTCCATCGACAGCGACGTGTCGTCGGGAGCCGCCTGTAGCACCGACAATATTGCGGCGCGCATATTGGATTCATTGGGGTAGAAACTGGCGCGGTCGATCAACACCGGCAACAGGTCGCTGGTGCGGTCGAGTTCCTGGAGGTTGCGCCCCACCATGCCGTAAATGGCATCAGGTGCATGCTGACCATGCGCGGCGGCCGTGCTTTCCATTTCGCGGAAATAGGTGAGCGCCCCATCCGCATTGCCCCCTTCGAACAGCGCGGACATCCGCAGTAAGGGCAGTTGTTCGTTGGTCGCCCCGGCTGTGGCAGCGAGCGCCGCGCGTTCCGCCGCCGCAGGAAAATTGCGCGCATTATAGGCAAGCTGCGCGGTGATTACATAAATCTGCGCCTTTTCCGTGTCCGGCACGCCGTTGCTCGCCATGATGGCATCGGCAGCGGTCGCCTGACGCGCCTGATTCTGCTGGCCGCTGCCGATCATCAGGTCGGCGCGGGCCACCAGATATTGTTCATAAGGGTTGGTTGCCGCCGCGCGGGCAGCGGCAAGCGCGGTGTCGGCGGTTGCCCAGTCGCGCGCACCCAATGCGGTTTGCAGCGGACCAAAGGCGGTTGCAAATTCCCGGCTGACAGCGGGTGCCGCGGGTGCAGCCTGTTCGGCGTTACCGCGTCGATTACGCTGACGTTCCTGCGCCGATGCAGTGGTGGCAAGTCCGACCAACATGGTGGCGGTCATCGCGGCAACCCAAATTTTCCGTTTCATGCTTTTCCTTCCCTTCCGGCGGCAGAAAACCGACCGGCAAAATCGCTTGAATGGCGTCGCTTTACGCCCCTCTTCACCCAGATTCCACCCGCGTCAAGCACGCTTCGTCGCACCCAATTGCGCAATCGGCGTGAACATTTGTTGAACTGGCGCGACATGTGCCAGAAAGCCGCCCAAAGTCGGCATACGAAAAGGCATGGCGGCGCGATTTAACCATGTTATGCTGCGGCCATGAGCGAAACGCGCAAAATCGTCGGCATCCACCCAAAGGATGGCCGCAATCGTCAGCGTGCGGCGGCAGACATGCCGTCCGATATGCTGCCTGAGGCAGAGATTGACATAGCCGCTGAGCCGGTCGTCGAAACGCCAGCACCGATCGATCAGGCAACGCCTTTGTGGATCGGCGCGGAGGAGGACAGCGCGCCCGACGCGCCGAATGCGCCCAATTGGCCCTTGTGGAGCACGGGACTGATTTCGGCTGGCTGGGCCACTTATGTCGCATGGCAAGCCACCGACGGTTTTCAAAGCCAACCCCCGCTCGCCAGCCTGCCCGGATGGGTTGCAGCAATGGCAGCGCCGATTGCCCTCCTCCTCCTCCTTGCGCTCATCATCGACCTTCGCTCGGCATCGGCGACGCGGCGGCACTTGCGCGCACTCGCCCGCGTTGATGTGGCGCATGGCGCACTGGCTGAACGGCTGGAAACGGTGAATATCGCATGGGCCACCGCGCAGCTGCGGCTCGATGAAATGGCGCGCGCCATATCGGCAAGCAGCGGCGAAGCATCGCGCCAATTGGTCGATGACAGCAGCGCCATCGCCGATGCCATGGCCAAGGTGGATGCGCTTGCCGCTGCGGTCAGCGCCAAGGGTGAAGCAGCGGCGCGCGCTATGGATGCGATGAACGTCGCACTGCCAAAGGTGGATGCGGTCGCTAGCCGCGCCGCGGACACGATGCGGGAGGCTGGGCAGCTCGCCTATCAGCATGGCGGCGCGATGGAGGCGCAAATTGCAGCGCTGCGCACCGAGATGGAGGCGGCGAGCAACAGCGCTTCTGACGCGGCGGACCGGCTGGTGGAAAATATAGCTGCCCTGCGCGATGGGTCGCAATCCGCACAAGATGCCGCTGCCGATGCGGGTGCGCGCTTTGTGGCAGAGGTTAGCGCACAGCGTGATGCCGCGCTCGCCATGGTCGCGGAACTCACCGCTGCGCTCGAACAAATGGTGGGGGACAGCGCAGCGCGGGTCGGCACGCTGCGCCAAGCCGCCGATAGCGCGACGGCGGAACAGATTGCCGCAATGGACGGGGCAATTTCCCGGACGCAGGACAGCACCTCGGCGCTCCACCAAAGCCTGAGCGAAAGCGCAGCGCAGGGACTGGCACTCGAACAGGCATTTGCGGCGCTGCTCAGCACCACCGGTGACAGGCTG
>CALFXW010000004.1 GCA_937957805.1 uncultured Sphingopyxis sp.
CTCTGCGCACAAAGGCGGCTTCGGCGTCGTCGGCCAGCGCGCATAATATGTCCGCGACCGGTTCCTCTGCCTTGACCATGCCGACCGATTGTCCGGCCATCATCGACCCATTTTCAATGTCGCCGTCGATAACCGCGCGGCGCAGCGCGCCCGCCCAATAGGTTTCGATCTGCAATTGCGCTTCGCCCATGTCGATGGCCCCGGCGTCGAGTAATTGCGCCACCTCCAGCTGTTTGGCGGTAAAAGCCTCCGTCCCCGTATTTTTAAGCGCGCGCACGGGGATGACCGGCAGGCGCGGGTCAATCTGCACGCTGGCGACCGCATCGCGCGCCGATGCGCGGATGAAGGCGCGTTTGAAATCCGGGTGGGCGATGGATTCATGCGCGCAGACAAAACGGGTGCCCAATTGCACCCCCGCTGCCCCCATTTCGAGGAAGGCGGCAATGGCTTCGCCCCGCGCAATCCCGCCCGCGACGAAAATCGGCAATTCGTCGGCAAGGTCGGGCAATATTTCCTGCGCCAAAACGCTGGTGGAAACCGGGCCGATGTGGCCGCCAGCCTCCATCCCCTCTATCACCAGCGCATCGACGCCGCTGCGCGCCAATTTCTTGCCCATGGCCAGCGTCGGGGCAAAGCAGATGACGCGCGCGCCGCCCGCCTTTATCGCTTCGATGCTGCCCTTGGGCGGCAATCCGCCGGCCAGCACCACATGGCTAACATTGTGGCGGGTGCAAACGTCGATCAGCGCGAAAAGATCGGGGTGCATGGTGATGAGGTTGACGCCGAACGGCCGGTCGGTCAGCGCCTTTGTCGCCGCGATTTCCGCATCGAGCAGGTCAACGGGCATCGCCCCGCAGGCGATGACGCCAAAGCCACCGGCGTTGGATATGGCGGCGACCAGATGGCGTTCGGAAACCCAGCTCATCGCGCCGCCCAATATGGCAAGCTCGCAGCCCAGAAATGCTGTGCCGCGCGCCATATGGTGGGTGAGGCGGGGGCGTGCGCTCACGCCGTCACCTCTGCATCCAACCCATAGGCGCTGTGCAATGTACGCACCGCGAGTTCGGTAAAATCTTCTTCAATCAGGACGCTGACCTTTATCTCGCTGGTCGAAATCGCCTGAATATTGATGCCGCGCGCGGCCAGTGCCTCAAACATCGTGGCGGCAACGCCCGCATGGCTTTTCATGCCGACGCCGACCACCGATATTTTGGCGATATTGGCTTCGTGCAAAATGCGGTTGTAGCCGATGCTATCGCGCGCATTTTCCAATATCGACAGGCTGTTGGCTAGGTCGGCACGCGGCACGGTAAAGGTCACGTCGGTTTCGCCCTTGTCGCGCCCGACGTTCTGGATGATCATATCGACGTTGATCGCCGCTGCCGCCAATGGCCCGAAAATATGTGCCACCGCGCCGGGTTGGTCGGGCACGCGGGTGAGGATGATCTTTGCCTCATTCTTGTCATAGGCAATGCCGGTGATGAGTTGGCGTTCCATCTGCAATTCCTCAATTTCCTGATCGCTGACGATCAATGTGCCGGGCAGGGCGGATGCGTCGGGTGCGGCGTCGGGGTCGATAAAGCTCGACAATACTTGAACGCGCACGCCATATTTCATGGCAAGCCCGACCGAACGGGTTTGCAGCACTTTTGCCCCGACGCTCGCCAGTTCGAGCATTTCTTCATAGGTAACATGGCTCAGCTTTGCTGCGCGCGCGACGATGCGCGGGTCGGTGGTGTAAACCCCGTCCACATCGGTATAAATGTCGCAGCGGTCGGCACCGATGGCGGCGGCAAGCGCGACCGCGCTGGTGTCTGACCCGCCGCGCCCCAAGGTGGCGAGCCGCCCATCCTCCATCAAACCCTGAAACCCCGGCACCACCGCAACTTCGCCTGTCGCCATGGCGGCGCTGATCGCGTCGGGCGATATTTCGGCAATCCGCGCCTTTGCATGGGTATCGATGGTCTTGATCGGCAATTGCCAGCCGAGCCAACTGCGCGCGCGCACCCCCATGGATTGCAGCGTCAGCGCGAGCAGCCCCGATGTCACCTGTTCGCCCGATGCGACGACAACATCATATTCCGCCGGGTCAAACATCGGGTTGGCTTCGCGGCAAAATTGCACCAGCCGGTCGGTTTCGCCCGCCATGGCCGAAACGACGACCGCCACCTCGTCACCTGCATCGACGGCGCGTTTAATGATCGCCGCGACGGTGCGAATACGCTGCGTCCCGGCCATCGACGTGCCACCGAATTTCATGACGATCCGCGCCATCTTACCCCTTTTTCTTTGGCTATCGGCCCATTGCTGCACTGCAACGCAACCGGCGCTGCGCTGTTACGCAGGCCATCACGCTCTGGCAAGGGGGGGGAAGGCTTGCTAGGAGCGAGGAATATGGAGAATTTGACGAAATGACGGCCACCATCCGCCCCGACGAAGCTGCGCATTTTGGCGCGCTGGCCTCCGATTGGTGGGATCCGGCGGGGTCATCCGCCATGCTCCACCGGTTGAACCCCGCACGATTGGGGTGGATGCGTGATGTTGTGAACGCGCATTTCGCGCTCGATGCGCGGGATTTTCGCGCGCTTGGCGGTCGGCGCCTGCTGGATGTTGGCTGCGGCGCGGGGCTGATTGCCGAACCGATGGCGCGGCTGGGCGCGGCGGTGACGGGCGTTGATGCTGCGGCGGAAAATATCGCCGTCGCGCGCGCCCATGCAGCGGAACAGGGGCTGACGATTGATTATCGGCATGGCGACATTGGCGATGTGCCATTTGCCGATGCGCTGGGGCAATTTGACATCGTCTCCTCGATGGAGGTGATCGAACATGTCGCCGACCCGGCGGCATTTTTGGGCGCGCTGGCGGCGCGGCTGGCGGCGGGTGGCATCCTCCTCCTCTCCACCCCCAACCGCACTTTGCTCAGCAAGCTATTGCTCGTCGAAGCGGCGGAACGCATGGGCCAAGTGCCGCGCGGCACCCATGATTGGCAGCGTTTTCTAACCCCCGATGAGCTGGGGGAAATCGCAGCGGCGGCGGGGCTAAGCGTCGTGCGCCGCGACGGGCTGGGGCCGGACTTTGCCACGCGCGGGTTTCGCGCGGGGGGCAGTGACGCGCTTAATTATCTGATTGCACTAATTAAAAATTAACGTCGCCATAGTGCGCTGGCGGCATGAGCGCGCCCATACGTTCGTCGAGCAGTGGGCGGAAACTGGGGCGGGATTTCAATGCCGCATACCAGTCGCGCACTTGGTCATGCCCCGCCCAGTCGATGCCGCCCAGATAGTCGGCGACCGACAAATGCGCAGCGGCGGCCAGATCGGCCATCGAAATGGCATTGCCGACCAGCCAGCGATGGTGGTCGAGCGCCGCGCCCAGCATCTCCATATGTTCGGTGGTCGCGCGCATTGCGCCGCGCAGCACAGTGGCGTCGGGCGATTGACGATAAAATAGCCGCTTGATCATTTTTTCGGCGAGCAAGGGCATGCCAACTTCTGCATAAAATCGCCCATCGAACCACGCAATCAGGCGGCGGGTTTCGGCGCGCACTTCGGCTGACCCGACGAGCAGCGGCTTGGCAGGCTCCACCTCCTCAAAATATTCGCAGATCGCATTGGAATCGGAGAGGCTGATGTCACGTTCGGCGTGGCGCATCGCTGGCGTCTGCCCCGTGGGGCTGATGTCGCGAAAACCGGCGCGCTTTTCCCATGGATATTCGCTGACCAATTCATAGGCGATACCCTTTTCCCCCAAAAGCAGCCGCAGCTTGCGCGAAAAGGGGCAGAGCGGAAATTGATAAAGATGCCACATGGGGCCATGCCATAAGCAAAAATGACGGGCAGGGGAACCGGGGTTGTAATGCTGTTGTTGTCATTCCCTTCATGCTGAACTTGTTTCAGCATCCACCTCCCTCTCTCGCGTTTGGACTATGTTTCACGAGAGAGGCGCGGAGGCGCGGAGATTCTATCCCCCCTCCCGTTTACGGGAGGGGGTTAGGGGGTGGGTGTTTATCAAACACAGGTGGGGATTTTCATACTGGATCCCCGCCTTCGCGGGGATGACAAAGGGAATAATTGTGCCCCTGCATACGCCGGAGCCTAGCCGCGATGCAACCCAGCGTTTTCCCCCCTACCCCTCCGCCATGTCCTGCTGCAAACGAAAGTGGAGCCGTGCGGCGGCGATGACAGGGTCGCCCGCGTCGGGTTTGGTGGCATCGCCCGGTGGCCCGCCGCCTTCATTTTCCCCCTCCTGCCACGCTTCCACCATCACGGTGGCGACACGCCGCCCGATGCGCGTCACCCGCCCGCGCGCAAAGGTCGTTTGCTTGAGGCCGCCGCGCAGAAAATCAATGGTGATGCCGATGGGCTTAAACTGGGGCGTGACGCCCCGCTGGGTGAGGATGTGGGCCAAGGTCGCGCTGGCGCACATGTCGAGCAGCCCGGAAATCGCCCCGCCGTGGAGCATGCCGGGCCGGCCCGACAGCCCGCTGGCAAAGGCCATTTCAAGCACCGGGCCGCGTGGCCCCCCGTGCGTCCCCCCGCCCGGATGGAGGACGCGGATACCCATGGTCGCGGCATAGGGGGGCAGGATATCGTTCATCGTTCGGCGACCTTTGCGCCGCTAAAACCGGGGCGGCGACCATCCCCGTCGAGCAGCATCGGCGTGCCGGTAAACATGAAAGTGGCGGCAACATGCGCCACCGCATCATTCGCATCGCCATCATGCGCCATGCCGTGGACAAAGGCGATGTCGCGGGTCACGCGGTAACAGGTAACGCGCGCGGCCATGTCGGCACGCGGGTGGGCGGCGCGCAGATAATAGATCCTGAGGTCGAGCGTTGCCTGCGGACGAAAATGGCCGAGCCGCGTCCAGACCGCCAGACCGCAGCACATGTCCATCAACCCTGAAATTGCGCCGGTGGCCATGGTGCTCGCCGCCACATCCCCCACCAAGGCGTCGTTGAACGGCATGGCAATTTCCGCCCAGTCGCCGCC
>CALFXW010000005.1 GCA_937957805.1 uncultured Sphingopyxis sp.
GTGCGGCATTTCGGCCAGCGCGTCCTCTACGCCCAGCGAACGACGCAGTTCGCGCGCAGCGGCTTCGCGCTTTTCGAGTGCTTCTTGCGCACGGCTTTGCAATTCCTGCGCCAATTCTTCGTCGAAACCTTCGATCGCGGCCAATTCCTCCGGCCCGACAAAGGCGACTTCTTCGAGTTCGGTGAAACCTTCGGCGACCAGCAATTGCGCCAGCGTTTCATCGACGTCCAATTCCTCCTGGAACATGGTCGAACGTTCGATAAATTCGCGCTGCCGCTTTTCGCTCGAATCGGCTTCGGTCATGATGTCGATGGCGCGACCGGTCAATTGGCTGGCGAGCCGGACATTCTGCCCGCGCCGCCCGATGGCAAGGCTCAATTGATCGTCGGGAACGACAACCTCAATCCGCCCTTCATCTTCGTCGAGCACGACGCGGCTGACCGTTGCGGGTTGCAGCGCGTTGACGACAAAGGTTGCCGTATCCTCGCTCCACGGGATGATGTCGATTTTTTCGCCCTGTAATTCCTGCACCACCGCCTGCACGCGGCTGCCCTTCATGCCGACGCACGCACCAACCGGGTCGATGCTGCCGTCATAGCTGATGACGCCGATTTTGGCGCGGCTGCCCGGGTCGCGCGCCGCAGCCTTAATTTCGATGATGCCGTCGTATATTTCGGGCACTTCCTGCGCGAACAGCTTTTTCATGAAATCGGGGTGCGCGCGCGACAGGAAGATCTGCGGCCCGCGCGTTTCGCGCACGACCTTGGTGATGATCGCGCGGATGCGGTCACCCATGCGCACCATTTCGCGCGGGATTTGCTGGTCGCGGCGGATGACCCCCTCTGCCCGGCCAAGGTTGACGATGATGTGGCCAAATTCGACCGATTTGACGACGCCGGTAATAACTTCGTTGGTGCGGTCTTTATATTCGCCATATTGGCGTTCACGGTCGGCTTCGCGCACGCGCTGGAAAATCACCTGCTTGGCCGATTGCGCGTCGATGCGCCCCAAATCGATGGCGGGCAACGGATCGACAATGAAATCACCGATTGCAGCGCCCGCTTGCAGGCTGGTGCCGCGTTCCAGATCGACCTGTTTGAAATAATCATCAACCTGTTCGACAACCTCGACGACGCGCCACAGGCGCAAATCGCCGGTCATCGGGTCAAGTTTCGCGCGAATGTCATTTTCCTGACCAAAACGCGCGCGGGCGGCGCGTTGGATCGCTTCTTCAATCGCTTCGATGACGATTGCCTTGTCGATCAATTTTTCGGTGGCTACCGAATTGGCGATAGCAAGCAGCTCGGCACGGTTGGCGGAAATGGCGTTGGCCATAATATCAATCCTCTTGCGAAATAGCGTCGGTTTCAAATTCATCGGCGCCGCTGGTGTCAAGCGGACGGCTGGCGGCGATCAGCGCGTCGGTTAAAAGCAATTTGGCATCGACAACGTCGGCAAAGGCAAAGCGCATTGCGCCGCCCTTGCGTTCGGCAAAATCAATATATTCGCCATCACTGGCGATGATCCGACCAATTAGATTCTTGCGCAGCGCGCCCGATGCATCACCGGCCCCTTCGGCCAGGGTGATTTTTGCCTCATGCCCCGCCCATTGGGCAAAATCACCTGCGCGGGTCAGCGGGCGGTCGATGCCGGGGGAGGAAACTTCGAGCCGATAGGCAATGTCAAACGGGTCGTTACCCGCCGCCTCCATCGCGTCGAAATGGTCAGAAATGGCATGGCTCAAGGCCGAACAATCATCGATGGTCAATTGGCCGGTTTCGGGGCGTTCGGCCATGATTTGCAGCGTCGGCTCCTCGCCAGCAAACCAGCGCACGCGCACCATCGCAAGGCCGAGCCGTTCAGCCTCAGCCGTGATAAGCGCCAATATCGGCGCAGCAATGGCGGGCACATCGCCCATCGAAAATCCTTTAACCCTGATCGAAAACGACCGTTATGTATATGCCGTGCAACAGGCAAAGCGTTACGGCCGCCGGGACGGAGCCGTCCCGACGCTGCCAAACCTCTTGCGATGTCGGGAAGCAACGGCTCTATAGGCGCGTCGGGGGCGATAGGCAAGCGGGGACAGCATCATGCACAAGTCGTTATTTCGTGTCGGGGTGGCGGCCCTATTGCTCGGTGCATGCAGCGCCAGCATCGGCGGCGCATCAGCCGTATCGGGCGGTGCGGGCAATGCCGGGGCGGTCGAACCTGTGCCGCTGGCCAACGCACCCTTTACGCTCCGCGCAATCGCCGATCTGGATGATCCATGGGCGATGGCCTTTCTGCCCGACGGCAGCGCGCTTATTACCGAGCAAGACGGGCGCTTGCTGCATTGGCGCGAAGGCGGCACTGCGCAGCCGGTTTCGGGCACCCCCAGCGTCGCCTATGCCGGACAGGGCGGCTTTGGTGATGTCGTGCTCCACCCCGATTTTGTGCAAAATCGCATGGTGTATCTCAGCTGGGCGGCAGAGGGGCCGGGCGGCAAGGGCGCGGTGGTTGGCCGCGCGCGCCTGTCCGACGATGGAACGCGGCTGGAGGGGCTGGCCGAAATCTGGCGGCAAAGCGCTTTTGTTTCGGGCAACGGCCATTTCGGTCACCGCATCGCCTTTGGCGACGATGGCAAGCTTTATATCTCCTCTGGTGAACGGCAGAAATTCGACCCGGCGCAGGATATGGACAGCAATTTGGGCAAGATTGTCCGGCTGAATGATGATGGGTCCATCCCGGCGGACAATCCCTTTGCCAGCGCAGGCGGGGTGCGCGCGCAAATCTGGACATGGGGGCATCGCAATCCATTGGGGCTGGCCTTTGATGGTGCGGGGCAATTGTGGGAAATTGAAATGGGCCCGGCGGGCGGCGATGAGCTGAACCGCATCACGCGCGGCGTAAATTATGGCTATCCGCGCGTCTCCAACGGCGACCATTATGACGGGCGTGACATAGCCGACCATGCGACGGGTGATGGCTTTGCCGCACCTGCATTGTGGTGGAACCCCAGCATTTCACCCGGCGGGCTGACCTTTTATGGTGGCGGCGCTTTTCCGGCGTGGCGTGGCAGCGCGTTCATTCCGGCATTGGGCGGCACCGCGCTGGTGCGTGTCACCTTTGATGGCAATGGCGCGCGACAGGCCGACCGCTGGGACATGGGGTTTCGTCTGCGCGCGGTTGTGGCGGGGCCGGCAGGCAGCCTCTATCTCCTCGCCGATGGGGGCAATCAGGGGGATGGCAAGCTGTATCGGGTCGAACCACGCTAATCACTGCTTGGTCGATGTTCCGCCATTTTGCGCGCGTTCATTGGCCCGCGCATTTGGCTGCACGTCGATACCGTTTGAATCAATCCGGACATCGAGCGGCCCGACCCGCCCGTTCAGCGACACGCCATTTTCGCCGTCAATTTCAACGCGCGGTTCTTCGATGCGGATCGGCACATCGTCAAAAATCGCGTCATTGTCGGGCGCGGGCGGCGCTGGCGCGGGGGTTTCGCGGCGCGGCGCGCTGCCGCGTATCGCCTCTGCCATAAAGGCGCGCCAAACGCGCGCGGGCTCGCCCCCGCCGGTGACGCCGGGCAGCGGTTGATTATCATCTTCGCCAATCCAGACACCGACCACCAGATCGCCGGCAAAGCCGACGAACAGGGCATCACGGCTGTCCTGTGTTGTGCCCGTCTTGCCATATGCCGGGATAGACAATCGTGCCGCACGCCCTGTCCCCTGGTTGATGACCGCGCGCATCATTTCGAGCATCGCATCACGCTGCGCACTGGGCAGGGCAGAGCGACCATCGAACAGGCTTTCGACAAAATTGGGTTCGGCGCGGCGCAAGGCGTGCGGTTCGACCGGCCCCATATTGCCCGCAATCATCGCATAAGCGGCGGTCAGTTCGATCAGGCTGACGTCCGACGTGCCGAGCGCGGCGCTGGCGTTTTCGGCAATCGGGCTGGTGATGCCCAAATCCCGCGCGGCATCGCGCACCGCGCGTCCGCCCAATTGATTATATAGGCGCACCGCGACGACATTGCTGGAATGGGCAAAGGCGTCCCTGAGTGAAATTTGTCCGCGATAATGGCCGCCATAATTGGCGGGGCGATATGGGCCATCGGTAATCGGGCTGTCATCGACCATCGTTTCGGGCGTCATGCCAGCGCGCAGCGCAGCGAGGTAAACCGCAATTTTAAAGGCAGAGCCGGGCTGGCGGCGCGCCTGCACCGCACGGTTAAAGGGGGATTGGCCATAATCGCGCCCGCCAACCATCGCCACCACTTCGCCATTGGGGTGCATCGCCACCAGCGCAATCTGGGCATGGCGCGGGCGCGCGGCGGCGGTGACGCGGCGGGCAATATCCTGCAACCGTGCATTGAGCGTCGTCGTTACCCGTGCCTCATCATAGCCATGTTCGACGCTGGCCCGCGCTTCGCCCATCGCCCAGTCGGCGAAATAGGTGCCGGTCGGCAATTGCCCCTGCGCACGGTGGTCAATGGTTGCCGGCGGGACGCGCGCAGCCTCCGCCGGGGTCAGATAACCCGCATCGACCATCGCGGCGATGACGACGCGTTGGCGCGCGCGCGCGGCGGCAAGGTTGCGGGTGGGTGCAAGGCGCGATGGCGCTTTGACCATGCCCGCCAACATGGTGGCTTGCGATAGGGTCAATCGTTCGGGCTGGCGATAAAAATAATGGAGCGATGCGGCGCGCAACCCATATACATTGTCACCAAAATAGGCGTTGGACAGGTAACGCGACAAAATCTCGTCCTTGCTCAGCCACGCCTCCATCCACACCGCGATCAGCGCTTCTTGCGCCTTGCGGCCATAAGTCTGGTTCGAACTGAGGAAGGTGAATTTGGCGAGTTGCTGGGTGATGGTGCTGCCGCCTTGGCGCGTGCCGCTGGTCAAATTGCTCCACATCGCGCGCGCAATCCCGCGCGGGTCAACGCCCCAATGCGCATAAAATCGCCTGTCCTCGGTCGCCAGAAACGCTTCTATGACATGCGGCGGCAATTTGGTGACATCGACCGGTTCTTCGACAATCGCGCCGTTGCGGGCAATTGGCCGCCCCTCCGCACTCACCAGCGTCAATTGGGGCGGCGCGATGGGTTCGAGGCTTTTGGAAAGGGGCGCCGTCCATGCCAGCCAGCCGATAGTTATCATGAGCAGCGCGAAAAAGGCGATGATACCGCGCTTTGCCCATTTCCAGCGCCGCCGCCATGGCGACAGGGGCGGCGGAACAGGTGGCCCGCCGGGGGTGGACATATCGGTGTCGGCTGATTGCGCAGACCGGGAAATATGCAGCTTTTCGGCGAGCCGATCCGACCAGCGGCGCAAGGCGGGGTTGCCGTTCCATTTGGTGCCGATGCTGGACTTTAGCGAATCGAAAGCTGCAAAAATCGGCGGACGGGGGCGGTCTGGTGTAACCGACGCATCGCCCGCGCGCGTGGCCCTTGCCATCTGCGGCGTGTCACGCGGCGCTTTGTCCGCGCGCAATTCGGCTTCCAGATCGGCGATGGTTTTACGAGCAGGCGTTTCGCGCGCTGGCGTTTCATGCGCTGGCGATGGCGCGCGCGGTGGGGGTCGGTCAATGCCGCCATAGCCATCGGGCAGGTCAAAGGGGTCGTCACGCATCGTCAAGCTGTATTATACCAATAACACGCATTTAATATGTGGCACGATGCTTTTCCAGCATGTTTTTGCGTGGTGGCATATAGCGTCATCACTGCGGCTCTGCCATGGTCGGCTGTAGGTCACGGAAATATAGGGGGATTTGTGGAAATAAAGCTTGATGCAGCGGCGCTCAACCAATTTTTGCGCAGCCTTTTCCCCGAACGCGGGACAGAGGGGATGCCGCATGTCGATATATTGAGCCTGGGCGCCGCGCAGCTGACGCTGACGCCCAATGACGGGCATTTGCGTCCCGGCGGTATCGTCTCGGGGCCGACGCTGATGACGCTCGCCGATACGGCGGCCTATGTGCTGATTTTGGGACATATTGGTGAACAGCCGATGGCGGTGACGTCCAGCCTGTCGCAGCATTTTCTGCGTCCCTGCCCATATGCCCCGGTCATCGCGCGGGCGAGTTTCATCAAATTGGGGCGGCGACAGGCGATCGTCGATGTGCGGATTTTTAGCGCGATCGATGATGAATTGGTTGGTCAGGCGCTTGTCACCTATGCGTTGCCCAAATCGGGATAGGCCTGCCGCAATCATGCCATTATCTGTGACATAAAATCCGCTTCTAAAGCATAGCTTGCCGCAGCGTCCATTCGCGTCTTTGCAGCGTCGATGGGACGCGCTAGGGGGGCGGGCCATGAGCACCCCCCAGAAAGACGCCATCCGCGCTTTGCACGCTTGTGGCGAGCCCGCCCTGACCACCGCCAATCTTGCCGCGCTCGCCGCCGCCGGGCCGGACATCGCCGCCGCCAAGGCGCTTGGCCGCCGCATCATTGTCGAGGCGCGCCGCGCGGGCGAAGGCGATACGTTGGTATCGCAGTTGATGAACCGATACCGCCTCTCAACAGAGGAAGGGGTGGTGCTGATGTGTCTGGCGGAGGCGTTGCTGCGCGTTCCCGATTCGGAAACCGCCAATGCGCTGATCCGCGACAAGATTGCTGGCCGCCATTGGACGGAAGGGGAAAAGTCCGGCAGCATGTTGGTCGATATGTCGGCATGGGGACTGTCGCTGGGTTCAGCGACATTGCTGCTCGACCAAATAGGGTCCAACGCCAACCCGACGACAATTTTGCGCCGGATGATCCGCCGTTCGGGCGAACCGGTTATCCGTCAGGCGGCCTATGCCGCGATGCGTCTGCTCGGCCAGCAATTTGTCATGGGCGAAACGATCGAAAGGGCGGTGGCGCGCGCCAACAAGGCGTCGGGCGAACTCGCCAGTTTCGACATGCTGGGCGAAGCGGCGCGCACCAAGGCCGATGCGGCGCGCTATGCCGCCGCTTATGCCGATGCGATTCAGGTTATTGGCCAAAGCGCCAAGCCGGGCGACCCGCACGCCAACCATGGCATTTCGATTAAATTATCGGCGCTCCACCCGCGCTATGAATATGCGCAGGCCGATATTATCGCGCGCGAACTTGTCCCCGTCGTCATCGAACTGGCGCGCGCCGCGCGTGCGGCCAATGTCCCTTTGATGATCGATGCGGAGGAAACCGACCGGCTCGAACCGCATCTCGACATTTTTGCCGCGCTGATAGACGCAGGCATTGCCGATGATGGCTGGGCTGGCCTCGGCATCGTGGTCCAGGCCTATCAGAAGCGCGCGGCTGCGGTGGTTGAATGGGTCGGCAATCTGGCCCGTGCGCGCGGCGTGCGCATCGCCATGCGGCTGGTTAAAGGGGCTTATTGGGACAGCGAGATAAAGCGCGCGCAGGTGCTGGGGTTGGATGATTTCCCCCTGTTCACCGAAAAACACCTCACCGACATAAATTACATGCGCTGTGCGCAGATTCTGCACGGGTTTCGCGATTGCATCTTCGCGGCCTTTGCCACGCATAATGCGATGACTATCGCCTATATCGCGGCGCTGTTCGGCCGCGATGATGGCTATGAACTGCAGCGGCTGCACGGCATGGGCGAAGGGGCGCATGACGCATTGCTGGCCGTTGCACCCGACAAAGTGTCGCGCCCGGTGCGCGTTTATGCGCCGGTGGGGACGCACCGCGATCTGCTCGCCTACCTCGTGCGGCGATTGCTCGAAAATGGCGCGAACAGCAGCTTTGTGCATCAATTTTCCGACCCGGACATCAGTGTTGAGGATTTGTGCATCGACCCGCGCGAACCGGCGGCGGCGGCGGCTCTTGCCCCGATCCCGACCGGCGCTGCGCTCTATCTGCCCGAACGGCGCAACAGCCGCGGGCATGATCTGGGCAATCCCGGCACGCCCGAGGCGCTGTTGGCCGCGATGGCCGCGACGCGCGTTGCAGGTCGTGTCGCCCAACCGATCATATCGGGCGAAAAATTGGGTGGCGCTGCCGCTGACGTGCTGAACCCCGCCACCGGCGCAAAGGTCGGACAGGTGATCGACGGGGATGCAGCTTCGGTTGCGCGCGCGGTGGCGGCATCGCTGGCCGCGCAGCATGACTGGAGCCTTGCAGGCGGGGATTTCCGCGCCGAACGGATGGAAAAGGCGGCGGATCTGCTGGAGGCGGAGGAGGCAATGTTCCTCGCCCTTTGTGTCGATGAAGCGGGCAAGACGCTGACCGACGCGGTCGCCGAAGTGCGCGAAGCGGTGGATTTTCTGCGCTATTATGCGCTGGAGGGGCGGCGTCATTTTGCCGGGCCGGTGACATTGCCGGGGCCGACGGGCGAACGTAACCAATTGATATTGGAAGGGAAGGGCGTTTTCGGCTGTATCGCGCCGTGGAATTTCCCGCTCGCCATCTTTATCGGACAGGTCGCCGCCGCGCTGATGGCGGGCAATGCGGTTATCGCCAAGCCTGCCGAACAAACGCCGTTGATTGCCGCAGCAGCGGTCGATTTGCTCCACCGCGCGGGGGTGCCCGGTGACATACTCCATTATATACCCGGGCGCGGCGAAGTGGTGGGCGCGGCTTTGTCCGAAAACCCCGACGTCATCGGTATCGCCTTTACCGGTTCGACAGAGGTGGCGCGGATCATCAACCGCACCATGGCCATGCGCGACGGGCCGATCGGCACTTTGGTCGCCGAAACCGGCGGTATCAACGCGATGATCGTCGATTCAACCGCGCTGCCCGAACAGGTGACGCGCGATGCCATCGCCTCTGCCTTTCAAAGCGCGGGGCAGCGTTGTTCGGCGCTGCGCCTATTGCTCGTCCAGGCCGATGTGGCAGAAGATGTCGTGGCGATGATCGCGGGTGCAATGGCCGAATTGCGCGTGGGCGACCCCGCCTTGCTCCAGACCGATCTGGGGCCGGTGATCGATGCCGAAGCCAAGGCGGGGATAGAGGCGCATATCGCGGCCCACACGGCCGCCGGGCGTTTGCTCTATCAGACACCGCTGCCCGCCAGCCTTAACGGACATTTTGTTGCACCAGCGCTCCTCCGGCTCGATGCGATATCCGCCCTGCCGCGTGAAATATTCGGCCCCGTGCTGCACGTGGTGACGTGGGAAGCCGACGGGCTGGACGCGGTCATCGATGCGCTGGGCGCGACCGGCTATGGCTTGACGCTCGGCCTCCATAGCCGGATTGATGCGGTTGCAGCGCATGTTTCGGCGCGCGCGCGGGTCGGCAATATATATGTCAACCGTAACCAGATTGGCGCTGTCGTCGGGGTTCAGCCCTTTGGCGGGCGCGGGCTTTCGGGCACCGGGCCAAAAGCGGGCGGGCCGCATTATCTGGTGCGACTGGCGGAGGAAAAAACCATTTCCACCGACATTACCGCAGCGGGCGGCAATGCCGCGCTGATGGCGCGTTAATAGCCTAGATTTAAGTCAACCAAAGGTTCGAGCGGCTCGCCCGCATGAAAGCGGGATAGGTTGTCGAGGAAACGGGTTGCCGAACGCTGGAACATCTTGTCCTGCGCGCGGCCCGACAAATGCATGGAGATATGCGCATTGTCGAGCGACCACAGCGGGTCGTCGGCGGGGAGCGGTTCGGGCGTCGTGACGTCGAGGAAGGCCCCGCCGATACGCTTTTCGCGCAGCGCATCGATGAGCGCGGCCTGATCAATAACGCTGCCACGCGCGATGTTGATGATGTGGGCATCCGCGCGCATCGCGGCCAGTTCGTCCGCGCCGATCATCCCCGCAGTTTCAGGGGTGGCGGGGCAGGCCAAAATCACCCAGTCAAAATCGGGTAAGTGCGCGCGCCATGCATCAGGCGTCAGCGCGCCCGCGCCGCCATGCCGCCGCACCAAAGTCACTTCAACGCCAAAGCCGATCAGCCGTTGTTCGATCAAACGGCCAATCGCGCCATAACCGATGAGCAGCGCGCGCGATCCGAACAATTCGCGCTTGCCGGGCGAATCGGTCAGCCATTCATGCCTGTCCTGCGCGCGCACGACGTGGCGATATCCCTTGGCGATGGTCAGCATGCCCATCAGCACATATTCGGCGATGGTGATGGCGTTGATGCCCGCGCCGTTGGTGACCATCGTCCCGCGCGCGCGCAGCGCATCGAGCGGCATGCCATCGACGCCAGCATAGATGCTGTTCAGCCAGCGCAAATTGGTGGCAGCGGTGATGACCTCTGCCATATCCGCCTTGTCATACATGTCGAACCAGCCGATGTCGGCGATGGGCGCGAGGGTGAGTGCCTCTGCCTTGGACGTGAACCAATGCGGCGCAACTGAGGGGGGCAAATGCGGTTCGATGAGCGGGCGGATCAGCGCGGATGCGACTAAATTTATCATATCGTCAGTGGCTTAGACAGAAAAGGCGCGCCACGCCACCCATGCCAGTATCGGCAGGCCGATAATGTCCACCCGCGCGATGATGCGCAGCGCTGCGGGTGACCCCGCTTGCCAATATAGCGCCAAAAAGGAGAGCATCGAAATGGCGATGGCGACGCTGGCCAATTGGCGCACGGCGGGCGATGCCGCCGCCCAAATGGCGATGATAAAGACAATCAGGAATAATGCCGCACGGTGTCGCATCAGCAGAAACAACGGGCTGTCGGCGGGCAGTCGATACATCGCCCCCAGCATCGCCGGACGGAAAAATGCCAACGCAGGGCTGGCGTGAATGGCGGCGAGCAACAGCCAAGCGATACGGTCGGTCATGTGGGCAGGATGACACTTACAATATTGTAAGCAAGTATTTTCTGTAACGCATTTCAGTTAAACAATAATTCGCCAATCCCAGCCGATCGGGTCGCCGTCCATTACTTCAACGCCAGCGGTGATAAGCCCATCGCGCAAGCTGTCGGACGTCGCAAAATCCTTTGTCGCGCGCGCTGCTTTGCGCTGTTCCAGCGCCGCCACTATTTCATCCGCCGTTATCGTTGCGGCCTTGGGGCGAATGCGCAAATCCGCGCGTGTCGTCGCCAATAGATTGAGGCCAAGCACGCTATCCATCGCGGCAAGGGCGCTGCGCTTTTGCCCCGCATCCACTTTTTTCATTGCCGCCACTTCTTCCAGCACGGTCAGGGCAACGGCGGTATTGAGGTCGTCGGCCATTGCCGCGTCAAAGCGCGCCAAAAGGTCAAGCAGCCGCCGGTCAACGGGCGTGGCTGGCACCGCATCGCGTAACCCCTCCACCGCCATAACCAGCCGTTTCAGCCGCGTGAAGGCTGCAGCCAGCCCGTCCCAGCTAAACTCCAATTCGCTGCGATAATGCGCCTGCAGGCACAGCATTCGATAGGCGAGCGGGTGGAAACCTTTGTTGATTAGCAATTGCAGCCGCAGAAATTCGCCCGCGCTCTTACTCATCTTGCCGCTGCGCTCAACAAGGAAATTATTGTGCATCCACATCCGCGCGCCGCTGTGGTCGCAGCCGGTATAGGCCTGATTTTGCGCTATTTCATTGGGATGGTGGATTTCCCGATGGTCAATCCCGCCCGTATGAATGTCAAAGGGTAGGCCAAGCAGCGCCGCGCTCATCACGCTGCATTCCAAATGCCAGCCCGGCGCGCCGCGCCCCCATGGGCTGTCCCATTCCATCTGCCGCGCCTCACCCGCTGGCGTCGTGCGCCAAATCGCAAAGTCTGCGCTGTGGCGTTTGCCAGCCACCGCCTCTATCCGCCCTTCACCTTCGTCGGTTGATTGGCGCGCCAGACGGCCATAATCGGCAATGGTGGCGGTGTCGAAATACAGTCCGCTTGGCAGCATGTAGCAATGCCTGTCCGCTATGCTTTGGGCAAAGCTGATCATCTGTTCGACATAATCGGTGGCGATCGACCAATGGGCGGGCTGGCGGATGTTGAGCGCGGCGACATCATCCCAATAGGCTTGGGTATAATGGCGGGCGATGTCCCAAATGTTGCGCCCGCCCGCTGCGGCCTTTTCCAGCTTGTCCTCACCCGCGTCGGCATCATCGGTCAGATGGCCAACGTCGGTGATATTGATGACATGGGTCAGCTTATAGCCAAAATGGGAGAGCGTGCGCCCCAGCGTATCGGCAAAGACATAGGCGCGCATATTGCCGATATGCGGGTAGTTATAAACGGTTGGGCCGCAGCTATAGACCCGCGCTTCACCGGCATGGACGGGCGCGAAATCCTCCAGCCGTCGTGTGAGGCTGTTGAACAGGCGTAAGGGAGGCGTTTGTTCAGGCATGGCGCAGCGCCATGGCGCGCTGCTGCGTCAAGGTCAATCGGCGGTAAGGCGCGGCGCGCCCACCACCGCAATTTCATCATCCGACTTGGCCCAGAAACTCGCCCAGAAAATCCGCGCCAAAGCGATAAGGCCGATGCCCTGTTCCTGTTGCACGGTGCCGATGTTGAATGTGCGCGGCCCCTCTATCCAGCGGCGGCCATGCGGGCCGAGCAGGACGATCAGGTCATCGTCGAATAATTCAACCCGCGTGCCCGAACAAAGTATCTGGTCGGGCTGGTAGAATTTGGTCGCCTGTCCGCCGACAATCAGCACCTTCATCCCCCGGTCGCCCGCCGGGCATGCGGCGATGGCCGGGCTGGTCAGGCCAGCGGCAATCAGCGCCACGGTCAGAAATTTGGCGATTTTGCGCAAAATACCCCGCTCCCCCAGCGCAGGTTTTACGCTTTGCGCGGGGATGCGGCAAGCAGCATCAATAGCCGCTTGCCGTCATGTCCAATTGTTCGCCCAATTGCGCCAATTGGGCGCTGCAACCGGCATTGGCGAGCGCGTTGGCGGCGGATTCCGCGTCGGTGGGTGCCGCGCCGAGTGCGACAAAGCTGAAACTATTCGCCTCGCCCGCACCAGCGCCGGTTATGCGATAGGTGACACCGCTGCGGATGGGCAGCGCATCGCTCGGCCAGCGGCGGAAATTCTGCCCCGCGACAAAGGCAATTTGCGCGCGTTCCTCCGCATTGCTGGCATTTTCGATGGTGAGCAAAGTGTCGCCGCGCATATCGGCACGCCACAAGGTGACATTTGTCAAATCAATCACGCAGTGCGTGCCGCCATGCGCCAGATTGACCACCCACAAATTGGGCGGCGCGCTGGGCAATTCGCCGTCACCTGCGCCGCGCACCGCCCCGGTGCGGCTGATTGTGCCGCCGGTTGCCGACAGATAACGTCCGAGCGTCGATGCATTGCCGCTGTTGGCCGCATTGGCGGCGCGCACCGGAAAATTGCCGGGGCCGGACAGGGTGCGGCTCGGCCCCTCCCCAATGATTGTCACCCTGTCGCCAGCGCGCAGCACCACCCGTTCGGTGGCGGGCAGGCGACGCCCGACGGGATAGCTGGCCGCCGACGGACCGGAGGATCGCACGACCAGCGCATCGGCCAGCGCCGGGGTGGCGACAAGGGTGAGCGCCAGTGCAGATGCCAGCGTGGCAGCGCCCATCAGATATTTTGCAACGGCCATCGATATTCTCCACCTCTAAACCCATGGGGCCAGAACGAATCGCCCCTTTGCATACCTCTATCTAACCGCGCATTTCGCGCTTTGCCGTGCGCAGCATCACAAAATTATCGTATCAATTTAGGGGAGTCATAGCAGATATTAGCTTTCTCCACGATGGATGAAACCGCCTGGGGTCAGGACCCTAATCCAGCTCATAAACCCCGCCGCTTTCGGTGGCGTCGAGCCGTTCAATCAGGAAATCAATGTCGGCGCGACGTTCAATGGCCGTGCTGGTCAATGCCTCGCGCGCGGTGGCATAGCCATCCCCCTTGCCACCGTCATGCGCCGCAACCAGCGCGGCGATGGCGTCGCGCGCTGCGGGGGGGAGGTCGCCGCGCGGGGTGAACACATCGACCGGCTTTGCCCGTCCGCGCAGTCGCACGCGGCCCATCGGCACATAAATGTCGCGTCCCTGGGTCACATTGGCCAGCGCCTCTGCACTGGCGAGCGCGCCGCTCTGCATCTGTTTATTAGCGCTTTCGAGCCGCGCAGCGGTGTTCATCGAATCGCCGAGCGCGGTATATTGGATCCGCCCGTCGCCGCCGAAATTGCCAACCACCGCATCGCCATAGTGGAGGCCGACCCGCGTCCGGCCAATCGGCGGCAGGCTGCCCCCCAATTCACCTGCCATGCGCGCCGAAAAGGCATCACCCGCCGCTGCCATCGCGGCGAGCGCGGCGCTCGCCTTGTCCGCATCATCCCGGCGCGCAATCGGAGCGCCCCAGAATGCCACCACCGCATCGCCAACGAATTTGTCGATCGTGCCGCCATGTTCGAGCACGACATCGCTTAGCGTGTCGAGATAATCATTGAGGACAAAGGCGACCTGCTCCGGCGTCAATTGATGGCTCATCTTGGTAAAGCCTTCGAGGTCGCTGAACAGACAATATATCGGCTTTTTCTCCCCATGGAGGGCGAGCCGGTCGGGATCGCGGATGATTTCGCGGGCGATGTCGGCGGGCAGATATTTGCCGAGCGCCGATTGCGCAAAGGCGCGTTCCTCCGCATTGACCGCGCGCACGGCGGATGATGTCGCAACAAAGGCAATCAGCCAGCCCACCGCGCCCCCTGCGACCGGCAGACTCAGCGTATCGACGCCATAATATTGCATCACCATTGGGATGATGGCGATGACCGCCAATTGCACGATGAGCAGCGCGGCGGAATAAATGGGACGCAGGTCGAGCAGCGCGGTCAAAATCCCTGCCAGCACCGCCATCGCGGCAAGCAGCCAGATCAAGGCGACGGGCATGTGGAACAGCATCGCATTGTCGAGCACTTGGGCCAGCATATGCGCATGGACTTCCAGCCCGATCATCTTTTTCGCTTCGCCCGTCACCGGGTCGGGCAGTCGGGTAATCGGCGTATCAAATTCGTCGATGCCGCTGATATCGCCGCCGATCAAAATATGCCGGCCGCGCACCACCGATTCGAGGAAGGGGCGGTTTTCGGGTTCAAGCAGCGCCGGATTGGTGAAATTATTGATCGGCATCCGCTCAAAAACCGGCGTCACCTCTGTCCCGCCATCGGCGATGGTCAATTGCGCGGGCAAGCGCCAGCGCACAGCCCCACGATAGGTCTCAAAGGCTGCGGCATCGCGCACCGCCGCTGGACTGGCGCCGACACTGGCCATGGCAACGGCGAGCAGCGGCGGGGTGCCCGCCACCCTTCCTGGCCAATGGCGATAGCTGTCGTCCGAATCGGTGGACAGGCGAATGCTGGCGGCATGGCTGTTGCCGCCCGAAGCTTGCGCGATAAAGCCACGCAGAAAATCCGCCTGCACCGGCTGGATGTCGTTGGGGTTGCTGCTGGGTTCCGCAAAGGCGAGGTAGGTCGGCGTGCGCATGCTGCGCAACTGTCCAATCAGCGCCGCATCATTATCGGTCGCCTGATCGAACAAAATATCAATACCGATTGATTTGGGCCCCATGGTGTCGATGACCGCCAGCGCGCGGGCAAGCAGCGCGCGATCGAGCGGCGAACGCACGCGTGTTTCGATCAACACCTCATCGGTGTAGGTGACCATCGCAATGCGGCTGTCCTGCGGCACATGCGGCGCGCCGACCGTTGCGCGCATGTCATAGAGCGCCCGTTCGGCATCGACCAGCATCGGAAGCCCGGTCGAATAGCGCGCGATGGCAAACGCAATGGCCAGCGACAATATGGTGAGCACCAGCCGCACCCACCCCAATTGTGCGAGCGTACGGCGCAGCTGCTTGCGCCGGTCAGGCGCCCGTGCCGCGCCGCCACCTTGATCCTGGTCATTTATCCCTTGGTCGCGCTCTGCCATTCCCGCCCCGAATGCTGCTGCCTTGCCGCCCCCATTTGCCATTTTTCGGCGCGACCCTTCATGGCTTGGATTTGGGGGTGTCGGCACTATCCTGCGCTTCTGTGCCGCCTTGGCCCGTCCATTGCAAGGCTGCTCCCCAGCGCCTACATAGGCAAGATACGGAAATTTCGCAGCTTGAAGGGGCAGTATGACCAGTTTTGATGATCGCGAACGCGCATTTGAAAGCCAGTTTGCGCGTGATGAGGAGATGCAGTTTCGCATCATCGCCCGCCGCAATCGCTTGCTGGGCCAATGGGCGGCGGAATTGATGCACCTCACCCCGGCGGAGGCGGATGCCTATGCCAAGGCGGTGGTGCAGGCCGATTTCGAAGAAGCGGGCGATGAAGATGTCGTGCGCAAGCTGCTGGGCGATTTGGTTAGCGCCGGGGCGGATATTGATGATGCGGCCGTGCGCGCTGCATTGGATGCCAAATTGGTTGAGGCGCGCCGCCAACTTATCGAGGAGATATAGTCAAAATGGCTATGGCTGCTGACGAAATCGCGGCGTTGATCCGCGCCGCTATCCCCGATGCGGAAGTGGAGATTACCGACCTAGCGGGCGATGGTGACCATTATGCCGCCAGCGTCACCGCCGAAAGCTTTCGCGGGTTGCCGCGTGTGCGCCAGCATCAGGCGGTTTATGCCGCGCTCGGCGGGCGGATGGGCGGCGTCCTCCACGCGTTGCAACTGACGACAAATATCCCCTGAAACAGAATAGGATAGAAAAATGACTGACGCTCCCACCCATGATGTGACCGACCGCATCAAGCAGATCATCACCAAGGATGATGTTGTCCTGTTTATGAAGGGCACGCCATTGTTTCCGCAATGCGGCTTTTCCAATCGCGCGGTGTCGATTTTGAACCATCTGGGCGTCGAATTTGCCAGCGTCGATGTCTTGCAGGATGGTGAAATCCGCGACGGGATAAAGGCTTTTTCGGATTGGCCGACCATCCCCCAACTTTATGTCAAAGGCGAATTTGTCGGCGGCAGCGACATCATGCTCGAAATGTATGAAGCGGGCGAACTGCACAGCCTGTTCGGCAAGGCGTAAGGGGAAGTTCCGGGTTGAAGCGGGCCGGCGTCAGGGACCAAGCTGAGCCGACCCGCTTCATGTGGGCGAATACCCTACAGGAACACCAACATAGATGCATGTGTCGTGCCAGTTTGACGAAATGACCTGTTTCTGCGCGATTATATGGTTAGCGATTTTTAACCCATCCGGCCGATTGTAAAAAATCCCGACGTTTTTGGTGGGCCTTTCCCGTTGCCACGCCGCGCGCATGTTTGCGCGGGAAAGGCGAGAAAAGAACGCGCGACTTTGTTCGGCCTTTCCCATCGCAACAGCGACGCGGCTGATCTTGCCTTTTGCGTTGACAGCAACGCATCTGTCGGCATACGACTACGCGCGTGGTTGGGCCGCGCCTTTTTGCGCGCGGGGAAGGTCAGAGAATACCGCGCGCATGTTTGCGCGGGAAAGGTAAAAGAAAATGCGCGAACGTATCAGCGAATCCGAACTGGCGGTCATGGACGTCGTTTGGTCCAACGCGCCGATCACCGCCAATGCCGTGGCCGATGCATTGGTCGCCTATCGCGACTGGAGCTTGCAGACCGTCAAGACGCTGCTTGCGCGGCTGGTGGTCAAGGGGGCATTGTCCACCGAACAGGATGGTCGCCGTTTCCTTTATCGCCCATTGATCGCGCGGGAGGATTATCGCGCCCGCGAAGGGCGGCGCTTTGTTGACCGGCTGTTTGAAGGGCGGGTGTCGCCCTTGGTCGCACAACTCGCCGAACAGGAGGCGCTGAGCGACAGCGACATTGCCGAACTGAAAATGATCATCGACAGGCTGGGCCAATGATCGAAACAGGTGGTGCCATATTGGCCCGCCTGACGGGTCTTTATGACGGTTTTTGCGCAATAATTTTGGGCAATTGGTTGCTCGAATCACTGCTGGCATCGACCATATTATGCGCCATCGTCCTGCTCATCCGCCGCCCGGTGGCGCGGCTCTTTGGCCCGCACATTGCCTATGGCCTGTGGCTATTGCCCGCATTGCGCATGGTGATGCCGCCTCTACCCGCCGATTTAATGCCCATGCTGCCGCGTCTGTTTGTGGCGCACGCCAGCAATGGTGAAACCATCCTGTCCGCCGACTATTTTCTCGCGGCCTTGCCATCTGCGCAGACAGGTGCGTGGGTCGCCTATATTCCGACCCTCATCGTTACTTTGTGGCTCGGCGGGGCGCTGGTTCATCTGGGCTGGCAATTATGGGGGCATAGCCGCCTGCTTGACCGATTGGCTGATGCCGAAACCATCGGCTGGCAGCGCGATGTGCGGATATTGCGCACACGCGCGATTTCGGGCCCGCTGTCGGTGGGACTGCTGCGCCGGTCGGTCGTGCTGCCGCATGAAAGCCGCCTCGCGCTCAATGCACAGGAACGTGACTTGGCCATTGTGCACGAACTCACCCACCATGCGCGGGGGGATTTATGGGCCAATGTCGTCGCCGTTATTTTCAGCGCGCTCCATTGGTTCAACCCGCTGATGCGTCACGCGTGGCGCGCCTTTCGCTTTGATCAGGAGGCTGCGTGCGATGCCCATGTGCTGCGCCATGTTGGCGGCGCGTCGGCCCCTGCTTATGCCCGCGCGCTTGCCAAGGCGGCGAGCGGCCGGCCATCGGCCTTTGTCGCGGCGATGTTGGGGCGTGATGGATTGAAGGATCGGCTGACCATGCTGGTGCAGCCAGCCCCCAGTCCGCTGCGCCGCTTTTCGGGGCAGTTTTTGGGCGCAGGCGCGCTGATGCTCGCGCTGGGCATCACCGCGACGCCCAGCTTTGTCAGTCTGCCGCAGGTTGCCCGGCGGCCAGCGCCGACGCGCGTTGCGGCGCTCGACGTTACGCCCCAGCGTTCGGTGGCGGCAGCCACATCCAACCACCTTACGGAGCCGCGCGCGTCCTTGCCTGATGTTCCGACACCTGCGGTTACACGACAAATTGCCGCAGCAGATACCATCACCCTGCCATGGGTGACGGCCAAGGTCGATCAGCCGGGCCTCCCCGCCCTTCCTGCTGCGCCGCCAGCGCCGCCAGCAGCCCCCGCTGCACCCGAAGCGCCGCGTATGCAGGTGGCGCAAATGGCACAAGCATCGGTTATGGCGCGCGAACAACGCGCCGCCGCGCGGCGTGAAGCGCGCGATGATGCGCGCCGCCAACAGGACGATGCGCGCCGCCAACGCGACGATGCAGCGGCGGCAGCTGAAGCCGCGCCGGTGTTGAGCGCGATTGCCTATCGCGACGATGCTCCATCCGGCCTAGCGCGCAATGCGATGCTGGTACAGGCAAGCTGCGATATGGGGCAGCAATCGCCGGTCGCCCTGACCTTGCGCGAGGATGCGCCCGCAGCCGATCCATCGCATCTGACAAAATCCGATGTCGCCTGCCCCTCGGCGGTCACGCGGGAGGTGGAGTTACGCGAATTGACCGCCGCGTTGGTTGAATTGCGCGATGTATCACCTGCCTCTTCAGGCGAATCGCGCAGCATCCGCCGGGCGATTGCGCGGATAGAGGCGCGCATTCGCATGCTGAGCCAGGGTCTGGATTAGCCGTAGCTTTTTCCCGGCGGCGCGTGCCCCTCTGTCGCCGCCGGGACTTTTTCCTTTTGCAATATAATCAGCAAAACCGCATGGCGTTGCGCGATGAGCGATTGGCCCGACAATATTCGCGCTGGCGAGGTGGAGGTGCTGGAACCGGCGGTGCGCCGCCTGCTCGCGCCCAACCCCTCACCCTATACCTTCACCGGCACCCAGACATGGATAGTGGGTGCCGGACGCGATGTGGCGGTGATTGACCCCGGCCCGGCGGGTAGCGGTGAGAGCGTGGGTGACCCCAAAGATGCCTTTGGCGCAGGCCATGTCGATGCTATTTTGCGCGCGCTGGGGGATCAGCAACTCGTCGCGATATTATGCACCCACACGCACCGCGACCACAGCCCCGCCGCTGCGCCGCTCAAGGCAGCGACGGGCGCGCCGATCATCGGTTGCGCGCCGCTCGCCATCGTGGACGATGGGCCACGTGCGGACGCTGCCTTTGACCCTGATTATGCGCCCGACCAGATTTTGGCCGATGGTGATGTGGTGTCGGGTGATGGCTGGACGCTGGAGGCGGTGGCAACGCCCGGACACACCAGCAATCACTTATGCTATGCTTTGCGCGAAACGAACGCACTATTCACCGGCGACCATGTCATGCAATGGTCAACCAGTGTGGTCAGTCCGCCCGACGGTGATATGGCGCAATATATGGCAAGTCTGGAGCGCCTATATGCGCGCGATGACCGGATTTTTTACCCCGCGCATGGCCCCGCGATTACCAAGACCAAACAATATGTGCGCGGCATGCTGGGCCATCGCAAGAGCCGCGAAGTGCAGATTTTGCGTGAACTGGCCAAGGGGCCGCGCGCAATCGAAACTATGGTCGCGGTGATGTACAAGGGGCTGGACCCGCGTTTGACGGGTGCGGCGGGGCGCAGCGTGCTCGCCCACCTCATCGACCTTGAACGACGGGACAAGGTGGCGACCAAGGATGATATTTGGCGGGTGCTCGATTTGTAGAACCGCGAAACAGGGGGGGCGATGACCGCAAAAACCGGGTTTGATGCTGACGGTGTCCGCTTTTATTTCCGCGCCGCACTGGTGATGGCGGCCTGCATTGTCGCAGGCTTTGGTGCGCAGGCGCTGCGTTTCGGGGTGCCGGGGGCAGGCGCGGTCTTTGTCCACCTGCATGCATTTTTCTTCATGGGCTGGGTGGCAATATTCGTCCTGCAAAGCTGGCTGGGCACGCGTTCTGTGACGGCAACAAACGGTCGTTACCGTGCGCGCCACCGGCTGCTTGGCACGCTGGCGGTATTTTGGGTGCTGGCCATGTTGCCGCTCGGCATTTTGGTGACCACCCATGTCATTCAGCGCGGCGTCACACCCTTTTTCTTTCAGCCGCAATATTTTCTGTTCGCCAATCCGTTGAGCGTCATCGCCTTCGCGATACTGGTCGCGCTGGCGCTGGCCAACCGTCGCAACCGCGCGGCGCATATGCGGCTCCAATATATGGCGATGGCATCTTTGCTCGGCCCTGCATTTGGCCGATTGCTGCCGATGCCCCTGCTCGCGCCCTATGCGTGGGATGCGGCGCAGGCATCGGGCCTTGCCTTCCTCCTTATCGGCATGGTGCGCGATTATCGGCAGGCGGGCCGTGTGCATGGCGCATGGTGGTGGGGGTTGGCGTGCATCCTGTTGCCGATTTTTCTGGCCCATTTGCTGGCCGCCTCTCCGCTCGGCGATGCGCTTTATGCGTGGGTGGTGGCGGGGCAGCCTGCCGAACATATCGCGGGCATGGCATTGGGCGCACCGCCAGCCATCCCTTGAACATGCGCGCGAGTGCGGCCATAGCGGTGACATGACCGACCAACCGCGCCAAAACCTCTCCGGCCTCGACCTAATTGCCGAAATCGCGCGGTTAAAGCGTGAACGCAATGCCGTCATCCTCGCCCATTATTATCAGCGTCCCGAATTACAGGATTTGGCGGATTTTGTGGGTGACAGCCTCGAACTGTCGCGCAAGGCGGCGGCGACCGATGCCGATGTCATTGCCTTTTGCGGGGTCAAATTCATGGCCGAAACCGCAAAGATCCTCGCGCCCGAAAAAATCGTTGTCCTGCCGGATATGGAGGCGGGGTGCAGCCTGGAGGATAGCTGCCCGCCCGATGATTTTGCCGCATTTCGTGCGCTGCACCCTGATGCAATTGCGCTCACCTATATCAATTGCTCGGCAGAGGTGAAGGCGCTCTCCGACGTTATCGTTACGTCATCCAGCGCGGAAACTATCCTTGCGCAAATGCCGCGCGAACAGAAAATCATCTTTGGCCCTGACCGGCATTTGGGCGGTTATTTGAACCGCAAATTCGACCGGGAGATGATTTTGTGGCCGGGTGTGTGCATCGTCCATGAAGCATTTAGTGAGACAGAGCTGCTCAAACTCAAGGCGCAGCACCCCGGCGCGCCGGTCGCCGCGCACCCCGAATGTCCGCCGCACATCATCGACCATGCCGATTATGTCGGCTCCACCAGCGGCATTTTGAACTTTGCCAAGACGATGGGCGGCGACACGCTGATTGTCGCCACCGAACCGCATATCATCCACCAGATGCAAAAGGCGGTGCCGGCCAAGCATTTCATCGGCGCACCGGGGGCGGACGGCAACTGCAATTGCAATATCTGCCCCTATATGGCGCTCAACACGGTGGAAAAACTATATCTGGCGCTGCGCGACCTGGAACCACGGATCGAAATGGCGGAGGAATTGCGCCTCGCCGCCAAAAAGAGCCTCGACAAAATGCTCCTATTGGCCAGCAGCACCGTTGGTAAGGGTGATTTGGGGCGGGCGTAGGCGCTTTCGGGCAAGAAAATTACGCTATTCGTCACTTATCCACAGTTTTGCATGCGCGCTGTGGATGATTCGCGGTCATCCCCCTTTGCGACTCAGCTGTGGCATGACAGCTTCCCCCTTACCGGAAGGACGAAAGCCCAACCGCAACCGAACCGCCCGATGATGCGATGCCTTTGGCGCAGCAGCATGGATGGCAAGGGGTGGGGTGATCCGAATTCCACGAAAAGGGTGACGACTAGACGTTGGCGGCGGAGACGCAGTGGTCAGCGACATGGCGAAATCCTTTTCCCGAACCGGACAGCGTGTCACGGGCAGGGCTTAGCGAAAGCGCAGCCGGCGTCAGACGCGATGAAGGGTTCAGGCGATGGACGATGGGGGGTGTCAAAACCTTACCAGAAACCGGAGCCACCCGCCGCAACGGGGCGGGCTAGGGTGTCAGGCCATTTTCCCTCACCGGATGGGCCGCGCGACCAGCCAACCCGACGAACGGCGAAGTGGGCGCTGACCAGCGTCACCGAAGCGCGGATGTGGCAACATGTCGAGCGAGCGGCGACGGGGCCAGCGCCCATCATTTTTGGGCAAGAACGGCGGCAATTTGTCGCTGCGGCCGATTTCGGCGCGCTAAAATTGCCACAAATGCATCCATTTTGAACTATTCACGCATAATAAACGCGACAATCCCCATTTGTGTGACGATAGTCACCATCGGATTTGGTCACAGGCGCTAATGGGCGTTTGCGACCCGAAGACATTCCTTGTCGATGCCCGGCGCCGACCGGCAAAGACGGAATGGCAAACTTAGACCCGGTTCCATCCGATGGATGGGCCGGGTTTATTTTTTGGGCGGCGCGGTAGGATGCTTGGGGTCGGCGACGCCTTGGGCCAGCAGGCGGTTGGCGGCGCTGGCAATCGTATCGACCGATTCGGATTTCCCCCAGACGGCAAAGCGCAGCCCCAGAAACACGTTCATCCCCATAATCGCCCATGCTTCGATTTCGCCGACATCGCTGCGAATAGAGCCTTCCTCCACCCCCTTGCGCAGTCGGGCCAATATGCGGCCCGCCGCCCCTTCATAATGGCGGCGAAAGCCATCGGGGTCGATAAACTCGGCCTCGTCAATGACGCGGTATAGTTCGCGATGCTCGCGCGCAAAGGCGAGGAAGGTTTTGAGCGCGGCCAATTCGGTGTCGATGGCGTCGCGCCCCTCGGCCAGCGCGGGGGCAACCGAATCGCGCACTTGGCCCGAAATGGAGGCGACAAGCGCCCGAAATATCGCGTCTTTCGATTCGAAATAGGTGTAAAAACTGCCCAAGGCGACCCCGGCACGTTGGGTGATTCCAGTGATTGACCCTTCGTGAAAACCTTTTTCCCCAAATTCCACCGCCGCCGCTGTGATCAGCGCGTTGCGCGTGCGCACCCCGCGCTGGGTGCGTGGCATATGGCCGCCATCGGCATTTTCTGTTGCTGATTCAGCGGCCTTGGTGATCCTCTTGCCGTGCTGTTCTGTTGCAAACTGGACACGCTCTTTGGTCAAATTGACGCTCCTGCTGCCCTTCGGCCAGTCCAAAGTTGAAACTTGGTTCAACTTTCATTAGTGCGGCATATCAGATGGCGCAAGTGGTTGCGCCAAACCCACGGGACGGGAGAGCTATCATGGCATTGGCACGAAATCATCTGCGCATTTGGGCGCTGGCATCGGTGGCGTTTGGCGCGCTGGTTGCGACGCCCGCGCTGGCGCAGGACACGGGCGCAGAAGCTGTCGTCAATGACGATTCGCCCGAAGGCGACATCATCGTCACCGCGCGGCGGCGTGAAGAAAGCCTGATCGACGTGCCGATTGCGGTCAGCGCCTTTTCGGGCGAGCAGCTGGAACAACGTGGCGCTATCGACATTACCGACATCGCCAATTTGGCCCCGAACACCACGCTTGAAACATCGCGCGCAACCAATTCGACGCTGTCGGCCTTCATTCGCGGCATCGGGCAGCAGGACCCGGTGTCGGGTTTTGAACAGGGTGTCGGCATCTACCTCGACGATGTGTATCTCAACCGTCCGCAGGCCGCCGTGCTCGACATTTATGATGTCGAACGTATCGAAGTTCTGCGCGGGCCGCAGGGGACGCTCTATGGCCGCAACACCATTGGCGGCGCGGTCAAATATGTGACCCGTTCGCTGCCGCAAGTGCCGGTGTTTCGCCTGCGTGGCACCTATGGCAGCTATAATCAGGCCGACGGCGTTTTGACGGCGTCCGCACCGATCGGCGACATTTTCCGGGCTGGTGTCAGCTTTGCGCGCCTGTCGCGCGGCGGTTTTGGTGACAACCTCACCACCGGTGATGAAAATTACAACAAGGATATCTGGGCCGCACGCGGCACATTGGAACTGGGCGGTTATGGCGAACCCGTTTCGATCCGCCTGACGGGTGATTATACCCGCGATAATAGCGACCCGCGCGGCGGGCATCGTATTATCCCCGGCCTGCAATCGGGTGCGCCGGTGCTCAGCGATGTTTATGACACGCGCGGCGGCCTCATCGACCCGGATCAGAAAATCGAAGCCTATGGCGCGGCGCTCAACGTCTCCATCGACCTCAGCGATGCACTGACGTTGCGGTCGATCAGTGCGTGGCGCAAGGATAACAGCTATACACCGATCGATTTTGACGCGCTGCCCGCGGTCGATGTCGATGTGCCCGGCGTCTATTTCAACGAACAGATCAGCCAGGAAGTGCAATTGCTGGTCGATGCGGGGCCTTTGTCGGGGCTGGTCGGCTTTTATTATCTCGACGCGCGTTCACGCACCGCCTTTGACGTCAGGCTGTTCACCACTTTTGCGGGGCTGACCGCCTTTACCGATGCAGAGGTGGATACCGAAACCTATGCCGTCTTTGGTGAATTTACCTATGATTTTACCGACCAGTTCAGCCTGACGCTGGGTGGCCGTTACACATGGGATGAACGGCGCGCCGACATTCTGCGCCAAAATTATCTGGGTGGTGGTTCGCCCTTCTTTGGCGGGGCGGGCATCCCCTTTGGCGCGGCGAGCACCAACTTTGCAGGTTCGCGCGATTTCCGGGCCTTTACCCCCCGCGTCACCGTCTCCTACCAGCCCAGCCGCGACCATAATATCTACGCGACCTTCTCCCAAGGGTTCAAGGGCGGCGGCTTTGACCCGCGCGGGGTTGGGGCCAATGCGCCCGACCTGAACGGCAATGGCGTGCGCGACGACTCCGAAGTTGCAGCCTTCCTCAGCTTCCGTCCGGAACGGGTGGACAGCTATGAACTGGGCTATAAGGGTAATGTCCTGCCCGGCCTTTATGTCGCGCTTGCCGGTTTCTATGCCAATTATACCGACATTCAGATTCCGGGTTCGGTTGCCTGCACCGTTGGCGGGCTGCCCAGTTTCTGCGGCGTTACCTCCAACGCGGGTAAGGCGACCTTCAAGGGGCTGGAACTGGAATGGAATGCGCGGCTGGGCGACAGCTTGATGACGCCAGAGGATCGGTTGAGCTTCATGGGATCGCTCGGCTATATCGATGCGCAGTTTGATCGTTATGTCGCCAATATCGGCGGCGTCCCGACCGATGTCGCGCCGTTCCGCCGGGTGCAGAACACGCCCGAATGGACGGCGAGCGGCACATTGGCTTATGCGACGCCCCTGGGTGATGGGCGGCTGAATGTCGGGACGAGCCTGTCCTATCGCAGCCGCACCTATCAATTTGAAATCCCCAGCCCCTATATCGATCAGCCCGGTTATGCCTTGTGGGATGCATCGCTGGTTTACAACGCACCCAATGATCGCTGGTCGATTGGACTTTACGGTAAGAATCTGACTGACAAGCAATATCGCACATCGGGTTACAGCTTTATCGCGGGCAATCCGACCACCGGCGTGCCGACGCTGGGTGGCAATGGCCTGCCCATCCCGTCGCTCGGCCGCGAAGGGACGCTAACCGCATTTTATGGCAACCCGCGCCAGATTTTCCTGACCGCGACGTTTAATTTCTAAACCGATGGTGGGGTGGCAGGTGAAATGCCTGCCCCTCACGAAAAATGGGGGGCGGAGCCAAAAGCTTCGCCCCCTTTTTTGTTCAGCGTTCCTTGGTCGCGGAAAAGGCGATATCGGGGTGGCGTTCGGCCTGATAGCCGACATCCCACGCCGATTTGGCGAGGAAGACGGGGTGGCCGTCACGGTCGCGCGCCATATTGCCGCGATTGAAACTGGCGAATTGGTCGATGGCGCTCGCCGATCCGGCGATCCAGCGCGCGGTGTCAAATGGCGATGCTTCGAGTGAGGCTGCAACCTTATATTCGGCATCGAGCCGCGCGATCAGCACGTCGAGCTGTAATTGCCCGACAACGCCGACAATCATTTGCGCCCCAACTTCGGGCGTGAAAACCTGAATCACCCCCTCCTCGCTCAAATCGTCGAGCGCCTTGCGGAGTTGCTTGGTCTTGGTCGGGTCTTTCAACGCAACACGGCGCAATATTTCCGGCGCGAAATTGGGCAGGCCAGTAAAGCGCAGCGGTGTTTTCTCGGTCAAACTATCGCCAACGCGCAGCGTGCCATGGTTGGGGATGCCGATGATGTCGCCCGGTTCCGCCGTGTCCGCAATTTCACGTTCGCGCGCGAAAAACAGGATGGGGGAGTGGACGGCAATCGGCTTGCCCGACCCTGATGGGGTCAATTTCATCCCGCGCCGGAATTCGCCCGAAACCAGCCGCATAAAGGCGATGCGGTCGCGGTGTTGCGGGTCCATATTGGCCTGCACCTTGAAGATAAAGCCAGCCACTTCGCGCCCGTCGGGCGCAATATCCCCCTTGTCCGATGGCTGCGGGCGGGGCGGCGGCGCATGATGGGCAATGGCGTCGAGCAATTCCCCGATGCCGAATTGTTTTAGCGCCGAGCCGAACCACACCGGCGTCAAATGCCCTGCGCGATAGGCGGCATCGTCAAAGGCGGGATAGCCCATTTCGGCAAGCCCGCCCTGTTCGCGCAGCTGGTGCAGCCCATCCGCGCTGAGCAGCGGGGCGAGCGTGTCGGCGTCGATTCCGGCATGCCGCGTCACGTCACCCAGAAATTCGCGCGACGCCCCCTCTGGCCGCGACAGGGTGCGTCCGGCAAAATCATAAAGGCCTTCGAACGTGCCGCCCATGCCGACCGGCCAGTTCATCGGACAAACGTCGAGCGCCAGCCGGTCCGCCACCTCGTCGAGCGTGGCAAAGCCGTCGCGCCCTTCGCGATCCACCTTGTTCACAAAGGTGATGATCGGCACGTCGCGCAGGCGGCAAACCTCAAAAAGTTTCAGCGTTTGTGGTTCGATACCCTTGGCCGCGTCGATCACCATGATGGCGGAATCGACCGCGGTCAGCGTGCGATATGTATCTTCGGAAAAATCCTCATGCCCCGGCGTGTCGAGCAGATTGAAGACGAGGCCGTCGCGTTCAAAGGTCATGACGCTGGAGGTCACCGAAATCCCGCGCTGCTGTTCGATTTTCATCCAGTCCGAACGCGCGCGCCGCGCCGCGCCGCGCGCCTTTACCTCACCCGCCAGATGGATGGCACCGCCCGCCATCAGCAGTTTTTCGGTCAGCGTCGTTTTGCCCGCGTCGGGGTGCGCGATAATCGCGAAAGTACGTCGGTTGAGGGTCATGGTCAGCCGCGCAGCACAGCGCCGAGTTTGGCAGCGGCAGCCACAACCTTGTCGCTGATCGCCTTTAACCCTGCCTCATCATAGCTTTTGTCGATGGGCTGCAAATTCACTTCGACCGCAAGGCTGACCTGACCATCCTTGGCGAAGCGGTCAAAAATCCGCGCGCCGACAATATTGACCTTGTCGGCGCCCTTGATCGCGCGCACCAGATCGCCCGCGACCAGATTTTCGGGAACGATGAAGGCAAAATCGCGCGTCACGCTTTGCAGCGCGGGCGGGGCAAAGGCATCGCGCGCCGGGCCGCTTGCACGCCGTGTTGGCAGCGCGTCGAGGTAGATATTCACCGCCATCACCGGCCCGCCAACGTCAAAGGCACGGGTCAGCGCGGGGTGGAGTGCGCCCGCTTCGGCCAGCACCGCCTTGGGGCCGAGCCGTAGCGACAGCGATTGGCCCGGGTGCCAGATGCCATCCCCCTCTGCGGCCATCAGCAATAATTTGTCGACCGGCGCGCCAGCGGTGGCGAGCAGGCTTTGCGCGGCAGCCTTGGCATCAAAGGGGCCGAACGGCTCGGCCTTGCCGCCGTCCCAACTGCGCGCGTCGGCTTCACCCGCCATCAGGAGGGTGAGGGTCGGGTGCTCCCCGTCCGCCAGATAACGCCGCCCCAGTTCGAACAGACGGATGCAGGTTGCGCCGCGATGCAGGTTGCGCGCGGCGGCCGACAGCAGGCCGGGAAGGAGCGACGGGCGCATCACGCGCAAATCCTCACTCATGGGGTTGGCAAGGCTGTGGGCACCGCCACCGACCGATGCTGCTTCCTTTTCCCCAATGAAGCTCCATGTCACCGCCTCTGCAAAGCCGAGCGCGGCGGCGGCGCGGCGCACGCGCCGTTCGGTGATTTGGGCAGGCGTTGCGGTTGGCTTTGCAACGCCGGGTGCACGCGGCAATGGCACCGACGCGATCGCGTCAAAACCGATAATCCGCGTCACTTCTTCGACTAGATCGGCTGG
>CALFXW010000006.1 GCA_937957805.1 uncultured Sphingopyxis sp.
AAGCGCCAGCGCCGCAACCTCGCCGCCCGGCGCGTCAAAGCTGAGCGTGACGTCATTGCCGCTCACCTCCACAGCTGTCAGCACGCCGGCAAGTGCGGGCGATAAGGGAAATATGGCAGCGGCAAGGGCAAACAGGCTTAGCACCTTGCCCTTATGGCGAATTAACCCTGCCTTCGTCGAGTGTCGCTTTGTCATGCGTTGCACCGGCCCCAAAAACTGGCATTGGCGACAAACCCGAAGGGTGAATTGCACCTTTCGCAGCGCGCCAATCCTGCCCCCATTGGCACGCGCGGCGGTAATTCACGCTTCATGAAACAGGTTAATGCGGCGTTGGGCATGATTCGCACGCGACCAACGCCCCGCCTGTTGCCCCACGCGGCTTTGACTGCTAGCAGTGGGGTGTCCCGCGCCTGTGCCGCGCCGATGCGCCACTATCTGGCCGGGATGACGAAATTTGCTGGTGACGAGCGCGCCGTTTCAAACGGGCCTTCATCGCCATCGAACCGAAAGAGAGCGAATGCCCGTCCATTTTACCCCTTCACTGACCGGCGATGCTGGACAGATGCAGGGCTTGGGCGGTGCGCGCGCACCCTTTTATCCACATAGCCGGCAGGTGGCAGACACCGGCCATTCCCAAACTTTAGTTTCGATGCCGCCGCCAATTTTGGCGCGTGCGGACACGGCCCAACGGGTCGCCCCACCGCTGGCAGCGCGCGCCGCCTTAATCGCTCCTTCCGCCCCGCCCCAATGGTGCGGGCGGCGGAGCCGGAGAATTTTACATGTCCACGCGTATGTTGATCGACGCACGGCACCGGGAGGAAACCCGCGTTGCCGTCGTCAAAGGAAACCGGATCGAGGAATTTGACTTCGAATCGGCTGAGCATAAACAGCTCAAAGGCAATATCTATCTAGCCAAAGTGACGCGGGTCGAACCGTCGTTACAAGCAGCCTTTGTTGAATATGGCGGCAATCGCCATGGATTTTTGGCGTTCAGCGAAATCCACCCCGATTATTTCCAAATCCCCAAGGAAGACCGCGAAGCATTGATGCGCGATCTGGCCGAACAGGCTGCTGCCGACGCCGCGATGCGTGCGGACGAGGATATGGAGGAGCTGGAGGGGGATGTGGAAGATGTCACCCCTCCCCCGCCGTTCGACGGCGATGAGGGTGATGAAGCCTATGACGGCGATGATCTGGCCGATGGCGACATGCATGGCGACAGCGACGACGATAATGGCGCCGATAATGACGGTGCCGGTGAAGATGGCGGTGAAGCGGTCAATGACACCAGCGCCGAAACTAATCCACGCGAAAGGCGCGGTCGCCGGCGTGGCCGCGCGCGCGGTGACCAAAATGGGCAGGCCGGACAAGGTGGCGACGATGCTGCCTATCGCCGTTCACCCCACCGCCGGTACAAGATTCAGGACGTCATCCGCCGCCGTCAGGTGTTGCTGGTGCAGGTGGTCAAGGAAGAGCGCGGCAACAAGGGTGCGGCGCTGACATCCTACCTCAGTCTTGCGGGCCGCTATTGCGTCCTCATGCCCAATTCGAGCCATGGTGGCGGTATCAGCCGCAAGATTAATTCGGCGAGCGACCGTAAGCGGCTGAAATCGGTCATTGATGATCTGGGCCTGCCGCCCAGCATGGGCTGTATTGTGCGCACCGCGGGGATGGAGCGCACCAAAACCGAAATTAAGCGCGACTTTGATTATCTGGCCCGCCTGTGGGATGAAATTCGCGAACAAACCCTGAAGTCAGAAGCACCCGCGCTGATCCATTCGGACAGCGACCTTATCAAGCGGGCGATTCGCGATATTTACAACAGCGATATCGACGAAGTTCTGGTGGAGGGTGATGAGGGCTACCGCGCCGCCAAGGATTTCATGAAATTGCTGATGCCCAGCCATGCGCGGCGGGTAAAACATTATGGCGACACCGTGTCCTTGTTCCAACGCTATGGTGCAGAGGATCAATTATCGGCGATGTACCAACCGCTGGTGCAGTTGAAATCGGGCGGTTACCTCATCATCAATCCGACCGAGGCTCTGGTCAGCATCGACATCAACTCGGGCCGTTCAACCCGAGAACATAATATCGAACAAACCGCGCTCAACACCAATTTAGAAGCCGCATATGAAATCGCGCGCCAATTGCGGCTGCGCGACATGGCAGGGCTGGTCGTCATCGACTTTATCGACATGGAAGTGGGCAGCCATGTCCGCAAGGTCGAACGGGCGATGCGCGATGCGCTGAAACATGACCGGGCGCGGATTCAGGTTGGGCGTATTTCGGGCTTTGGCCTGATGGAAATGAGCCGCCAGCGCCTGCGCACCGGGGTGCTGGAGGCATCAACGCGCGCTTGCCCGCATTGCGAGGGAACCGGCCTTGTCCGCACCGCCAGTTCGGCGGGACTTAGTGCGCTGCGTCTGCTTGAAGAAGAGGCGGCACGCGGCCGTTTCAGCCGGCTTGTCCTGCGCGCCAGCCAAGAAGCGACCATCTATGTCCTCAACAACAAGCGTGCAGAACTCGCCGAAATAGAGGCGCGCTACGGCGTGCATATCGACGTCCTGCCCGATGGAGAGGCCGAGGGCGCGCGAATGAACGTTGAGGGGTCTGGTCCGCCACCTGAACGGCGGCCCGACTTTGCGCCAATCCATCACTTGGAAGACGATGACACCGACGAGCCGGATTTCGACGACGATGACAGTGACGAGCCGGATGACACATCGCGCCGCGACACGCACGAAGGCGACCGCAATGGGCGCAAGCGGCGGCGACGGCGCGGCGGCCAGCGTCGCGATGCGCGCGATCAAGATGGTCGCGCCGGGGATGATGGCGATCATCGCGATGATGCGGGCGAAGCGTCGGATGACAGGCCCAGCAGCGATGGCGATGGCCATGGGGCAACCCGTGAAGGGGGCAATGGTGATGACGATGGCAAGGCGCGCCGTCGCCGTCGCGGACGTCGCGGTGGCCGTGCGCGGCGGGAGCGTGAAGGCGGTGGTCAAGTGGCCACTGATGTGCCGGACGATGGTGCCGCCCCGCTCGCTGATGCGCCGGTCAGCGCTGATGATGATGCCGCAGGGCAGGTCGAAGCGCCAGCCAAGCCGAAACGCCGCAGCCGCAAAGCCGCGACGGGGGTGACCGAAGTTGCAACGCCGGGCGATGCCGAGGCAGCCGAGGAAATCCCCGCAAAGCCCAAGCGCGCGCCGCGCAAAGCCAAGGCGGCAAGCGAGGAATTGGCCGCCACCGTTGCGGATGCACCGGCTGAACCGGTGCCGACAAAACCCGCCCGACGCACCCGCAAGAAGGCGGACGAAACGGTTACGGCACCAGTCGAGGCCGAAGTCGCAGCGCCCGTGGCTGCGACTGTTGATGGCGAAGCGGCGGATACCGCAGCCCCGCGCCGTCGCGGCTGGTGGCAAAAAACCTTTGGCTAACTGACCCGGCCAAGCCCGCGTTCAGACAGTTGCAAAACGGATCCGGCCCTGCCCCAAATGGCAGGGCCGTTTCCGTTTCGGGCTCTGCTAGGATGGCGCCGGCTTCACCATCGGTTCAGGCCGAAGCAACGATGGTGCCGCACCACCAAAGGGAGCGCCCTGAATGCGATACGGGATGATATTCGGGCTGGCGATGCTGGCCATGGCTTGGCCGATTGCTGCGCCCCTCGCCGCGCAGCGCGTCTATGACGCATCGGGCAGGCCATAGGCCGGGTCGATGGGACACGCATATATGACAGCAGCGGGCGAAGCCTTGGCCGCAGCGAAGGGACGCGCGTTTATGACGCGTCGGGACGCAATATGGGCCGGATCGATGACGAGCGTATTTATGACGCATCGGGCCGCTCGCTCGGCCGGGTCGATGGCGACCGCTTCTACGACGCATCAGGGCGCAGCCTGGGGCGTATGGATGGGGATCGCATATATGACGGATCGGGTCGGTCGCTGGGCAGGGTTGATGGGCTGACGCGCGAACAGACCATCCTCTATTTCTTTTTCTTTCTGGACATAGGTGGTTGATATGGGGGCGTATCAACGGCGCGCACAAAGCCATTTGGCCCGCCGCCAAATTGGGACTATGATCGGCGGGATGAAGCTGTTCGCCTATCTGCTTGCGCTGGTCGCGCTCACCGGTTTCGCCACACAACCTCTGCTGGCCCAATCGATCCTGCGCGATGCAGAAACAGAGGTGCTGCTCAATGACATTTCCAACCCGCTGATTCGCGCAGCCGGGTTACAGCCCGACGATGTCCGCATCGTCATGATAAACGACCCGTCGATCAACGCCTTTGTCGCGGGTGGACAGGTGGTTTATCTCCACACCGGCCTCATCGAAAATGCGGACAATGCCAACCAGGTGCAAGGGGTCATCGCCCACGAACTGGGGCATGTCGCTGGCGGCCACGCGGTGCGCACCGACGGCATTGAAAAGGCATCAGGGATTGCGCTCCTCTCCCTCCTCCTCGGCGCGGCGGCGATGGCAGCGGGCGGCGGTGAAGCAGGGATGGGGATTTTGGCCGCCGGACAACAGGCGGCGATCGGCAGCTATCTCGCCTACAGCCGGGTGCAAGAAGCAACCGCCGATGCTGCGGGCGCGCGTTATTTGTCCGCAGCAGGCGTCAGCGGGCAAGGGTCGATCGAATTTTTCCAGAAGCTCCTCAACCTCGAAATGCGGTATAATGTGCCGCAGGATGATGCTCAGGCATATGCCCGCACCCACCCATTGTCGGGGGACCGCATCCAGTTTCTGCGCGACGCCTATAGCCATGATCCGGCGTGGAACCACACAACCGACCCGGCGCTGGAGGAACGTTTTCAACGCGTGCGCGCCAAGTTGATAGGCTATATCAGCGAACCGCGCCTGACGCTCCAACGCTATCCCGTCACCGATGACAGCGTGCCCGCCCATTATGCTCGCGCCTACGCCTATCATCGTTCTGGCCGCCCGGCGGAGGCGTTGCAGGAGGCAAATACCCTCGTCGCGCGCAACGGCAATGACCCCTATTTTCTGGAGCTGGAGGGGCAAATTCTGCTCGAATCAGGACGTCCGGCCGATGCCATCGCCCCCCTGCGCCAAGCGGTGACGGCAAGCGATGGCTCGCCTCTCATCGCCACATTGTTCAGCCATGCGCTGATCGCGACCGAGGATCCGGCCCAATTTGCCGAGGCAGAAAGGGTGCTGCGCGCGGCGGTGGCGCGGGACAATGACAACCCCTTTGCTTGGTATCAATTGGGCATCGTTTATGCGCATAATGGCGATGAACCACGCGCGCGCCTCGCCAGTGCCGAACAGCAATTATTGACAGGCGCCGTTGCCCCCGCGCTACAGGCATCCGAAGCGGCGATGGCGGGTTTGCCCGTCGGCAGCCCTGATTGGTTGCGGGCGCAAGATATTTCGCTGGTCGCGCGCGCGCGGCTGGAGGAAGAGCGGCGCAACAACCGGGGGCGGCGCGGCGGGTTGCAATTGGGCGTTACAGACGCTTCTTAAAAGGGCAGCCTCTTTCAACATAAGGACGATCATGGGTCGCGAAACGGACAATGCCGACGGGTCGGACGGCGAGCAGCATTATCAACCGTGGCGGCGCGACGGGGAAGGCGAAGGCCCTAGTGTGCAACGCCCTGCCCCGCTGCCCACGCGCAATGCCGCGACGAAGCCGGCGGCACCCCCGCGCGCAACCGAGGATTTGAGCGCGGCAGAATTATTGGCCCGCCCAATTGCCCGGCCTGAGAGCGGTGATGACAAAGACGATGCCACTGCCCGCGCGCGCGCCATCGTCGCGCAGGCGGGCCAAGCCATTGAACGTGCCGAAATCCCCCGTCGCAGCCGCGAAGCAGGGGCCAAGGGCGCTGAAATGGCGGCGCGCGGGGCACGGGCAACGGCCAATGCTCTTTCCAGCGCGGGCCGCCGCGCCGCCAAAGCAACCCAAGATGCAATCGCCACCGCCAGCCCGCACGTCCGCGCCGCCGCCAGCAAATTGAGCGACACCGCGCAGCGCGGGGTCAAGGGCGCGGGCAATGCCATCGTCAAGGGCGGCAAGCGCGCGATTGTCGCGACTCCAATTGCCGATATAGCGCCCCAGCGCGGCACACAGCCACCATCCGCGCTGGAAATATTATTGGCCGAGGATGCAGCAGCGCCGAGCAGCACGACAAGCAACGCAGGCGGCAGCTTGCCACTGTTTGGCGACACGCCAGCCAGCACAGCGCCAGCCCCGACGGCAGTCGCCAACCCTGATGCGGCACCAGCGCCATCGGTGTCCAGCCCGCACCCCGACCCTGCGCCCATAGCCAGCGATCCACCAAGCGGGGGCGGCACAAGTGGCGGTGGCAATGGCGGCGGCGGCGCATCCCCCGCCCACCGCCTGCCGGGCGGATGGCCCAGCCCATGGTTTGCCCATCCGGCAAGCTGGATAGCGATTGGCGCGGCTCTGTTTCTGGGTGGCGCGTTATTTGGCAGCCAGTGGAGCGGCATCAACCGCGCGGCGACCGAAAATATCGTCCGCAACTATCTGCTCGAACATCCGGAAATCATCCCCCAAGCAGTCGAAAGGCTCGAACATCGGCGGGTGAGCGAAATCATCCGTCAGAATCGCGACGCACTGGAACGGCCGTTTTCGGGCGCATGGGCGGGTGCGGCGGACGGCGATGTCACACTGGTCGTCTTTACCGATTATGCCTGCACCTTTTGCCGCGCCAGCGAACCTGACCTTGAACGGCTGATTGCCGAAGATCGCCGGTTGAAACTGGTTTTCCGTGAGTTTCCGATATTGTCCGCCGATAGTGAGGCTGCGGCACGGCTCGCGCTGATCGCCGCACGAAGCGGGCGATATATGAACGTCCATCAGGCCCTGTTCGCTGCTGCCCCGCCCAATGCCGCAGCGCGCAGCGAAATTGCCAGCCGGTTCAACCTCAACGCCAGCACGGCCGCGCTGAATGACCCCGGCATCACCAATGAATTGCGGCGCAATGTTGGGGCTGCACGTTCACTGGGGCTGAGCGCAACGCCCGCATTCATCGTTGGCGATAAATTATTGGTGGGTGCGGTTGGTTATGATTCGCTGAAAGCAGCGATTGCGGAGGCACGGGCGAATTAGGGTCGAACGCTAAGCTTTCTTGCCCAGCGCGACGACGAATAATTCGGGGCTGCCCTTGCGGCTCGACGGCGGTTTGGCGTGGCGCACGCTGGTGAAATTTTTCTTGAGCAGGGTGAGGAGGTCGCCGCTGGTGCCGCCTTGAAAAACTTTGGCGACAAAAGCACCGCCCGGTTGCAACATCATTATCGCAAAATCCGCCGCCGCCTCTGCCAGCGCAATGGTGCGCAAATGGTCGGTCTGCGGGTGGCCGACGGTGTTCGCCGCCATGTCGGATAGGACGAGGTCGGGCGCACCGCCGAGCAGTTCCATAATCGCATCCGGGGCGGCATCATCCATGAAATCCATGGTCAAAAATTCAGCCCCGGCGATGGGATCGGTGGGGAGGAGGTCAATACCAACGATACGCGCATCGGGCACCATTTTGCGCACCACCTGCGCCCAACCACCCGGCGCAACCCCCAAATCGACGATGGCGCGCCGCCCCTTGAGCAAGGCATATTTTTCGTCGAGTTCGATCAATTTATAGGCGGCGCGGCTGCGATACCCCTCCGCCTTGGCGCGTTTGACATAGGGGTCGTTGAGCTGACGCGCCAGCCAACGGGTGGATGCCGCAGTGCGGTTGCGCGCGGTCTTCACCCTTGTCGTCCCACTTTTGCTGCCGCGCGCGCTCATCGCCCCCGCCTCGTCCCCGTGGGGGATAATTGCAAGCGGACCATTTCGCGCAGCACCCCTTCGCGTACCCCGCGATCTGCGACATGGAGCATTTCGCTCGGCCATATGGCGCAAATCTCGTGCAAAATGGCGCAGCCCGCGACGACCAGATCCGCCCGTTCGCGTCCGATGCAGGGCAGGGTTTCGCGTTCAGCCAGGCTGCGCATCGCCAAGCCCTGACAAAGGGCAAGAAAATCGGCACTTTCAACGATCAACCCATCGACGCGCGAACGATCATAGCTGGGCAGCTGGAGGTGCATGGAGGCGAGTGTCGTCACCGTGCCGCTGGTGCCCAGCAAGCGACAGCTGGCAAGCCCGCCATGCAACGGGGCAATCCGCGCGGCAAATTCGGCAAAACCTGAACGTGCGCGCGCACGCATTGCGCCATAGGCCGCCGCGCGTGTTTCGGCGCTGTCGTCGGCATGGCGCTCTGCCTCCGTCAACGATACAACACCCCATGGCAGCGACAACCAGTCGCGTATCACCGGGCCATCTGGTCCGTCATCGACCAACACCAATTCGGTAGAGCCACCACCAATGTCGAAAATGAGCGCTGGCCCATCACCCGGCGAAAGGAGGCGGTGGCAGCCGAGGACGGCGAGTCGTGCCTCCTCCTTCGGGTTGATGACATCGAGCAAAATGCCCGTTTCACTGGCCACCCGCGCGATAAATTCACCGCCATTGACGGCCTGTCGGCACGCCTCTGTCGCCACCGAACGCGACAGGCTCACCCGTCTGCGACGTAATTTGTCGGCACAATGGCTAAGCGCATCCATCGCCCTCGCCATCGCGGCGCGCGACAATTCACCGGTCAAGGCCAATCCTTCACCCAGCCGGACGATGCGCGAATAGGCGTCGATGATCGTGAACTCCTCCCCCTCGGGGCGGGCGATCAGCAAACGGCAATTATTGGTACCAAGGTCAAGCGCGGCGATAATCGGCACGCCGCCATGATGCTGCATTCGGGCGGGAGGGCCGCGATATGTCGCGCCGCGCGCGCGCGCGTCACCTGTGCCCAAAAACCCCCGTCTGTCCGCCATGGACAAGTCCAATCATTCCCACCGATGCCACATGCTGGCACCGGGACTTGGCCGCAGCGATAAAGTAGGGGCGCACAGGTGGCAATAGGCGCGCGCAAATGACGCACGCAAACAAATTTGGGGGGGGTGGTTCCAGCCACCTCCCCCCAGCCATATCATCCCCGCCGGACCAGGGTCAGGATGACATGGGTAAGCTGAATTATTAGCGGCAGTTGCTGTTCGATCGGTCGATGGCGCGGCCCGCAATGGCACCGATCACCCCGCCGATAATCGCGCCTGCGGTGCGATCCCCACGCCGGCCTGCAACTTCGCTGCCCGCCGCGGCGCCAACTACGCCGCCGATTATCGTGCCGCCGGTGCCATTGTCGCAGCGATAGCGCCGGTCATTATAGCGGTCGTTGTAACGATTATCATACCGCTGATCATAGCCGCGATTGTCGTAACGATTGTCGTAGCGGTTGTCGTAGCGGTTGTCGTAGCGCCGGTCGTAATTGCGGTCGTAGTTGCGGTCATAGCCCCGATCATAACGCCGATCATTATTGCCATCATAGCGATAGCCCTGACCATAGTTGGCGTCATAGGTGCGTTCGTAGCGATGGCCACGGTCATGCCTGCCCGCAATCGCCGGGGTGGCGGCGAAGGCGCCGACGACGCTGGCGGCAGCGGCAAGACCAAGCAAGGATTTGCGAATCAGCATCTTTCTTCTCCTATCACCACCCCTTTTGGGAGCTTGTGGGAAGAATTAGGGCGCGCGCTCTGATTGGATGCTGAACAATTTTGTTGCTTAATATTCAGCAAAAATGCGCGCCGCTTCGCTACAGCAAAAGGGCGGCTCCCATAGGGGAACCGCCCTTGAAATTTGCATGACCTGCCTTAAGCGGCGGCGGCAGCCTTTTTGCCAATGTCGCGCTTTAGGCGGCGTGCCCGCAGGCTCAGGTCTTCGTCCTTGGTCTTGAGCAACCAATTGTCGAGCCCGCCGACATGTTCGACCGAACGCAACCCGTGCGTCGAAACGCGCAGGCGATAGCTTTGGCCCATGACATCGGACATCAAGGTGACATTGTGCAGGTTCGGCAGGAACGTGCGCTTGGTCTTATTGTTGGCGTGGGAAACATTGTGGCCCACCTGACGGCCCTTGCCGGTCAGTTCGCAAATGCGCGACATGATTGAAAACCCTTGGCTGAGATTATTGCCGGAAAGCCGCGCCACTATAGCGCGCATTGCACCGAGTCAAGCGCAAGGCGCGCATGACGTGCGGCTTTTTGGCGGTTATGAAGGCTAATGTCCATCACCGACCCACTGTTCCCAATGCGCCGCGCGCTGGCGCTCGCCGACGCCGCCGCGCGCGCGGGCGAAGTGCCGGTGGGCGCGGTCATCGTCCACAAAGGGGCAATTATCGGCGAAGGGGCGAACGCCCCGCGCGGGCGCCATGACCCCAGCCACCATGCCGAAATCGCGGCAATCCGCGCCGCCGCCCAACATATGGGCAGCGACAGGCTGGTCGATTGCGCGCTGTGGGTGACGCTCGAACCTTGTGCCATGTGCGCAGGGGCCATCGCCCATGCGCGGATCGCGCGGCTATATTATGGGGCGGAGGATGCCAAGGGCGGCGCAATCGTCCACGGGCCGCGCCTATTTACGCAGCCGACCATCCACCATCGGCCCGAAATATATGGCGATATATTGGCGGCGGAATCAACAGCGTTGCTCAGGGATTTTTTTGCCGGAAAACGGTGAAGCTGCGCGTATTTAATGCACGAAGCGCGCCACCACGTCCCGGTAGGAGCGCGACACCTTTACCTGTGTGCCCGATTCGAGCACCAGAAAACATTCGCCATTGGTGTGCGGCTTTACCTGGCGCACCAACCCCAGATTGACGATGGTCGAACGGTGGACGCGTTGGAACACGCGCGGGTCGAGCCTTTTTTCCAGATCTTTCATCGTTTCACGCAGGATCAGACTATTGTCGGCGGTATAGATGCACATATAATCGCCCGCCGCGTCAATCCGTTCGATGCTATCGACATCGACGCGGAAAATCTGCCCACGATCCTTGATGTTGATGAGCTTTTCAAAGCGGCCGACCACTGGCGCTGTTTCATCACTTTCGGCGGCGATTTGTTCGGCAGCCTCGGGGGCAACTTCGGCAAGCACGCCCTTCAGCCGTTCCGCCTCCTCGGCCGATTTTTTGTGGCTGAGGCGGGTGCGCACCCGTTCGAGCGCATCGGCCAGTCGTTCAGGCTCCACCGGCTTCATCAGATAATCGACCGCCTGCGCCTCAAAAGCGCGGATGGCATGATCAGAAAATGCGGTCACAAAAATCACCAGCGGCGGTTCGATATCGAGCAGTCCCTGCACCACCGAAAAACCGTCAAAACCGGGCATTTGAATGTCGAGGAACACCAGATCAGGCTTGTGGGTCTTTATCTTGCGGATGGCTTCGCGGCCATTTTGCGCGGTGTCGATAATTTCCACATCGGCGTGCGCCTCCAGCCGGAGCATCAGCCCCTGTGTAGCGAGGCTTTCATCATCGACAAGGATGGTGCGGATGGTCATGCGCTTAATTTCTGCCTTTCCTCTGTCGCCGCGACCCCCGGCGCATTGTCCAATATACGGCATGGCAGCTCTATCGTCACGACAAAGCCATTGTCCGCCATGCGCGCGTCAAAACTTTGCGCATCGCCATATGCCTGGATCAGCCGGTCGCGGATATTGGGCAGGCCAACCCCGGTTGATGGGGTGGCGAGCGCCGCGCCGCCGCGCAAGTCCGAACCGCTGTCCGAAACGATGATACGCACATTTTGCCCGACCAGTTGCGCGCGCACCTCTATGTCCGCACCAGTTTCGGACGGGGTCACCGCATATTTAATCGCGTTTTCGATGATCGGCTGGAGGAGGAGGGAGGGGAGGCCCGCCCGCGCCACGCGTGGATCAATGTCAAAATTGACCCGCAGACGATCCTCAAAACGCATTTTTTCGATGTCGAGGTAGAGTTTGAGCGTCTCCACCTCTTGCGCCAGCGCGACTTCGGCGGTCGGTTCATTGGCCAAAGTATAGCGCAAAAATGTCGACAGGCGGGAGAGCATGGCGTTGGCTGGTTCGGTTTGTTTTAACAGGACGAGTGTTGAAATGCTGTTGAGCGTGTTGAACAGGAAATGCGGGTTGATCTGATAGCGCAGCATGGCGAGCGCGCTCGCCGTCGCCTGACTTTCGAGCGCGGCCATCTGGTCAATTTGCTGTTCGACGCGCAGAAAATAATTGATCGCGAAATAGAGCGACGACCATGCCGCCAGCGTCACCGCATCAAGATACACCGCACCAACAAATAATTGGGTAAAGGCAACCAGCGCAACGCCCGGTTGCAACACCACCATCGATGCGTCGATGAAACTGTAAATCAGCGTCGCCACCACAATGCCGAGAAGCGAAATCGGCCACATCAAAAAGGCGCGTTCGTGCATCATCCGCCGGAACAGCAGCGACAATAATGCGGTCAAACAAAATCCGGTGATCGCCGAAACGATGAGCGGGATGAGGAATGCAATCGCCTGTCCGTTGGCAAAGCCTGATGCGGCACGCAGCACGAACCACCCTGCCCAGCCAAGGCTTTGCAGCGTCCAAAATGCGCGCACCTTGTCATCGAAAAAGGGCTGGGGGCGTTCGAGGGGGGGTGAATTGACCAGAGCGGTCATACGAAATCAGCCCGCAGCAACGCCGATATTTTCGCCGATGGCGCGTTGGGGGGGTGGTGCCTCCGCCAGCGGGCGTACCGCATCTACATCCATCCACAGCAGATCCTGCTTGCTGAGCGCCCGGCCATCATGCGCTTGCAACACGACGGGACGCACCGGCTGGTGATCGCGCGCGTCAACCAGCACCGGGGTGGAGGGGACGCCCGAACCCCATTTCTCGCCCCATTGGCGCAGCGCCACCATCGTCGGCAGCAGATCCAACCCCTTTTCGGTCAGCCGATAACAAATTTTGCGGCGGTCACACAGCATCGCGGCCCGTTCCAAAATGCCGTGCGCGACCAGCCGTTGCAGCCGGTTGGACAAAATGTTGCGCGCGATCGACAATTCGCTCTGAAATTCTTCGAAATGATGGACGCCATTGAATGCGGCGCGCAAAATCATGAACGACCAGCGTTCGCCCATCGCCTCCAGAGCGGCGGGCAACCCGCAAAGCTCATGATCAACCAATTGTTCGCGCAGCTTTTCCATGCGGGCTATATTGCCTTCAAAAGCCGCAAATCCCAAGCGCTTTGTTGCACTTGGGCAACGCTTGGCCGGTCTGCGCAGGGGTTGCCCATGATAAAGCGGTTGCGCCCAGCCGCGCTATCGCCAAATTAGTGTTGATGCTGAGGCAATATCAACTGGTTGAACGGGTCAAGGAATATGACCCAGACGCGGACGAGGCACTGCTCAACCGTGCCTATGTTTTTACCGTCCAGATGCACGGCAGCCAGAAACGGGCGAGCGGCGACCCATATTTCAGCCATCCAGTTGAAGTTGCAGGGATATTGACTGACCTAAAGCTTGACCAACAGACTATCGTCACCGCACTGTTGCACGACACATTAGAAGACACGCTGACCACGGCGGAGGAGATTGAGCGGCTGTTTGGTACCGAAATTGCCCGGATGGTCGATGGCGTCACCAAATTGTCGAAAATCGAACAGCAACAGGCCGCCGCCGAAACCGAACGGGAAAAGGCGGCTGAAAATCTGCGCAAATTCCTGCTCGCCATGTCGGATGATATTCGCGTGCTGCTCGTCAAGCTGGCTGACCGGCTGCATAATATGCGCACGCTCCATTTCATCGCGTCGGAGGAAAAGCGCCGCCGCATAGCGCGGGAGACGATGGATATTTTTGCGCCGCTCGCCGAACGCATCGGCATGTATGAGTTTATGCGCGAGATGGAGTTGCTGGCATTCAAGGAACTGGAACCCGAAGCCTTTGAATCCATCATGGGGCGGCTCGACAAGCTGACCAAGGGCGGCAGCCAAAGCATTGAACGGATCAGCCATGAAATCAGCGACCTAATGTCCGCCCATGGCATGGTAGTGGAGGTGAACGGGCGCGCCAAACACCCCTATTCCATCTGGCGCAAGATGCAGGAACGCCATGTCAGTTTTGAACAGGTGACCGACATCATGGCCTTTCGCGTCATCACCGAAGATGTGGAGGATTGTTACCGCGCGCTCGGCCATATCCACACACGCTGGAAAATGGTGCCCGGTCGTTTCAAGGATTTCATCTCAACCCCCAAGCGCAATGGGTATCAATCGCTGCATACCACCGTGATGCGCGGCGAAAATATGCGCGTCGAAATCCAGATACGTTGCCGCGCCATGCACCAGCAGGGCGAATATGGGTTGGCGGCGCATTGGGCCTATAAGCAAGGGACGCGCCCCGACGGGCAGGCGGGTTGGATCCGCGACCTTGTCGAAATCCTCGACCAAGCGGACGATGCGGAGGAGTTGCTCGAACATACGCGTATGGCGATGTATCAGGATCGCATCTTTGCCTTTACGCCCAAGGGGGCACTCCACCAATTGCCCAAGGGGGCCACACCGATTGATTTTGCCTATGCCGTCCACACGCGGCTGGGCGACCAGACGGTGGGGGCCAAGGTCAATGGCCGGATGGTGCCGCTGCGCACCATCCTTGCCAATGGCGACACGGTGGAGGTGCTGACATCCGACCAGCAGACCGCGCAGCAAAGCTGGATGGGCTTTGTCGTGACAGGCAAGGCGCGGGCCGCCATCCGCCGCCATGTCCGGCAAAAGGAGCGGGAGGAGGCGATGGCGCTCGGCGCGCGGCTGTTCTCCGACATAAAGGCGCGTCTACCGGTCAAAGTGGGCGACAAGGCGGTCAAGGCAGCGCTGGCGCGCCTCAAACTCGAGCGTGTCGATGATCTGCATTTTGCCATCGGGCGGCAGCGATTGCGCGAAGGGGAGGTGATGGACGCACTCGTCCCCGGCATCGTCGCCGACATGAAGCGCAAGGGCATTGGCATAGAGGGCCGCCGCCCGATCACGATAGAGGGGTTGACGCCGGGGGTTGGCTATACACTCGCCCAATGTTGCCACCCCGTGCCCGGCGACCGTATCGTCGCGCTCGCCCGCCCCGATGAGGGGATAGAGATTCACGCGATCGACTGCGATGCATTGGCGAGCGGCGAAGATGCCGACTGGATCGACGTGCGCTGGCGTTCGGATAGCGAAGGAGGCACCGCGCGCGTGATGGTGGTGGTACGCGATGAACCGGGCACATTGGCCGAAATGGCGGGGATTATCGCGCGCCAACGTGCCAATATAGTAACGTTGAAACAGGCATCACGCGAAGGGGGATTCCACAGTTTCCAACTGGATCTGGAGGTTAGCGACGTCCACCATCTGATGAGCATCATGTCCGCGCTCCGCGCGGCAGATGTCGTCGCCAGCGCCGAACGCATGTAGCGGGGAAGCCCTGCATTTTTTCATCCCTGCACTCACGGGGTAGACAAGATGGGGTGATGGATGACGCGCATGGCGCAGGCCGAGCGCCCGATTAATTACCCGGCAGCGCACCGCGCGCAGTATTTTCGCACGTCACGCTGCCCGCCCCCATGTTGGAAATGGTGCAGCGTGCGCGGCCAACAACGCTGGCATTGGCAGCGCCCGTCACCGTCAGAGTGGCACTGCGCGATGCTGTGAAACGGCTGCTGCCCGTCCCGCTGGCACGCAGGGTTAAGTCGCGCGCCGTCAGAGCGGATGCATCTATCGCCCCCGGCCCGCTGACGTTCGCGGTCAAACCATCGGCACGTCCCGTCAATTGCACCGTCCCTGCACCTGCACTGACCACGCTGACATTCGCGCCCGCAGGGATGGTTGCTGCAACCTCCCCCGCCCCGTTCAGGCGGATGCGTACATCCTCCCCCTCCAGCCGCGCGACATGCAAAATGCCCGAACCCAGCAGCGTAATCTGCCGCAAATTCTGCGCGCTGAGCCGGACATGCACCGGCCCGACGTGCGCATTGCTGACGCCATATGGCCCATCATTGCCAATGCGGATAGTCAGCGTGCGTTCCTGCACGTTCATTTCCAGCCGCTCAATTGCGTCGCGCGATGCATCCACCACCGCCCCGATGCGGTAATCGGGCACCACATCGACGACGATATCGCCGACCACCACCAGAGATTCAAAACTGGTGAGGCCGATGCGCCGACTATTGGCATCGGCAGCGCTGCTCAGCATCAAAAGGGCGATCAGGGGCAGGGTGGCACGCATGGCATATGCATGCCCGCGCCCGCCCCCCGATGCAATCGTTTAGCTACAGTTGGCGGTGCCGCTACCCGCGCGTCGAATGGCGCATTGGGCACCGCCAGTCAGCGTAACATCGCCCGAGCCACCAATGTTGATGCTGGCACTGCCGGTCACACGGGCCTGGACGCTGCCCGACCCGGCGACCGAAACGGAACTGGATGCCAGTTGCAAATTGGGTGCGTCGACATCCCCACTGCCCGCAACCGAAATGTCGGCGCTATCGGCCCGGCCTGCGACATACACTTGCCCCGAACCGGCAACCGATACATCGAGCGCGTCAGCCGAAACCGCAGCGATACGCACATCGCCCGAACCGGCGACAGAAATGCGCGCATCATCGCCGCTCAACTGGTCGGCCTGTAAATTGCCCGAACCCGCAACGCTGGCCGAACGGAGCAGCGGCATGGTGACCCGCACGGTCACCTTGGACCGCACCAATGTCCCTTCTGACGTCCGCCGAATTTCCAGCTTGCCGTCGCGCACACGCAATATCAACTGGTCGAGCGCTGCAGCGTCACCGCTGGCGCTGACCGCAAAACTGTCGCCATGCGTCACCACCACATTATCATGGCCCGCCAGCGAAACGCCGGTAAAGCCCGACAGCGCATAGGTGCGCGCGCCGGCAGTCCCCCCGCTAGGCTGCGCAGCATCCCTATTGTCGTTGGTATGGGCAAGCACATTGCACGCGCTCAGGGTGGACACGGCGGCCAAAGCCGCGACAAAATGGATGATGCGCATATCGAATATCCTATGTAGCCACCCCTGCTGTATTGTAATTATAATACAGCTGCATTTGCAGCGTCAAGGCACAAAAAAGGGGGGTCTTTGCCCCCCTTTTCATATCAATTTTCATCAGCTGTTTTGCCGCGTTTACGCCGCCACCGGCGGGTGGAATTGCGGGGCATATTTGTTGAGGATTTCGAGGATTTTGACCTGCGCGGCCTTTTCGTCGATTTCCTCCATCGCCGCGATTTCGCGCGCCAGACGGCTGCAGGCCGCTTCGAAAATCTGCCGCTCGGAATAGCTTTGTTCAGGCTGATCGTCCGGGCGGAATAAATCGCGCGTCACCTCTGCAATCGATACAAGGTCGCCGGAGTTGATCTTTGCTTCATATTCCTGCGCGCGGCGCGACCACATGGTGCGCTTTACCTTGGGCTTGGTTTTAAGGACGTCGAGCGCCTCGCGCAGCGTCTTGTCCGACGATAATTTGCGCATGCCAACGCTTTCAACCTTGTTGACCGGCACACGCAGCGTCATCTTGTCCTTTTCAAAGCGCAGAACATAAAGTTCGAGGCTGGTACCGGCGATTTCCTGATTGAGCAGGTCAATCACCCGCCCAACCCCATGTTTGGGGTACACCACATAATCACCAACCGCGAATGCATGTGCCTTTGCCGACATATTTATTCCTTTCCACGCGCGGCGATCTGGGGGATCTGCGCCGCTTGCCCGAAACCGGATGCGCTGTGAGCGGAAATCTTGGCCTCAAAATGCCCCAAAATCGTTGCGCCCCATTCCTTGGCCAAAGCGCAAGGCATATGACGGGGCGGCCAGAAACGGCCCGATACGATGTTTTGGCAAATCCGCCCCGATCGCGCCGGGGGGCAGGAAGACCCGCGACCCGGAACCAAGGGCAATGGCAAAATCCAATCCCAGCTAATCCGTCAGCCGGCCTACCGTCCGTCGAAAACAGACGAAATGCCAAGCTGTTGGCGACTCCATTAGCAGATTAGCAACAAAATTACCAGTGCGCGCACCAAAGCGGCGCGTGATCGCGTGGACTAGTCGCCTTCACCTGGTTCGGCGGAGAAATATTTGTCGAACTTGCCCTCCACGCCCTTATGTTCATCGGCGTCGTCGGGGCTGTCCTTTTTGGTGGTGATGTTGGGCCATTGCGCCGAATAGGTGGCGTTCAATTCCAGCCATTGTTCCAGCCCGTTTTCGGTGTCGGGCAAGATTGCCTCTGCCGGACATTCGGGTTCGCACACCCCGCAGTCGATGCATTCGCTGGGGTTGATGACGAGCATATTCTCACCCTCATAGAAGCAATCGACCGGGCAGACTTCGACGCAATCCATATATTTGCAGCGGATGCAGGCGTCGGTGACGACATAGGTCATGGCAGAATATTTCCCCGAAATGCAATTTGGTCAGCTCTGCTGCTAAGCGCGGGCGGGGCGCGCCGTCAAGTATCGACGCCGATATAATGGCTTTGCGCTTCGATAGCGGGGCCACGCCGGGCCGGAATGGTAACGATGCGAATGGCCCGCGCACCCGAACCCCAAGGAAATGTCACCACATCATCAACATGCACCCCATGCGATGCGCGGTCGATGCGCCGCCCATTGACGCGCACATGCTCCGCCGCCACCATTTCTTGCGCTAGGCTCCGCGTCTTGGCCACTCGCAAAAACCACAGCAATTTGTCGATGCGGATCGCAGCATCGCTCACCAGCATGGCTCAACCGGCGGGCGTTTCACCATCATCTACCTTTTGCGGGTCGCGCGCGTCGGGTTTGGCAGCGGCCATCATATCTTTGAGCGCGGCAAAGGGTGAATTGGCCGCAATTTCGCGTTCGCGCGCGTTGCTGCGTCCATCCTTAAAGCGCGGGCGCTGACCATCTGATGACTTGTCGCGGCGCTGCCCATCGCGCGGCCGATCCTGATGGTCAGCCCTGCGCCCATCGCTTTGCCCATCCTTGCGCGCGCGCGCCAGTTGATCGCCCGCGCGATTGTGGCGCGTGTGCACGCGTCGCGCACCCGTCGCCTCGCCTGTAGCTTCGGCCTGCGGCTTGCGTCCGCGATGACGCTGCCCCGAAGCTTGTCCGGAACGGGGGCCAGAGCGTTGCCGTTCCTCGCCTGCCAGACCATCCCACCGCCACCAGATTTTGGCTTCATCGGCCATATCCTCTGGCGGGGCGGCAATCGAACGAAAGCCCAGCGCGCCGAGCGCCAGCAATCGGTCGGCATAGCCCATGCCGATTGACCGGCCGAGCGCCGGATCAATCCGAAAAGCGCGCGGATGCGGCGGGGTTTCGGGCACATTTTCGACTGCGGTTTCGGCCACAGTTTCGGCGGCTTCAGCAGGCGCATCGGCTGCAACTTCAACCGATGCGTCGCCGCTCGGCGCTGCCGGTGCAGGGGTCGCCGCGTTGGGCGCAACATGCCCCGCCCGACCCCGGTGCGCATCCGCCCCCAATTTCTCGAGCATATCGATACGCAGCCAGCTTTGCCCCAATGCGAAGTAGCCGGGCAGGTGCGCCACGGCTTCGCCATCGCTTGGGCGCGGTGCCACCGCCGGCGCACCGTCGGGCGGCAGAACCGGCGCGCGGCCATGCCATGCAGCATCGAGCGCGGCGACCCAATGCAGCGACGCGGGGCGCAGCAGGCTGCGCACAAAAATATAGGCAAAACCGGGGCGCAATTCGGCGCGGCGCAACATGCCGCGTTCTTCGGCGGTTAGCGCGTGGATCGCCTGGCGCAGCAATCGCCGCGTCGCAAAACCGCCACCTTCGACCACGCTGGCAAAAATGGCGCGCAAATTAGCAGGGGTTTCAATGTCACGGGCGCGCGATGCCAGCGTCAACAGCGCGCGCATATGCTGGGCAATGCCATGATCGACAAATTGTTCGATCCGCCCCTTTACCGCCGCCGCAATACTGGCATCCAATGCCGCCAGTTCAGGGAACAAGCGCACCATCGGGCTAACCAAATGACGGCCACGCACCAGATGCGCGACCTGTATGCCGTGCCAGTTCACGGCAACCGTCTCACCGGTAAGGTCGAGCGTAAAGGCTGCATCCTGTGATGCGGCGAGCAGGCTGGCCCGCCGTGCCAATTCGACCTGTAGATATTTTTCAGCCGCCGCGAGCAGCATTTTTTGCGTCCGCGCGCCCGCCGCTGCATCGACGCGAAAGGCAAAGCCGTGGAGCGCGCCAATCCGTTCCCCTTCGACCCGCACGCTGCCGTCGCTGTCATCAATGGCAACGCTGAGCGCGTCCGCCCCCTGCCCCAGCGCGCGCAACAAGACGCTGGTGCGCCGGTCGACAAACCGTTCGGTCAGCGCGGCATGGAGCGCGTCGGACAATTTCTGTTCGACGGCGCGCGCCGCCTCTGCCCCGGCGGGCGCATCGGCCAGCCAATCATCACGCTGGGCAATATAGCAAAAATCACGCACATTTTGGAGGCGCGATGCCAATATATCCACCGGCCCGTCGACATTGTCTATTTTCGCCAGCGCGCCATGGAACCAATCGGCATCGACAAACCCTTTGTCACCCGAAAGGTCGCCCCACAGCCGCGTGACCAAGCGGCCATGGATTTCCGGCCCCGCCTTGCGAAAATCGGGGATGGCGCAGACATTCCACAGGCGGCGCACGGCATCACTGTCCGTCACCCGCGCCATGGCATCTGCGTCATCGGCCATGCGTTTGAGCGCGAGTAAATCGCTGGCCGCAGGGGCAGCAATTAGTCGCGGGTGAGTGGGCGCTGTTTCCAGTGCCGCCATCAGGCTGCGCACATCGTCCATCGCCGGATTAGGATCACGCCAATATAGCCGTTCGACCGGGGGAATGGCATGTTCCTCTATTGCCGCGATTTCCGCTTCGTCGAGGATGGTTTCTGCCCCGATAGTGCCAAAACTGCCGTCGCGCTGGTGCCGCCCCGCGCGTCCCGCGATTTGCGCCATTTCGCTGATGGTCAACCGCCGGTGGCGCTGACCGTCAAATTTGTTGAGACTGGCAAAGGCGACATGATCCACATCGAGGTTGAGCCCCATGCCCACCGCATCGGTAGCGACCAGATAATCCACCTCCCCCGACTGATACATCGCCACTTGTGCGTTGCGGGTGCGCGGCGACAATGCGCCCATCACGACTGCGGCACCGCCCGAAATGCGGCGAAGCCCCTCAGCAATTTCGTAAACTTCCTCCGCCGAAAAGGCGATAATCGCGCTGCGTTTGGGCAGACGGGACAATTTGACAGGCCCGGTATAACGCAGCGTTGAAAAACGCGGACGACCCGAAATATCGGCATCGGGGAGCAGATCACGCAAAATCCCGCGCAGCCCGCCCGAACCCAAAATCATCGTTTCGTCGCGCCCGCGCGCGTGCAGCAGACGTGATGTAAACACATGGCCGCGTTCACAGTCCGCGCCCAGTTGTGCTTCATCCAGCGCGACAAAGGCAGGGGCATCGGCAGGATCGGGGATTGGCATCGCCTCCGCCGTAGAGAGGATATAGCGCGCACCGGCTGGCCAGATACGTTCTTCGCCGGTGACCAGCGCCGCCGCACCTTCGCCACGCACGGCCACCACCCTGTCATATATTTCGCGTGCCAAGAGCCGCAGCGGAAAGCCGATTATACCGCTGCTGTGGGCAAGCATGCGTTCGACCGCCAAATGGGTTTTGCCGGTGTTGGTGGGGCCGATGACGGCTTTCAGGGGGAGGTTGTGGTTATGCGACATGCGGGGCTGTTTGCCGCAACTGGGGCAATGCGCCAATGGCAAAATGGCACCCCTCCCTCCTTTTGCCGCACATAAGACGACCCTCATCGCATGGAGGCGTGGGGGCGGCGCAACTTAAATTGACATTAACCATGTTGTGCCTAGGTCAATTTTCCGTTCGAAAGCGCGCGTGTGCGCGGCCAAATGGGGTATGTTTTTCGCGATGTTGCAGGGCCGTAACCGGGACATGATGGCGACGGGCGCGCTTGCGCCGTCGGCGGATCCTGCGCCCAGTCTGCGCCAAAGCATCGAAGAACGGTTCCACGACATCGATTGGACCCCCGATCTGGGGCAGGACATTGGCACCACCCATTGGTGGCGCGGGATGGCGAGTTTCCTGTTCCTTTGTTTTGCAGCCTTTTTCATGTGGTCGGGTATCAGCCCGGTTGAAGCGCGCGAAGCGCCGATGCGCCCGCGCGATTACCAGTTCGCCCGCGCGCAAGTCATCGCGCCAATGGCGTGGGGCGGCGACAGCGGTCGGCGTATGGCGGCCAATGACCTTGTCCAGCCGCTGGCGGTCGCGCCAGAGAGGCCGCGCATCGAATTGACCGCAACGCTGGGTCAGGGCGACAGCTTTACCCGCCTGCTCGAACGTTCGGGCGTTGGCGGCAGCGAAGCAGCGCGCGTCGCGGCGATGATTTCAAATGCCATCGCGCTCGACGATATAACGCCCGGCACCCGCTTTGACATCGTATTGGGCCGCCGCGCCCAGGCCAGCCAGCCGCGCCCGCTCGAATCGCTGGCCTTTCGCGCGCGGCTCGACCTCAGGCTCGAAATGGCGCGACAGGGCAATGCGCTGGCAATGGACCGGATTGCGATTGCCGTGGATGATACACCGCTGCGTATTCGCGGCAAAGTGGGGGGCAGCCTCTATCGCACCGCCCGCGCGGCTGGCGTGCCACCCAGCATTGTGCAAAGCTATTTGCGCGTCATCGCCGGGCAGATTTCTGTCAGCCGCGACATTCGGGCCGATGATGAATTTGACATCATCGTCGCCCACCGCCGCGCTGAAACCGGCGAAAGCGAATTTGGCGACCTGCTTTATGCCGGGCTGATTCAGGGCGGGCGGGCGCGCTTGCGCATGTTGCCCTGGACGGTCGAGGGTAACCGCCAATGGTTCGAGGCATCGGGCGTTGGCCAACAGCGCGCGGGGCTGGCCGCACCGGTTTCGGGGCGGATGACATCCCCCTTTGGTATGCGTCGCCACCCGATTTTGGGCTATGTGCGTATGCATGCGGGGATTGATTTTGGCGCACCCTTTGGCGCACCCGTCTATGCGGTCAGCGATGGGCGGGTCGATTATGCGGGCTATCGCGGCGGATATGGCCGTTATGTCCGCATTCAGCATGGCGGGGGGCTTGGCACCGGCTATGGCCATATGAGCCGTATCGCGGTTGCCAATGGCCAAAATGTCCGGCGTGGGCAGATTGTCGGCTATGTCGGCACATCGGGTCTGTCGACCGGGCCGCACCTTCACTATGAACTTTACCGCAATGGCACAGCGGTCAACCCACTCTCCGCCAGATTCCAGACGCGGGCGATATTGTCGGGCAGCGACCTTGCCGCCTTTCGCGCGCGGCTCAATATGCTGACCGCGCTGCGCCCCGGCGGGGTAGCCGTCCCTGCAACACCCACGCCCGCAACCACAACAGCGGCGCGCTAATCGCTTTACCTTGGGCTGCCCTTGGGCAATAGCGTTCGCCCGATGAGCATATATCCCACAACGCGCCTGCGCCGGACGCGGGCCAGCGGCTGGAGCCGCGCATTGGTGCGCGAAACCAGCCTTTCGCCGCATGACCTTATCTGGCCCCTGTTCGTCACCGGCGGCGATGGCGAAGAACCCATCGCCAGCCTGCCCGGCGTCAGCCGCTGGGGGGTGTGCCAGATCGTCGAACAGGCGCGTGCCGCACGCGATGCGCATATTCCCGCCGTCGCGCTGTTCCCCAATACGCCCGCCGACCGGCGCAGCCCCGATGGGGCAGAGGCGCATAATCCCGACAACCTCGTCTGTCAGGCGATACGCGCGATTAAGGACGCGCTGGGCGATGATATTGGTGTTATCGCGGATGTCGCACTCGACCCTTATACCAGCCATGGGCAGGACGGGCTGATTGATGCTGCCGGATACGTCCTCAACGATGAAACGGTCGATGTGTTGATGCAACAGGCGGTGACGCTCGCCCATGCGGGGGCGGACATTGTCGCCCCTTCAGACATGATGGACGGGCGGATTGGTGCCATTCGCGGCGCGCTCGACCATGCAGGGGAGAGCCGCGTCCAGATCATGAGCTATGCCGCCAAATATGCCAGCGCCTTTTACGGGCCGTTCCGCGATGCGGTGGGTTCGCGCGGACTGCTCAAAGGCGACAAGCGCAGTTACCAGATGGACCCCGCCAACGCGCGGGAGGCTTTACGCGAAGTGGCAATGGATGTGGATGAGGGCGCGGACAGCGTCATGGTCAAACCCGGCCTGCCCTACCTCGACATTGTGGCGATGATTGCCACCACTTTCGACCTGCCTGTCTATGCCTATCAGGTGTCGGGCGAATATGCGATGATCGAGGCGGCGGTGGCCGCCGGCGCGGCGGAACGCGATGCGCTGATCCTTGAAACGCTGACCGCGTTCAAACGCGCGGGGGCGAGCGGTGTCCTGACTTACCATGCGCTTGACGCTGCGCGCCTGCTGAACGGCTAAGGGCGGCGCGTGGCCGAAACCATATTGGAAACGACGCGGCTGCGCCTTCGCACATGGGACAGCGGCGATGTTGCGCCCTTTATGGCGGCATTAAACGATGATGCAGTTATGCAATGGCTGGGCGGCCGGGCGAGCGCGGCGCAATATCAGACCATGTATGAACGCATGTGCGCCTGTCAGGCGGCGCATGGATATTGTTTCTGGCTGATGGAGCGCCAAAGCGACGCGCAATTGCTGGGCTTTTGCGGACTCTATGTCACCAACCGGCCGGACAGCCCCGTCGATGGCCGCGTCGAAATCGGCTGGCGTTTGCGCGCGGACGTTTGGGGGCAGGGCTATGCCCGCGAAGCGGCAGAGGCGAGCCTGACCTATGGTTTCGGCACCATCGGCCTTCCCCAAATATTGGCCTATACGGTCAAAAAAAATGCGGCCTCATGGGGGCTGATGCAGCGGTTGGGGATGGTGCGCGCGCGCGCGTTGGACCATCGGCTAAGTGGCTATGGCGATGATGTGGCGGACCAAATCGTCTATCGCATCGATCGGGGGGATTGGATGGTATGAACGAACAGGCTGTTGATTTGAAAGCCCATGGTGGCACGCTGTCGCCTGACGCGCTGCGCTGGCTGTTCACCGGAACGATTTTTCTGGGCAGTTTCCTGTTGTTCATGGTGCAGCCGATGGTGGCGCGCATGGCGCTACCGCGATTGGGCGGCGCGCCGGCGGTGTGGAACAGCGCGATGCTGGTTTATCAGGCGTTGCTGCTCGCCGGATATGGCTGGGCGCACGGCATCGCGCGCCTGCCCCAGCGCACCCAATGGCTGGCGCACGGGGCGTTGTTACTGTTTGCGGCGCTGTTTTTGCCCATCGGGCTTGCCGCGCTTAATGCGCCAACCGATTATGACATTTTCTTTTTTGTTCCCAAATTGCTGCTGATTTCAGTCGGCCCCATTTTGCTGGTCATTTCGGCCCAAGCCCCATTGATCCAACGCTGGTTTGCGGTCAGTGCGCCCGGCGCCAACCCCTATGCGCTCTATGCCGCGTCCAATTTGGGCAGTTTTGGCGGGCTTATCGCTTACCCCCTGCTCGTCGAACCGAGCCTGCCGCTGCTGACACAGAGCCATGTGTGGAGCATTGCCTATGCCCTGCTGCTCGCGCTCACCATCACATGCGGCTGGCTGGCGGTGCGCACCGCGCCCGCCGCCGCGCAGGCCCAGGAAAGCGCCGCAACATCCCCCGCCCCGACTTGGCGCACCATCATCTTGTGGATTGCGCTGTCAGCCGTCCCGTCGGGGATGATGTTGTCAACAACGACACACCTTACCACCGACATCATGGCCATGCCGCTGCTCTGGGCAATCCCATTGGGCCTCTATCTGCTCAGCTTTTCGATCGCCTTTGGTGAGGGACGTTTCCTAAAACAGATTTTGGGCCTGCTGGCCCCGCCGATGCTGCTGTTGTCGGGCGGGATTTCAATGCTGTCGATCGGGAGCGGCGGCGGCGCGATTGCAGCGTCGAGCCTGTTCATGCTGTTTACCGTCGCTGTTGCCTTGCACAGTCGACTTTATGCCACGCGCCCCGCGCCGGGCAGGCTGACCTTTTTCTATCTGATGATGGCGGTCGGTGGTGCGTTGGGCGGGCTATTTTGTGCACTGATTGCGCCCCTCGTCTTTGATTGGGTCTATGAACATCCGCTGCTGGTGCTGGCTGCGGCCATTCTTGTGCCGCTGCCGCCGCTCATCCCTTGGGCGGATTGGCTGCGCATCCCGCGCGTGTGGCATTGGACAGTGCAATTGGGGCTGTGCCTGATCGCCATCGGCACCGGGCTTTATGTAATGCAAATATGGAATGCGACCTCCACCCCCCTGCAGGAAATGGTGATTTTGGCGCTGGTAATTGTGGGGCTGCTGTCGATAGGCTGGCGGCTGCCCTTTTTGGTCAGCCTGATTGCGCTGATGATCGGTATCGGGGGGGTCGCGACGCTGAAATTATCGCTGAGCGGGGACAGAACACGCAGCTATTTCGGCATTTATACCATCCGTGATTATCCCGATGTTCTGCAACGCACGCTGTCGCACGGCACGACATTGCATGGCACCGAATTGACCCGACCGGGGTTGGAACTGACCCGCACCAGCTACTATGGCCCGGATTCGGGGATTGGTCTGACGCTCGATCGTGCGCAAAACCTGTATGGCGCGCGCGCGCGCGTTGCCATCGTCGGTCTGGGCACCGGCACGCTCAGCTGCTATCGCCAACCGGGCGAGCAATGGACTTTTTATGAAATCGACCCCGCGATGGTCCATCTGGCGCGTGACAGCGGACGTTTTGGCTTCATGCCACGCTGCGGCGCAGGTGTCCCCATCATCATCGGCGATGCGCGACTGAAACTGGCCGAACGCACACCCGCCAGCATTGATGTGTTGGCCGTCGATGCCTTTTCATCGGACGCCATCCCCATCCATTTGCTGACCCGCGAAGCATTTGAAGTATATGGCCGCGCCGTCCAGCCCGAGGGGCTGGTGCTGGTGCATATATCCAACCGCTTTGTCGATCTGGAGCCAGTGCTACGCGCGCTCACCACCGGCGGGCGCTGGAAAGCGGCACTGCGCTATGACGAACCGAGCGATGCCGACCGGCTGCTCGCCCGCACAGGATCGATCTGGGTTGCCATGTCGCACAGCGAAACGGCGATTGCTCGGTTGACCGCTGCCAGCGCGAATGTGCCCGACGGGCGCGGCGACTGGCAACCGCTCGACACCACAAAGCCGGCGCGCTTGTGGACCGATGATTTTGCATCCGTCCTCCCCCTCCTCCTCTTTGCGGAACATTGAAAGGCGCTGCCATGTTGGTCGAACGCGCGGGCGTAACCCTCATCACCATCAACGGCAAAAGCCCCAAAATTGCCGACAGCGCCTTTATCGCGCCGGGTTGTCGCATCATCGGCGATGTGACCATCGGCGAAGAAGCGAGCATCTGGTATAATTGCGTGCTGCGCGCCGATGTATCGGCCATCCATGTGGGCGCCCGTTCCAATATTCAGGACGGCAGCGTTGTTCATTGCGATGGCCCCGACCCGCGCAACCCGGCAGGATACCCGACCTTTATCGGCGATGACGTGCTGATCGGCCATATGGCGATGATCCATGGCTGCACGATAGAGGATCGCGGCTTTGTCGGGCTGGGCGCGATTGTCATGAACGGCTGCACCATCGCCAGCGACGCCATGCTGGCCGCAGGCGCACTGCTGACGCCGGGCAAGCAAATGGCAAGCGGCGAATTATGGGGCGGCCGACCGGCGGTTAAAATGCGCGACCTTAACGAAATGGCGATCGCTGAAATGCGATTGGGCGTCGCCCATTATGTCCAAAACGGCAAAAACCATGCCACAGCGATAAAGGATTGAACATGGCCAAGGCGACCATCTGGCATAACCCCAATTGCGGCACATCGCGCAAGGCGCTCGAACGACTGACCGATGCGGGTTTTGATGTCGCGGTCATCCGCTACCTCGATCAGCCCTATGCGCGCGATCAACTGGCGCAAATGTTTGCAGCGGCCGGCATCAGCGCGCGCGATGCGTTGCGCACGCGCGGCAATGATGCGCAGGAACGCGGCCTCACCGTCGCGGATGATGTGGCAATATTGGACGCGATGGCCGCCAACAGCGCCTATGTCGAACGGCCTTTTGTCGAAACTGCGAAGGGCGTGCGGCTGTGCCGCCCCATTGAGAAGATTGAAGATATTATCTGACCACTTGACGCTAGCCGGGGATGATGGTGCCGCGCGCCACATGCCAATGCTGCAAATGGGCGGGCGCGTCATGGAACAGCGCATCCTCTGTCCCCGTCATCCAAACCTGACCGCCGGTCGCGGTCAGGCGCTGGAACAGCGCAGCGCGGCGCGCCGGGTCGAGATGGGCGGCCAGTTCGTCGAGCAATAATATCGGTCGCTGTCCGCGCAAGCTGGCGATCACATCGCCATGCGCCAGAACGATCGACAGCAGCATCGCCTTTTGCTCACCTGTTGAACAACGCGCTGCGGCTTGGCCATGCCCCGCATGACTGGCGGCGAGGTCAAACCGGTGCGGCCCTGCCAATGCGCGGCCCGCCGCCGCATCACGCCCGCGCGCGCTGGCCAGCGCATCGACAATCGCGTCGGCATCCCATTGCGGGGCGGGTGCACCGTCGCTGCTGATAAGCGACAGGTGCGGGCGGGCAAAGGGGCCATCCGGTTCCGCCGCCAAACTGTCGGTCAGCGCGCGCACCAACCGGTGGCGTGCAGCATCGAGCAGCGCGCCATGTTCGGCCATTTGCGCTTCCAGCGCGGCAAGCCATGCGCCATCAGCGGCGCGTTCCCCCGCCAGCAATCGCGCGCGTTGGCGCATCGCGGCATCATAACGCGTCGCATGGCGCGCCTGCGCTGGTTCAAGCGCGAGCACCATCCGGTCAACAAAGCGGCGGCGCTGGCTTGCTGCATCGACAAACAGCCGGTCCATCGCCGGGGTAAGCCAGAGTAGCGATAGATATTCGCCAAGGCTCGTCATTGCCGCATCCACGCCGTTGATCCGCACCTGCCGCCGCGCCGGGGCATCGATGGTGGTGCCCGTCCCGATACGCGCAAAATCCCCACCCGCTGCATCGCCCAGCGTCGCTGCCACTGCAAAGCCACCCGCCGCGCCATCGC
>CALFXW010000007.1 GCA_937957805.1 uncultured Sphingopyxis sp.
TGACTGCCAATATATGGCGGGCAGGTGGAGGGCGCTTTGCGCAAAACATTCAAATTTCTGGCCATTATCCTTGCCGGGCTGTTGATCGGCGGCGGGGCAGGTGTCTGGCATATCCGCAGCGGCGGCTTTGGCGACACGCCGATTGGCCCATGGCTCTACAGCCGACTGGCGGGCAGCACGGCGGCAGATGACACGACGCGTTCGGTCATCGCGCTTTTTGGTCTGCTGGCGCTGCCGCGCGCGGAGGCACTATATTTCACCGCCAAGAGCGACAGTGCCGGACGCCCGCTCGACGGGCGTTGCCATTATCGCATCGACGGCGCGCCGCTCAGTGCGCGTTGGTGGTCGATCACCCTATATAATCCCGACGGCTATTTGATCCCCAATCAATGGCATCGCCATTCGATCGGCAGCCTGCGTGCCGCGACGGGGGCGGACGGCCGCTGGCAGGCGCATATTGCGCCGAGCCCGGCCGATGATGTCACGATACCGACGGCAACGCGCGGGGCGTTTGACATAACGCTGCGCGCCTATCGCCCCAGTGGCCAGTTGCTCGCCGACCCGCGGCAGGTGCAATTGCCGACCATCACCCGGTTGGAGTGCGGCCAATGAAACGCTGGTTGTTCCCGATCGCCATCTTCATTCTTGCCGCAGCGGCAGGCCATTATGCGGTGATGCATTGGAGCGCGGATTTCATCATGTCGCGCGCGATCAGCAAAATGGCAACGCGCGGCGGTTGGAACGCATTTCTGCATGCGCCGCCCACGCGCGCCGAATATCAGCCGGTGGTGCGGCCTAGTCCCGACCTCCTCTATTCCTCCTGCGCGGTCGATTTGGCCGGTGGGCCGGTCGAGGTGACGGCGGTGCCCATTCCCGGCCATTACAGCTCGATCAGCGTGTTCGACGCGCATACCGATGTCACCTTTGTCCGCAATGATGAACAGATGGCCGGACAGCCGATGCGCGTCATATTGGCGCTGGCGGGGCAAAATGTGCCCGCTGGAGCCGATGTGGTGCGCCTGCCGAGCCCGCGGGCGATCGTCCTGCAACGCGTGCTGCTCGCCGATCCGGCGGAGGCTGCAGCGCTCGACCCCATCCGCAAACAGGCGCGCTGCCAGCGTCTGGGTGCGGGCGGATAAAATATCCGCATTGAGCGGCAAATGGGGCTTGCGCGGCGGGCTTTGCCCCCCTAAGAGCGCGGCTCCAATGCGCGCCCGTAGCTCAGCTGGATAGAGCATCAGACTACGAATCTGAGGGTCGGACGTTCGAATCGTTCCGGGCGCGCCATTCTCCCGTCGGTCGAACACGCCCGATCTTTGTCCAGTTTGTTCGGACTTCGTCCTCGGCGCGCGCCAATTTTCCGGGTTTAAATAATCGTCCTGTGGATGATTAAGCGTCCCCCGTGACGACCCAGGCTGCGCTGTCGAAATATATCGACCCATCGCGCACCCTGTCTCGCAATATGTCGCCGAGCCGCCGCTTTGCCTGCGTGCGGATATCGTCGCCGACCAAGGCTATCGCCCGCGCCAGCGGACCGATGGTCAGCGCCATCGACATGGCATCATCCACCGCCGCCGCATCATCCGCGCCGCTGCCATAGGTCAGTTGGCAATCATGCGGCGTGATCGAAATGTCAGCAAAGCCTGCTTGCGTCAAAATATCGTGCGTCCGCGCCGCATCGGCAAAGGCAAAGGGGCCGGGTGCCAGAGGGTCGGTTGGCGGCAGATCCACCAGACCATCGATTGCGCGCAGCGGCAGGCGAATCCAGTCATTGTCGTGCGGGCTGCGCCAGCAGACAAAGGCGAGCCGCCCATCAGCTTTCATCGCGCGACGCATATGGCCAAAGGCGGCGGCCGGTTCGTCAAAAAACATCACGCCAAAGCGTGAAAAGAGCAGGTCAAAACCGGCGGGGGACAGTGCGGCTGTTGCGGCATCGCCCAAGAGGAAATTAAGCTGCGGCAGGTCGCAACTGTTGCTGCGGGCAGCGGCAATCAGATCGGGTGAGATGTCGAGGCCGAGAACACGACCCGTTGCCCCCGTCCGTTCGGCTAGCGCGATGCTGGTTGCCCCCGCGCCGCAGCCGACGTCGAGGATGTGATCGCCGGGCTGCACGCAGGCGGCGGCCATCGCCGCGTCGCCCAAGGGGGCGAGCATCCGGTCAAGCCGCGCCTGATGCGTCACCCATTTGGCCCCTGCCGCGCCATCCCAGTCCTGAACTACCGGTGCTGCGGGGCTGTTCATGGGCTTGCTCCTAGATATATTTGGTCTTGGCTAAATATGACGGTCAGCTCTGGGGAATGACCAGCAAATGCGCGCTCGATGCTTCCGTGCGGCTGAGGTGGATGGTGTAGTCGCCCGCGTCCAGCGTAAAACGCACGATTTTGCGGATTGACGAGCAATCTGGCCCATGCGCGTGCCCCGATGATGTCAAGGCGCTGTCACCGCGACGGACGTCGATCCATGCGGGAATGTTCATTGCAATACCATAAACACCGGCATTTTCGATGTGGAGCGGGATTGCAGCATTGGTTGCCACCTGCACCGACTGTTGCGGCTGGACGATGGTCGCAGGGGTTGGCGCGTTGGCCCAATTAGCCAATGCAGCGGGCAAGCCGCTGTCGGTCGCTGCGCAGCTTGCACTTGGCTGTGCATGGCTTGCGTCGGCGAGGAGGAGGGAGAGGATTGCGAATATCATATAGACTCCAACGGCTTGCTGTTCATGGTCAAGCCTAGCCGTCGCAGCGGGTGGCGCGCAAGCGTCGTATTTGGTTCTAGATCTGATAGACGGCTGCACCCGCGATATAGGTGGCAGTAACGGCTAATCCATCGTCGAGCAGGACAAAATCGGCCGCCTTGCCGACTGTCAGGGAACCGCGCTGCCCATCCAGTCCCATGAATCGGGCCGGGTTGATGCTGGCCATGCGCACGGCATCTTCCAGTGACAGGCCCAGCATTTCGACCGCGCCGCGCACCGCGCCTGCCATGTCGAGGTCGGATCCCGCCAGCGTCCCGTCATCGGCCTGACACACACCGTCGATGACACGCATCAATTTGCCGCCGAGCATAAAGCTTTTTTCCGCACTGCCGACGGTCGGCATTGCGTCGGTCACCAAAATAAAGCGGTCAGTGCCACCCTTTGCCGCAATGGCGAGGCGGAAATTGGCGGGGTGGACATGCTTGCCATCGACAATGATGCAGCACCATGTCGCCGGGTTGGCGAGCGCGGCGCCGACCAGACCGGGCTCACGCGGCATAATCTGCCGCATCGCATTGAACAAATGGGTGACGCCGGTGACCCCGTGGGCAAAGGCCGCACTGGCAGTCGCGAAATCCGCTTCGCTATGTCCGGCGGCGAGCGTTACCCCGCGCGTTGCGAGTGCGGCAATCTGGTCGATGCTGCATTCTTCGGGCGCAAGCGTTACCAGCGTCGCGCCATTTTGCAGCGCGGAGACGGCGGCGATCCCCGCATCATCC
>CALFXW010000008.1 GCA_937957805.1 uncultured Sphingopyxis sp.
TTGTCGATACAACAGGCTCTGCCATTAGAGCTGCGGCGCAGAGCATCGCCATCGGGGCCGAAAAACTGGAACCTGCGGATGCCGCAAGGCAGGTCGGCAAGATTTTAAGCGCGGTGGTTTCTGTAATATTTGGCACTCCCGATGCTTCCATACGCGGGGCATTCATGCTGCGAGAGCAAATGCAGCCAGGTCGAGCTTTTGACATCATTTACAAAGGCTACGTCGAAGCGGTTCATATCGCGATTTCGGCTTTATGCGCTCGGGCGCGGGGCCTTGCCGCAGACGATCCCGAAGCAATCATCCAAGCTCACGCGATGTTCGGCCAAGCGCTCGCCTTTGGCGTCGCGCGTGATACGTTGGCTCGAAGGCTTGGCCGCAGGCAGTTAGGGACAGAAGATCTTTCGGTGATAGGACCGATCCTCGAAAGGAGCGCTTTCCTCGCTTTAATCGGCACTCATCATGAGACAAAGGCTTCCAATTGATCGCGCCTATTTCAAGAGCCGAACTTCAACTGCTCTGGCGGTCGGCATTTTGAAGGCAAATCCGATGCAATAAGACCAACTTCTGTTGGGCCGAGATACCCCAAGAAAAGCTCTTTCACGCTAGTTCAGTAAACTTGGCGTCCCCTTCGGGTCGCGCTCTATCGCTCGCGCGACGGAACACGCGTGGCGGTTTCCGCCCATTCGGGTGACGATCCCTGACGCATAAGGCTGGGGCTCTGCCCCTCGCGCGCTGCGAAGTCCCTTCCGCCCAGCTTCCTCCGCTTTGCTCCGTGCAGCCGGTTCCCCGCGAAGGGACTTACTCCGCTTGCCCCCCGCTGTTCGCCACGAGGCAGGGTTTCAGAAACGCATCTGAAACCCACTGCCAAAGGAGGGCAGAAACATGAAAAACCACCATCCCCAAACCGAACGACCCCGCATCTATGTGGCCTGTCTGGCGGCCTACAATAACGGCATCCTGCATGGCGCATGGATTGAGGCGACCGAGGCGTGGAGCATGTGGGAGGCTACCCGCAACATGCTGGCGAAATCGCCAATCCCAGACGCCGAGGAATGGGCTATCCATGATTATGAAGGCTTCGCCTCTATCCGCATCAACGAATACGACAGCTTCGAGCGCGTGGCCGAACTGGCCGCGTTCATCGCAGAGCATGGCGCGCTTGGCGCGGAACTGATCGACCACTTTTGCGGCGACTTGGACGAGGCGCGCAGCGCGCTCGATGATCGCCACCTTGGGCAGTATCAGAGCCTTGCCGACTACGTGCAGGACATCACCGAGGAAACGACCGCGATTCCGCAGAGCCTGCGCTATTATATCGACTGGGAAGCGATGGCGCGGGATTGCGAACTCAACGGCGACCTGTTCACCATCCAAATCGCACATGACGCTGTTCATGTGTTCGCGGGGTGCTGACCATGCACCCATCGCAGGTCTATCGCTTTCATTGGGAAGGCATCGAGATCGAGGCGACCTATGTTCCCCGCAGTTGGGGAGGCGTGATCGCGCATCTTGAGATCGAAAGCATCCAGCCGCCGCGCGCGCCGCTGCCAATCACCGAAACAGGCTACAAATCCCACTATCATCCCTGCGGCACTGTTGAGGCCAATGGTGGCGACATAGTGGCGCAGATTGTTGCGTGGCTGAACGAGGAGGCGGCAAAGCCTGAGTGGCGCGCCTATGTCACCAAGAGCCGCCAAGGCGAACTGTTCTAAGGAGAGGAAACCGCTCCCATAGCGCGGCTTTCCTCTTCCGCCCCAAGCCCCGGAACCCCACCCGCTGGAGAAGAGGTGAATCGCAACGAAATGTTTGGAGGTAGAAAATCGATTCCGCAAATTTTTCTGCACAATACCTACACAGGCAAAAATCGGTTATTTTTGCCATTATATATCAGTTATTTATTGGAATCTAAAGATTTGGAGCGGGTGAAGGGAATCGAACCCTCGTATTCAGCTTGGGAAGCTGCTGCTCTACCATTGAGCTACACCCGCATCGCGATTTTCTGCGAAATCGGTGGCGCGCTTACAACAGCCGCACCAATTTCCGCAAGCGCATAATGGCGCACATCCGCCTTCGCTTGCGCTTTTGCCCCATCTCCATATGCAGGCGCGATGGAAAGTCCCGCTTCGACCCGGCCCGCCCCCGCCCCATGGCAAATATGGATTGATCGTGGCGGGACTTTTACCGATGTCGTGGCGCGTGCACCCGATGGGCAATTGGTCACCGCCAAATTGCTGTCCGCCGACCCCAATCGGGCCGAGGATGCAGCGGTTGCCGCCATCCGTCAGTTGACCGCAACCCCCACCGGGCCCCTGCCGCCTGCCCATATCCGCATGGGGACAACGGTGGCGACCAATGCGCTGCTGGAGGGGGCGGGGGAGCCAGCATTGCTCGCCGTTACGCGCGGTTTTGCCGATGCGCTCACCATCGGTTATCAGGACAGGCCCGACATTTTCGCGCGCGCGATAGATTTGCCGCGCCCGCCGCATGCGCGCGTCATCGAAATCGACGAACGCATCCGCGCCGACGGGACTATCGAACGCCCGCTCGATGCGGCATCGGCGCGCGCTGCCTTGCAAACGGCCCATGATGCGGGGCTGCGGTCGGTCGCCATCCTCCTCATGCATGGATATCGATTTACCGCGCACGAAGCGCAATTGGCGGACATAGCCCGCGCCATCGGCTTTACCCAGATATCGGTCAGTCACCAGCTTGCCCCGCTGATCCGGCTGGTGGCGCGCGGGGATACGACGCTGGTCGATGCCTATCTCTCCCCCATATTACGTCGCTATGTCGACAAATTCGTCGATGATCTGGGCGAAAGCACAGATGGTGGTGATTGGGGTGAGCGCCTCCTCTTCATGCAGTCGAGCGGCGGGCTGGCGGCTGCCAAAAACTTCCATGGCAAGGATGCGATATTGTCCGGCCCGGCGGGCGGGATTGTCGGCATGGTGGAAACCGCCGCTGCCATTGGTGTCGATCGGGTGATTGGTTTTGACATGGGCGGCACATCAACCGACGTCAGCCATTATGCTGGCCGCTATGAACGCGATAATGACGCCAAGGTGGCGGGGGTGCGCGTGACCGTGCCGATGTTGCGCATCCACACGGTGGCGGCGGGTGGCGGGTCCATCTGTCGCTATGCCGGTGGGCGGTTGCTGGTCGGGCCGCAATCGGCAGGTGCCGTGCCCGGCCCCGCCTGTTACCGGCGCGGCGGCCCGTTGACCGTGACCGATTGCAATCTGCTGCTCGGCAAAATCCGCGCCGAATATTTCCCGGCATTGTTCGGCGAAAATGGCGACCAGCCGCTCGACGGGGATGTGGTGCGCGATAAATTTGCGGCGCTGGCAGCAGAGGTTGCAGCGGCAGAGGGGCGGGCGATTGCGCCGGAGGAATTGGCGCAGGGGTTTCTGGCCATCGCCATCGCCAATATGGCCAATGCGATAAAGAAAATATCGGTCGCGCGCGGGCATGACGTCAGCAACTATGCCTTGTCCTGCTTTGGCGGGGCGGGTGGGCAACATGCCTGTCTGGTCGCCGACGCATTGGGGATGCGCGATGTGTTGATCCACCCGCTCGCCGGGGTTTTGTCCGCCTATGGCATGGGGTTGGCGGCGCGGGCATCGGTGCGCGAAAAGACGCTGGGATTGGCACTGGATGATGGTTCTGCAGCACCGCTCAATGCTGCGGTTGCGGCGCTGGCGGCGGATGCGGCGGCAATGCTGGGCACAAAGCCCAGCCGCACCGACATCAGCATTTTTGTCCGTCGCGCGGGCAGTGAAAGCGCCATCGAGCTGGAACTCGGCTCGCCCCAAGCTATGCGCAGCGCCTTTGCCGCCGCGCATCAGAAAATCTTCGGCTATGCCGCCGATGGCGCGCTGGTAATCGACCGGCTGCGCGCCGAGGCGCTGGTTGAAACAGTATCAGATGGTGCCTGCTGGCCGCTGCCCGATGGTGCGGGGCCAGCGCTGGGGAGCGCACAAGCCTATCTGCGCGGCGCATGGCAGGATGTGCCGGTGCATGACCGCGCGCAATGCCCGGCGGGTTGGCAGGTTGCTGGCCCGGCCATCATCATCGATGCGCTATCAACGACGATGGTTGAGCCTGAATGGCGCGCGCGTGTTGAAAGCGACGGGACGCTCCGCCTCACCCGCGATGTGCAGGAACAGGTGGTGCAGCAAGAGGATGTGCGCGCCGACCCTGTCCGGCTCGAAATTTTCAACGGCCTGTTCATGGCGATTGCAGAGGAAATGGGCAGCGCGCTCGCCCATTCGGCAACGTCGGTCAACATCCGCGAACGGCTCGACTTTTCCTGCGCGATTTTTGATGCGGCGGGACGTCTCGTCGCCAATGCGCCGCACATGCCGGTGCATCTGGGCTCGATGGGCGAAAGCGTCGCCAGCATCTTGCGGCGGCGGGGGCGCGATGCGACGGGGCAGCCGCGCGACGGGCGCGGGATTCTGCCCGGCGATGCCTATGTTCTGAACGCGCCCTATGAAGGGGGGACGCACCTGCCCGACATAACGGTGGTCATGCCGGTGTTTGTGGCAGATGGTGATGCTGCGCCCGCCTATTTTGTCGCGGCGCGCGGCCACCATGCCGATGTGGGCGGGATTTCACCCGGATCCATGCCGCCAGACAGCAAAAATGTCGGCGAAGAAGGGGTGTTGCTCGACAATGTCCTGCTGGTTGATCGCGGCCATTTTTGCGAGGGCGAATTGCGCGCGATTTTGGGGGGCGGCCCCCACCCTTCGCGCAATGTGGATCAGAATATTGCTGATTTGTCGGCCCAGCTTGCGGCCTGCGCGCGCGGGGCCAGCGGCATCCTCCATGCGGTGGCGCAATATGGCCGCGCAACGGTCAGCGCCTATATGGGGCATGTGCAGGCCAATGCGGCGGCGGCAGTGCGCCGTCTGCTCACCGGCCTAAATGATGGCGATTTCCGCGTCCCGATGGACAATGGCGCGGCGATTTGCGTCGCCGTGCGCATCGACAGGGCGACAGGCGATGTGACGATTGATTTTGCCGGCACTTCCCCAACACTCAGCGGCAATTTCAACGCGCCATTTTCGGTGGTGCGCGCGGCGGCCATGTATGTGCTGCGCACAATGATCGATGATGATGTGCCGATGAACGAAGGCTGCCTCGAACCCGTCAACCTCCTCGTGCCAGATGGGTCGATGCTGCGTCCAACCTATCCCGCCGCCGTGGTCGCGGGCAATGTCGAAACCAGTCAGGCGGTGACCGACGCGCTGTTCGGTGCCTTTGGCGCGATGGCAGCATCGCAAGGGACGATGAATAATTTCACCTTTGGCAATGAAGCGCACCAATATTATGAAACCATCGCTGGCGGCGCGGGGGCGGGGCCGGGCTTTGCCGGGGCCGACGCGGTGCAAACCCATATGACCAACAGCCGCCTGACCGACCCCGAAGTGCTCGAAAGCCGGTTTCCGGTGCTGCTCGAAGAATTTGCCATCCGCCATGGGTCGGGCGGCGCGGGGCAATGGCCGGGCGGCAATGGCGCGCGGCGGCGCATCCGTTTCCTCGAAAAAATGCAGGCGGGGATTTTGTCTAACCGGCGCAAAATTACGCCCTTTGGGCTTGGTGGCGGCGGCGATGGCGCGGTGGGTGTCAACCGTGTCGAACGGGCAAATGGCGCGGTTGAGCGGTTGGACGCGATTGCCAGCGTCACGCTCGATGCCGGCGATGTGTTTGTCATCGAAACGCCGGGTGGCGGCGGTTATGGGAAACTGCCCGAATAATCGGGCAAAGGGGGGATTGGCCAATGTGGGTTTTATTGGGGATCGGCGTCATCCTGATCGGGTTCGCCTTTCGCTTTCACCCCCTGCTGGTGGTGGCGGCATCGGCACTGGTGACGGGACTTGCGGCGGGGCTGGATCTGACCGCGATATTGGCCGCCTTTGGCCGCGCCTTTAACGACACACGCTATGTCAGCGTGGTTTGGATCGTCCTGCCGGTCATCGGCCTGCTCGAACATCATGGGTTGCAGGAACGCGCACGCAGCCTGATTGCCGCGATGAAGGGGGCGACGACTGGGCGTTTGTTGATCGCATACCTCCTCCTTCGTCAGATTACCGCCGCATTGGGCCTGACATCTGTCGCGGGCCATGCGCAAACCGTGCGCCCGCTGGTCGCGCCGATGGCCGAAGCGGCGGCAGAGGTCGAGTGGCCGCTTGATCATGCGACGCGCCAACGCATCCGCGCGATGAGCGCGGCGAGCGATAATGTCGGCCTGTTTTTTGGCGAAGATATTTTCATCGCCATCGGTTCCATATTGCTGATGAAGGGGCTGCTCGAACAAAATGGCATCCGGCTCGACCCATTTGACCTGTCGGTCTGGGCGATACCGACCGCCATTGCCGCCTTTGCCATCCATGGCTTTCGCCTGTGGCGATTTGACCGAACGCTGCGCGCGCGGGGGGTGCGGAGATGATCACGCTGACCCATGTGTACTGGCTCGCGGGGCTGTGCTTTGCCATCTATGCGGTGCTGACGCTGTGCGATACCGCGCAAAAACGCCGCTGGTCGAGCGGTGCCTTTTGGGCGCTGCTCGCGCTGTCGATGCTGGCGGGCGATTATCTGGGGGATGTCGGCAATGGCTTGCTCGTCGTCGCCTTGGTCGCCATCGCCGGTTTTGGCGGGCTGACGCGCGGCGAAAAATCGGCGGACGATGCCGCAGCCGAAACGGCTTTCCGTCAAGGGGAGGCGGCGCGCAATGGCAACCGCCTCTTCCTCCTCGCGCTCGTCATCCCGGCGACCGCGCTCATCGGTACATTTTTGTTCAAACGCATCCCCCATCTGGTTGACCCGGGACAGGTGACGTTGATTGCGCTCGCCGCCGGGGTGCTGGCCGCGCTGGCCATCGGCTATGTCTGGTTGCGCCCGCCACCGCTCGTCCCCTTGCAACAGGGGCGGCGGTTGATGGATGCGGTCGGCTGGGCCGCCGTATTGCCGCAAATGTTGGCGAGTTTGGGGGCGGTGTTCGCGCTGGCTGGCGTTGGCAATGCGGTTGGCAGCCTGCTTTCGATGGTCATCCCCGATGGCAGTCTGGTGGGCGCGGTGATTGCATATGGGGTGGGCATGGCGCTCTTCACCATGGCGATGGGCAATGCCTTTGCCGCCTTTCCGGTGATGTTGAGCGCGGTCGCGCTCCCCATCCTTATCCACCAGCATCATGGCAATCCGGCGATTGTCGCGGCGGTCGGGATGCTCGCGGGCTTTTGCGGCACTTTGATGACGCCGATGGCCGCCAATTTCAACATTGTGCCCGCCGCGCTGCTCGAACTGGATAATCGCAATGGCGTGGTGCGCGCGCAGATTGGCACCGCGCTGCCGCTGCTCGCCGTCAATATCGCGCTGATATACTGGCTGGCCTTTCCATGATGCTCGATGAAAATATCGCGCGTCGGTTCATGGCACTCACCCTCAGCCATATTGGCCGGCCCTACCCGTTTAAGATGGATTTTGTCTGGGAAAGTGATGGTGACGCCCGCCCCCCTGCGGCGCACCATCCGATTTTTCATGGCAGTTTTGACTGGCACAGCTGCGTCCATGGCTGGTGGCAATTGCTGCGCTTGGCGCGCGCATTTCCGGCGACGGCAGAGGCGCAGCAGGTGCGCGAACGCGCCGATGTCGCCTTTGTGCCCGAAAAAGTCGCGGGCGAAATCGCTTACTTCGCGCGAACCTATGGCGGGGGGGCATCGCGCCCCTATGGCTGGGCGTGGCTGCTGAAATTACACGGGGAGGGTGCGCGCGCCGATGCCGAACTGGGGGTCGGCTGGGGCGTGGCGCTCGAACCGCTGGCGCGCGATCTCGCCGGGCGATTGGCCGCCTATTTCCAGAAAATGACCTATCCCATCCGCGTTGGCACCCATTTCAACAGCAGCTTTGCGATGCGCCATGCGCACCAATGGGCGCTGGATCATGACCCCGATTTTGCCGAACAAATTGGGCGGCGCGCGCGCGACTGGTTCGGCGGGGATGTTGATGCACAAGCATGGGAACCGGGGGGGGATGAGTTTTTATCCTCCACCCTGACGGAGGCTTTGTTGATGCGCCGCATCCTGTCGCCCCAAATATTTGCCGCGTGGTTTGACGCATTTTTGCCGCGCGCCGCACAATGCCAGCCCGCAACCTTGTTTACCCCCGCGCATGTGTCCGACCGCAGCGATGGCAAGATTGCGCATCTCGACGGGCTGAACCTGTCGCGGGCATGGGCTTGGCGCACGATTGCGTGCGGCCTGCCCGCCGACCATGGGGTGCAGCCGGTCGCTGCCGCTGCCGCCGACCGCCACCTTGCCGCCGCATTGCCGCATGTGGCGGGGGATTATATGGGCGAACATTGGCTGGCGAGCTTTGCGCTCCTCGCGCTCGACCCAGCGGAACATGGCTAGGTTGCGGATGGGATGATCCACATCCCCACAAAAGCAGGAATCCATCTTCAATATCGCGCTGTAGTTAGTTTCACGCAGAGGCGCAGAGGCGCAGAGAGCCATCCCCCCTCCCGCATGCGGGCGGGGTAAGGCGGTGGGCTGTTTCCTTTACTGGATTGCCGCGTCGCCTCTGGCTCCTCGCAATGACGGTGCCCCATGCGCAGCATCTTGGCGCGAAAATATCTGGATTCCGGCCTTCGCCGGAATGACGGGGGCTATGGAGGAGGAGTCTTAACTGTGCTCCTGCGAAAGCAGGAGGAGTCTCAACTGTGCTCCTGCGAAAGCAGGAGGAGTCTTAACTGTGCTCCTGCGAAAGCAGGAGCCTAGCGCGATAAAGCAGGATGTTTTGCGCCTAGGCCCCTGCCTGTGCAGGGGCACACAGGTTTTAGGCCCTGAAATCAACATATTGCATTGCAGCAATATCGTGATGGGCAAAAAAAGGGGCCGCCGGTTAGGGCGGCCCTTTGAGGGAGGTTTGGGAGAGAGTGCCTCGAAAGGCACGCTCTAAATGCCGTCATCCCATCCATTGTGCAACTGCGAAAGAAACAATGATGATTGCAGTTTTTGCAATCGTTCTCTGCCAGGCTCAACCGCCATTTGTTGCCGGAGCGGGCGGGGCAACCGGCGGGGTGGCCGCAGGCGTTTCGGCTGGCGGGGGTGCGGCGCTGCGCCGCGCGGTCAATATCCGCACCGGTGCGGCGATCATCTGACCGCGCATGACACCCGGCCCGGCATTGGGGTCGGTCGGCTGGCTCAAAATCGCGCGCACCACGTCCATCCCGCCTGCGACATGGCCGAAAACCGCAAAACCATCGCTATCGCCGCCGCTGCCTGCGGGTTGTGCGTCGAGGCTGGGCAACCCGCCCAATATGATGAAAAAATCACCCTGTGCGCTGCCCGGCGCGGCGCGGGCAAAGCTGATTGCACCATCTGTGTGGGATAGGCCGGTGCGGCTGGTCGGTTCATGCGCAATGGGTGGGTAGGAAAGGCGCGGATTGCCGCTTGGCCCGCCCTGAATCAGGCCATATCCGCGCCCCATGTCGAGCGCGCGATAGAAATTAATCCCGTCAAAGCGCCGTCCATCAACATAACGCAGGAAATTGGCAGCGGAAATCGGCGCACGCTCCACTTCGAGCGCGAGGATGATGTTACCCAGCGCGGTGGTCAGCGTCACATATTGCAGCCGATATTGCGGAGCGGCGGGCGCGGCGGGCGCGGCGGGTGCAACGGGGGGCGCGGGCGGCGTTGCAGGTGCACTATCCTGTGCCATCGCGCCGCTTGCCATCACCCATGCTATGGCGGGCATTGCCCATTTCATCCCCAAGTGCATATCCAAACTCCTATCCCGAAATGGCGCGCGCGCGGCGGCGCTGCACGCTCGACCCAATGCCCATCGCCTCGCGATATTTGGCAACGGTGCGTCGCGCAATGTCGCAGCCCTGTTTTTGCAATAGTTCGACCAAAGTGTCGTCGGACAATATCGCATCGGCGGCTTCGCCGTCGATCAGCGTCTTTATCCGCGCCTTGACCGCTTCGGCGGACATTCCATCGGCGCTGTCGGCGGCGGCGATGCCGCTCGAAAAGAAATATTTCAGTTCAAAAGTGCCGCGTGCGCAGTGGAGATATTTGTTCGACGTCGCGCGGCTGACCGTCGATTCGTGGACGCCGATGGTTTCGGCCACCTGGCGCAGCGTCAGCGGGATGAGCGCCGCCACCCCATGGGTGAAAAATCCGCTCTGGATCCGCACCACTTCTTCGCCGACGCGCAGAATCGTCTGTTGTCGTTGGTCGAGCGCGCGCATCAGCCAATTGGCATTGGCGAGCGCGTCCGAAAGCCAGCTTTTGGCGACTGCATCGCGCTTGCCGCCCGCGCGGATGTTGCGCGACAATTCGGCATGATAGCGCCGGTTGACGAGCAGGCGGGGCAAAGTCGCGCCGTTAATCTCTATCGTCCAGCCATCCGCGCTTTCGCGCACGAACAGGTCGGGGACAATCGGCGGCGCATCATTGCGGGCAAAGCGATGCCCCGGTTTCGGGTCATATCCGCGCAATTCGCGGATCATGTCGGCCATATCCTCTGCATCCGCATCACATATGCGGCGCAATTGGTTGATTTGCCCACGCGCCAGCAGGTCGAGATTGTCGATCAGCCGCGCCATCATCGGGTCGTATCGGTCGGCCTCGCGCGCCTGCAACGCGATACATTCGGCTAGGTCGCGGGCACCCACTCCCGTCGGGTCAAAACGCTGCACGGCAGCCAACGCATGCTCCATTTCAGCGCGCGCCACGCCAAGGCGCAGCGCCATTTCCCCCAGATCTTCGGTCAGATAGCCCGCATCATCCAGCGCTTCGATAAGGTGGATGGCCAGCATATGCTCGGTGCCCGACAGGCTTTCGCCCGCTTGGGCTATTAGATGTTCGATCAGCGTTGCGCCCGCCGCACCGAATAAATCCATGTCCGGTGCTTCACCCGAACCGCTACCGCTCCCGGCAACATCGGACCAGTTGGCGTCGGCCCCTGTGTCATGGTGGAAAGTTTCCGCCGACAAATCGACGTCCAGATTGCCCGACGCCTCCACCCCGTCGCGCAACATCCGGTCGGTGCCCTGCGCGCTGTCATCGCGCGGCGCCATGGCAATTTCGCGCCCCTCATCCCCCTGTAATAGCGGGTTTTTCGCCACTTCCTCTGCCACGACGGCTTCAAGTTCGAGGTTGGATAGGGTGAGCAGCCGCACCGCCATTTGCAACTGCGGCGTCATCACCAGGCTTTGGCTTTGCCGGAGGTCGAGGCGGGGAGTGAGCGCCATGGTTCAGGGCGCTTTGGCTAAAGCGAAAAGCCTTCGCCAAGGTAAAGTCGCCGCACTTCGGGGTCGGCAACCAGTTCGGCCGGGCTGCCCGAAAACAGCACGCGCCCGCCGTAAATAATGCAGGCCCTGTCCACAATGTCGAGCGTTTCGCGCACATTATGGTCGGTGATGAGGACGCCGATTCCGCGCGTCTTGAGATCCTTCACCAGATCGCGAATGTCGTTGATCGAGATGGGATCGATCCCGGCAAAGGGTTCGTCGAGCAGGATGATCGAAGGGTTCGCCGCCAGCGCCCGGGCGATTTCGCAGCGACGGCGTTCGCCGCCCGA
>CALFXW010000009.1 GCA_937957805.1 uncultured Sphingopyxis sp.
CATCGCGCCCGTCACCGCAATGCCATATGCCGCCGCCAGATTGGACGAGCTTTGGAAGAACAGCACCAGCGCGATGACCATCACCATCAGCGCCCAGTTAATCGTCGGGATATAAATCTGCCCCGCGGCGCTTTCGCTGGTATGGAGGATGCGCAGACGCGGAATAAAGCCCAATTGAATAGCTTGCTGCGTCAGCGAAAATGCACCCGAAATTACCGCCTGACTGGCGATAATCGTCGCCAAGAGCGCAATGAATACGACCGGCATACGAATGGCTTCGGGGGCGAGCAGGAAAAAGGGGTCCTTTATCGCCTCCATCGCGGCACTATGATCGACCGCTTCGAGCGACAATATCATCGCGCCCTGCCCCATATAATTGAGCATTAAACAGGGCAGAACCACGGCCAGCCAGCTGACGCTAATCGGCTTACGCCCAAAATGCCCCATGTCGGCATAAAGCGCCTCTGCCCCTGTCACCGCCAACACCACAGAACCCATGGCAATAAAGGCGCGCATCCCATCGACATGGAAAAAACGCACCGCATTCAACGGGTTGATTGTTTCCCAAATAACGCTCGGCATCGTGCCGATATGCATCAGCCCCAGCCCCGCCAGCGTCGCGAAATAGATTATCATAATCGGCCCGAACAACGCCCCGACGCGCGCCGTGCCGCGCGCCTGTATGGCGAACAAACCGCCCAAAATAACAATGGCAATGGGCACCGACAGCCCGTCGAATGCGGGCGAGACATATTGCAGCCCCTCGGTCGCGGACATGACCGACATTGCGGGCGTGATGATCGAGTCGCCGTAAAACAGCGCGGTCGCAAAGACGCCGAGCAGGATGATCGGCGCGCTCCAGCGCCTTGTGCCCGACGTTTCGCGGTTGATGAGCGCCAACAGGGCAAGGCTGCCCCCTTCGCCCTTGTTGTCCGCCTTCATGATGGTGAACACATATTTGAAGGTCACAACGACCATCATCGACCAGAAAACCAGACTCAAAACGCCTTGGATATGCACCGGATCAACGTCGATTTTATGGTGACCGGCAAAGGTTTCGCGAAATGCGTAAATGGGCGATGTGCCGATATCGCCATAGACAATGCCGATGGAACCCAACGCCAGCTTCCAAAAGCCGTCGCCATGGTGGCCATGCCCTTCGAGTTCCAGATCGCCATCGCCGGCATGACCCGGCCCCAATGGGTGCTCTTTGTCGCCCATTGGCGGTTCTACGCTCATGCCTTGTTCCCCGTGTTTGACACGAATGGCCCGCCTATCACTGGGCGGATAGCGCTGCAATGGTCATCAGGGCGCGCGCGGATTTGGTGGATTTTGTCCCGTTTGCGGGGTGCCCTGCGCGCCGGTGGGTGCAACTGCTGGCGGCAGCGCGGCGAGTCGGTCGGTCAAATCGTCGCGCCACGGCGCATCGGCGGGGGTGCGGCGCAACAATTCATTCCAGACCGCGCGAGCCCCCTCTATATCGCCGCTTTGCGCCAGCGCGAGCCCGGCAAAAAACGGCGGGCCAGGGTGGTTGGGGCTGATCGCCGCTGCTTTGTCAAACGCCGCCGCCGCCGCTGGCGTCATCACCCCGCCAGCATGCGCGACGAGCGCATTGCCAAAGCCGATCCACATATCGACACTATCGGGGTGGACGCTGACCCCTTGCTGCAAAAATTGCGCGGCGGCAAGCGTATCGCCACTGCGCATCATGCCATCTGATGCTGCAAGCCATTGCGCTGCATCGCCAAAACGGTCGGTCATCCCCCCGCGCGGATCGTGCAGTTCCGTACCAAAATCAGCCTGACTGGCAGGCGCGCGGTGCGGACTGGACGCGAGGCCGGGGCGGCCCATCAATAAATATCCCGACAGACCAAACATGACCGCAACCGCCACCGGCACCACGCCGGTTCGCGGTTTGCGCCATGGTCGAACGACCAGCACCCACGCCAAAACACCCAGCGCCAGCGCCAATAAAATCATGCTCATGGCGTCCCATCCCCTTGTTTTGCGGGTCGGAGCCGCCGGATGACGATGAACAATCCGCCGATGAGCGCCAACAAGGGCAGGATATAAAGTGCGATTGTATCCCCCTCGATCGGCGGATCATATGTCACCCAATTGCCATAGCGGTCGATCAACCATTGGCGAATTTCGGCCGGCCGTTCACCAGCGGCAATACGTTCGCGTACGTCCGAGCGCATATCACCCGCGAGCGGCGCATCCGAATCGGCAATCGATTGCCCCTGACAGACAAGGCAACGCAGTTCTGCCATCAAATTGCGCGCAGCGGCTTCCTGCACCGGATCGTCCAATTGCCGATAGGCATAGGGCGCAGGCGGCAGGCCCGACTGCGCCTGAAGCGCAGGCGGAAAAATGGCGCAGCACAGCGCAAATGCTGCAAAAAGTCGCGCAAATTTCATCGCATCCGCTCCAGCTTGGCCATTATTTCGGGCACCATGTCTGGCGTAATCGCGCCTTGGATTTGTTCGCGGATCATCCCCCGCCCATCGATCAGAAAAGTTTCGGGGACACCCGACGAACCGAGCGCCAATGCCAATTGACTGCGTTCATCGGCACCAATGGCATGATATGGATTGCCAAATTCGCCAAGGAAACGGGCCAAATCCTCCGGCCGGTCGCGGATGGCGACGCCTTCGACGATTACACCGCGCCGTTGTAATTCGGCGAGCGCGGGGGCTTCCACCCGGCAGGGGATGCACCAACTGGCGAATAGATTGATGATGCGCGGTTGCCCGTCACCAAAGCTGCGGCTGGTGAGGCCGGGGCGATCCGCCGCTGCGGCGGGCAGGTCAAATGCTGGCAGCGGCTTATCAATCCAGTGCGACTGGATCAGGCGGTCATCGCCATGGCGCAACGCCCAAATGAACATCGCTGCCATGATGATGACGACGCCCAACGGCACCCAAAGCAGCCAGTTGCGGCGGCGGACGGGCTGACCATTGTTCATGCCGAAATGCCTTGTCGACGGGCGCGGCGCGCGCGCCAGCTTGCAACCCAGCCGCGCAATAGCATCAGCGGGCGCACCCGACCGACCAGCGCCATCAGCCCGCCGAGCGCAATCATCCCACCGCCAGCCCAAATCCACCACACCAGCGGTTTCCACCATAGGCGCAATTGCCAGCGGCCGTCCCCGGCATTGGCACCGAGCACCGCATATAATTGCCCGTTCCAGCGTGTCAGCAACGCTGCTTCATTGGTTTCGGTCGGCGGGTCGGTAAAATTGCGTGATTGGGGGCGCACCACCCATTGCGACCCACCGCGCCGGGCGATCAACACCCCCTCCAACGCTGTCCAATTGGGGCCGACGACGGGGCGAATATCGCTCAATTCCACGCGCCAATCACCGACGGT
>CALFXW010000010.1 GCA_937957805.1 uncultured Sphingopyxis sp.
TGCGTTTGTTGCGACGCGTCTTGTATCCGCGGGTCGGCTGTCCCCAGGGGGTTACCGGGTTACGTCCGCCTGACGTTTTACCCTCGCCGCCGCCGTGCGGGTGATCGACCGGGTTCTTGGCAACGCCGCGCGTCAGCGGGCGCTTACCCAGCCAGCGGTTACGGCCAGCCTTGGCAAGATTCTGGTTGCCATTGTCGGGGTTCGAAACCGCGCCGACCGTGCCCATGCAATCGCCGCGCACATAACGTTGTTCGCCCGAACCCAGACGCACGATGACCATGCCGCGATCACGGCCGACCAATTGTGCGTAAGTGCCTGCCGAACGGGCAATCTGCCCGCCCTTGCCCGGCTTCATTTCGATATTGTGGATGATCGTGCCGACCGGCATCTGGCTGAGCAGCATGGCGTTGCCCGGCTTTACGTCCACCTTCTGACCCGCGACGACATTGTCGCCAACGGCGAGCCGCTGCGGCGCCAGAATATAGGCTTGTTCGCCGTCGGGATATTCGATCAGCGCGATGAAAGCGGTGCGGTTGGGGTCATATTCGAGGCGCGTCACCGTGCCCACGACGTCCCATTTGCGACGCTTGAAATCGATGATGCGATAGCGTTGCTTGTGCCCGCCCGCGATCCCGCGCGACGTCACATGCCCCTGATTGTTGCGGCCACCCGTCTTGTGCTTACCCTCGGTCAGCGCCTTGACGGGCTTGCCCTTCCACAGGTGCGAACGGTCGACGAGGATGAGGCCGCGTCGGGCGGGGCTCGTCGGATTATAATGTTTAAGTGCCATTGTCGCCTTCCCGCGCTTAAATGCCAGAGGTGACGTCGATCGACTGGCCTTCAGCCAGCGTCACAACGGCCTTTTTGACGTCGCTGCGGGTGTAGGGGCGACCCTTCCACCGCTTGGTCTTGCCCTTGGCAACCAGGGTATTCACCTTGGTCACCTGGACGTCGAACAAAGCTTCGACCGCTGCTTTGATGGCAGGCTTGGTCGCATCCTTCGCCACGCGAAAGACGACAGCATTATGTTCCGACAGCATCGTCGATTTTTCGGTGATGACCGGGGACAGCACCACATCATAGTGGCGCGTGTCGGTCGTTGCCTTCGCCTTAGCCATTGCAGCGTGCCTCCAGCGCTTCGAGGCCGGCGCGGGTAAGAACCAGCGTATCAGCCCTCAGAATATCATAAACATTGGCACCAACGGCCGGCAGCATGTTGATGCCGATGAGGTTGGCCGACGCGTGGGCAAAGCTGACGTTGACCGCCGCGCCGTCGATGAACAGCGCGCGCTTCAGGCCGAGCTTTTCCAGCTGGCCTGCCAAGAGGCCTGTCTTGCCGCCCGCGACATCCAGATTGTCGAGGACAATCAGGCTGCCACCCTGCGCCTTGGCCGACAAAGCCATCTTCAGCCCGATTGCCCGGACTTTCTTGTTGAGGCTGTGGCCAAAGGTGCGGGCGCGTGCGCCATGTGCCTTACCACCGCCGATGAAGATCGGAGCCGCACGATCGCCGTGACGGGCGGTGCCGCCACCTTTTTGCTTGCCCCATTTCTTGCCGGTGCGCGCAACGTCGGAGCGTTCGCGGGTGGCCCGTGCGGGGGCGCGGCGCTTTTCAAGCTGCCACGTCACCACGCGGTGCAGAATGTCGGCACGCGGCGCAACGCCGAACACCGCATCATTCAATTCGACATCGCCCTTTGCGGCCTTGCCGTCGAGCGTCTGAACCTTGAGTTTCATGATGCTTAGGCCTCCGTCGCTTCGCTGGCGTCAGCCACGGTTTCAACAACCGGTTCGATGACGGGCGCTGCTGCTGCCTTGGCCGCAGTGGGATAGGGCGCGTCGGCATGGGCGGCGAGTTTCACCGCATCCTTGACGATCAGCCATGCGCCCTTTGAACCGGGAACAGAGCCCTTTACAAAGAGCAGGCCGCGCTCCGCATCGGTGCGGACGATTTCGAGATTTTGTTGCGTGCGGGTGCGGGCACCCATGTGGCCGGCCATCTTTTTATTCTTGAAGACCTTACCCGGATCCTGCCGTTGACCGGTCGAACCATGCGCACGGTGGGAGATGGAGACACCGTGGGTCGCGCGCATACCGCCGAAACCCCAGCGCTTCATCGCACCGGCAAAGCCCTTGCCCTGCGTGGTGCCCTGCACGTCCACCATTTGCCCGGCGACGAAATGGTCAGCCGAAATGACGGTGCCGACATCGATCAAGCCATCGGCGGCGACGCGGAACTCGGCGACATGCGCCTTGGGTTCCACCTCTGCCTTGCCAAAGGCGACACGTTGCGGCTTGTTGACATTTTTCGCCTTGGCGGTGCCGGCACCCAGCTGCACCGCGACATAACCGTCGCGATCTTCGCTGCGTTGCCCAACCACCTGGCATCCTTCTAAAGCAAGGACGGTAACAGGAACATGGCGGCCATCCTCTTGGAACAGCCGCGTCATCCCCATCTTCCTTGCGATCACGCCACTGCGCATGACCCAAAACTCCTCAACAGAGGCCCGCAGAGACCATCCCTGCGGGCGTGTTCAGCCCAAAAATTGGCGTCGCCCCGTCCGGGCTGAAATGCCGTCCCTGCTGGAACGACGAGACGGGGGACGCAGCCCGGACAAATGCTTTCGAAAAAGCGATCCGGCGGTATCCAAGAACAGAAAATCGAGGAGATTTTCTGTTCGCAGCCCCCGCGAAAGCGGGGGCCTCCCTGAAGGCATCCCCGCGAAAGCGGGGGCCTCCCTAAGAGTATCCCCAGCGATTGCGGGGGCCTCCCTGAAATCCGTGTTCCTGCGAAAGCAGGAACCCAGGGCAGTTTCAGCGCGGTCTACCGACCGCTCCTGCCCCTAGGCTCCGGATCAAGTCCGGAGCACTTTATGTCCCGATACTCCGGATCAAGTCCGGAGCACATATTGTTTAGCTCCCCGCTTTCGCGGGGGCTGCGCCAGCTTACGCCAGCTTGATTTCCACATTCACACCCGCTGCAAGGTCGAGCTTCATCAAAGCATCGACCGTCTGCGGCGTCGGCTGCACGATGTCGAGCAGCCGTTTGTGGGTGCGCACCTCAAACTGTTCGCGCGACTTTTTATCGACGTGCGGACCACGGTTGACGGTGAAGCGCTCTATGCGCGTCGGCAATGGGATGGGGCCACGGATCAGCGCGCCGGTGCGGCGCGCGGTGTCCGCAATTTCGTTAGTAGCCTGGTCCAAGACGCGGTGGTCAAAGGCCTTGAGGCGAATGCGGATGTTTTGCGTATCCATGGTGTAACCCGAATAATCCCATATACCGATGCGAAAGAGCCGAACCGCAAAAGCCCAGCGACGTCACCCATTTGGGCGACGCCCCCGTTGCGATTGCGGCAAATGCCAAACCGCCCGAATCATGCGAATCGGGCGGTGCGGCGCTGCCTATATTACTTCGTGATCGAACCGACAACCCCTGCGCCGACGGTCCGGCCACCTTCACGAATGGTGAAGCGCTGGCCGCTGTCCATGGCAATCGGGGCGATCAGCTTGACGCCGATCGTCACATTGTCGCCCGGCATGACCATTTCGACCGCATCGGGAAGGATGACTTCGCCGGTGACGTCGGTGGTGCGGAAGTAGAATTGCGGACGATAATTTTTGAAGAAGGGGGTGTGGCGACCGCCTTCGTCCTTCGACAGGACATAGACTTCGGCACCAAATTCGGTGTGCGGCTTGATCGAACCGGGCTTGGCCAGAACCTGACCACGCTCCACGTCTTCACGCTTGGTGCCGCGCAACAGCGCGCCGATGTTGTCACCAGCTTCACCGCGATCAAGCAGCTTGCGGAACATTTCAACGCCGGTGCAGGTCGTCTTTACCGTGTCCTTGATGCCGACGATTTCAACTTCGTCGCCAACATTCACAACGCCGGTTTCAACGCGGCCGGTGACCACGGTGCCACGACCCGAGATCGAGAACACGTCTTCGATCGGCATCATGAACGGCTTGTCGAGCGGACGATCGGGCAGCGGGATCGACGCGTCAACGGCGGCCATGAGCGCGAGAACCGCGTCCTTGCCCAGCGTTTCGTTCGAACCCGACAGCGCGCAGGTCGCCGAACCACGGATGATGGGAATATTGTCGCCGTCGAAATCACGCTTCGACAATTCTTCGCGGATTTCCATTTCGACCAGTTCGAGGATTTCTTCGTCATCGACCAGATCGACCTTGTTCAGGAAGACGACCATCGTCGGCACACCAACCTGCTTGGCGAGCAGGATATGTTCCTTGGTCTGCGGCATCGGGCCGTCGGTCGCCGAAACGACGAGGATGGCACCGTCCATCTGCGCCGCGCCGGTGATCATGTTCTTCACATAGTCAGCGTGGCCCGGGCAATCGACGTGCGCATAGTGACGCGATTCGGTTTCATATTCGACGTGCGCGGTCGAAATGGTGATGCCGCGTTCGCGCTCTTCGGGCGCCTTGTCGATGTTGGCGAAATCAACCGCAGCGTTGCCGGCGATATTTTCAGCCAGAATCTTGGTGATCGCAGCGGTCAGCGAGGTCTTGCCATGGTCAACGTGACCGATGGTGCCGATGTTAAGGTGCGGCTTGTTCCGCTCAAATTTTGCCTTTGCCATTACATATTCCTTACAAAAACATTCAAATTGGGATCAGAGGGAACAGGCACCTGCTGAATCAGGCGCCGCCCTTAGTCGCTCTTTGCCAATCAGGCAAGCTTCGCCTTCACTTCGTCGGCCACGTTCTGCGGCACTTCTTCATAATGCGAGAATTGCATCGTGAACTGGGCACGTCCCTGCGTGAAGCTGCGCAGCTGATTGACGTAACCAAACATGTTGGCGAGCGGCACCTTTGCCTCCACCACCTGCGCATTACCCCGGCTGTCGGTGCCCTGAATCTGCCCACGACGCGAGTTAAGGTCGCCGATGACGTCGCCCATAAATTCCTCAGGCGTCACCACTTCGACATTCATGACCGGTTCGAGCAGCTTGATACCTGCCTTGGCTGCCACTTCGCGCATCGCTGCACGACCGGCGATTTCAAACGCCAGCGCCGATGAATCGACGTCGTGGTAGGCACCGTCGGTCAGGCGGATTTCAAAGTCGATGATGGGGAAGCCGATCATATGGCCATTGCTGGCCGATTCGCGCATGCCCTTTTCAACCGAGGGGATATATTCCTTGGGAATATTGCCGCCCTTCACCTCATCAATAAAGGTGATGCCGCTGCCGCGTTCACCCGGCGCAACGCTAATTTTGACGCGACCGAACTGACCCGAACCACCCGACTGTTTCTTGTGGGTATAATCCACGTCGACACTGCGGGCGAGCGATTCGCGATAGGCAACCTGCGGCGCGCCGACATTCGCTTCGACCTTGAATTCGCGGCGCATACGATCGACGAGGATGTCGAGGTGCAATTCCCCCATCCCCTTGATGATCGTCTGCCCCGATTCATGGTCGGTGGAGACGCGGAAACTGGGATCTTCGGCAGCCAGACGGTTGAGCGCGATGCCCATTTTTTCCTGGTCAGCCTTGGTCTTGGGTTCGACCGACAATTCGATCACCGGTTCGGGAAATTCCATCCGTTCCAAGATAATCGGGTTGCGTTCGGCGCACAAAGTATCGCCGGTGGTCGTTTCCTTTAACCCCGCAAGCGCCACAATGTCGCCTGCATAGGCGACGTCGATATCTTCACGGCTGTTCGCATGCATGAGGAGCATGCGGCCGATTTTTTCCTTTTTGTCCTTGACCGAGTTCAGATAGCCACCCTTGGTCAGCGTACCCGAATAGACGCGCAAAAAGGTGAGCGAGCCGACGAAGGGATCGTTCATAATCTTGAACGCCAAACCCGAAAACGGCGCGTCATCAGATGTTGCGCGGCTGTCCGCCGCGTCGGTGTCGGGGTTGATACCCTGCACGTCGGCAATGTCGATGGGGCTGGGCAGATAATCCACCACCGCGTCGAGCAACGCCTGCACACCCTTGTTCTTGAACGACGAACCGCACAGCACGGGGACGAACGCCTGTTTCAGCGTGCCCTTGCGGATCAGCGCCTTTAACGTTGCGACGTCGGGCAAAGTGCCTTCCAGATAGGCTTCCATCGCGTCATCGTCCTGCTCGACGGCAAGTTCGACCAGCTTTTCGCGATATTCCGCAGCCTTATCCACCAGATCGGCAGGAATGTCGGCGTAGGAAAATTCCGCGCCCAAACTCTCATCCTTCCAGATGATCGCGCGTTCGTTGACCAGGTCAACCAGACCGACAAAATCAGCCTCTGCACCAATCGGCAGATAGAGGACGGCTGGCACCGCGCCCAGACGATCGATGATCGTTTGCACGCAATAATAGAAATTGGCGCCGGTGCGGTCGAGCTTGTTGATATAGCACATGCGCGGCACGCCATATTTTTCGGCCTGCCGCCACACGGTTTCAGACTGGGGTTCAACCCCCGCCACCCCGTCAAAAGCAGCAACCGCGCCGTCGAGCACGCGCAAGCTACGTTCCACCTCGATGGTGAAATCAACGTGGCCCGGCGTGTCGATGATGTTCAGCCGATGTTCGGGGCCATTGCCCTCATCCGCGCGCCACATGCAGGTGGTCGCCGCGGAGGTGATGGTAATCCCACGTTCCTGTTCCTGTTCCATCCAGTCCATCGTCGCCGCGCCGTCATGGACTTCGCCGATCTTGTACGATTTACCGGTGTAATAAAGAATACGCTCGGTCGTCGTGGTCTTACCCGCATCAATGTGCGCCATAATACCAAAGTTACGATAATGTTCGAGCGGATGGCTGCGGGCCATGGGATTTCTCCGAAAATGGTGGGCCGCCCGTTGGGGAGCGGCCCGTAGGTTTAAGCGCCGGAATTACCAGCGGCGTTTAATTACACGCTGTTACCAGCGATAGTGGCTGAACGCGCGGTTGGCTTCGGCCATGCGGTGCGTATCTTCCCGCTTTTTGACCGCATTGCCGCGATTGTTCGACGCGTCGAGCAATTCGCCCGACAGGCGGCCCGCCATCGTCGGTTCGCTGCGGTTACGGGCAGCGGTAATCAACCAGCGGATGGCCAGCGCCTGTGCGCGTTCATAACGCACTTCGACCGGCACCTGATAGGTTGCACCACCCACGCGGCGCGAACGCACCTCGATATTGGGTTTGATGTTGGCGAGCGCGTCATGAAAAACGGCCAGCGGATCCTTTTTCGCCTTGGCTTCGACGGTGTCGAGCGCGCCATATACAATGGCTTCGGCGATGGATTTCTTGCCATCATACATGACGCTGTTCATGAATTTGGACAGCACCAGATCCCCAAATTTGGGATCCGGCAATATTTCCCGACGTTCGGGACGACGACGACGTGCCATAAAATTTCTCCTCGTATCCCGGATTACTTCGGACGCTTGGCGCCATATTTGGAACGGCTCTGCTTGCGGTCCTTGACCCCTTGGGTGTCGAGCACGCCGCGCAGCACATGGTAACGCACGCCGGGCAAGTCGCGCACGCGGCCGCCACGGATCAGCACGACCGAGTGTTCTTGCAGATTATGGCCTTCGCCGGGGATATAGGTAATCACCTCACGCGCGTTGGTCAGGCGCACCTTGGCGACTTTCCGCATGGCCGAGTTCGGCTTCTTCGGGGTGGTGGTGTACACGCGGGTGCACACGCCACGGCGCTGCGGGCTGCCCTTAAGCGCCGCGGTCTTCACCTTCGCAGCCTTGTCGTGGCGGCCCTTGCGGACCAGCT
>CALFXW010000011.1 GCA_937957805.1 uncultured Sphingopyxis sp.
GACAGGGGCAAGGTCATAGCCTGCGCGTGCCGCCTTTTCCGCGAGTGCAGCGGGATGATCACCTTTTGCGGATTGGGCGAGCGCCCAAAGCAATGTGGAGCGCGTGCCCGAGCGGCAATAAGCAAGAACAGGTCCGGTCGCGCCATCGAGCGCTGCCCGCATCGCTTCGACCTGCGGCGCGGAAAAGCCCGCATGACTGACCGGAATTGCCGCGTAATTGATGCCCGATGCGTGCGCCGCTGCGGCCAGATCCGCGCCAGCTGGCTGATCATCGCTTTCGCCATCGGGTCGATTGTTGATGATGCATTTGACGCCCATTTCGGCAGCGCGCGCCACGTCGGCAACCGTCAATTGCGGTGCCACCCACATGGTTTCGGTCAATTTGCTAAATGGCATGGTCACCCCCCTAACCCCCCATGCTTTAAGGGAGAAGGACGCGTTCTGCCAATATGCTTCAAGGCGTTACCGGCACTGAATCTGCAATTATTTGGCGTGGGGCCGGACCATCACGCTCCCCCTCTGCCATTTGCCTTTCCCACATTTCGGCATAAAGGCCGCCACGCTGCAACAGGCTGGCATGACTGCCCTGTTCGGCAATCCGCCCCTTGTAGAGCACCAATATATTGTCCGCATCGGCGATAGTCGAAAGCCGATGCGCGATGGTGATGGTGGTTCGACTGGCGGCAATCATACCCAAAGTTGCCAAAATCTCCCCCTCGGTGCGCGAATCAAGCGCGCTCGTCGCCTCATCCAGAATAAGGATCGGCGGATTTTTAAGGAGGGTGCGGGCAATGGCGATGCGCTGTTTCTCGCCGCCTGATAATTTGAGGCCGCGTTCACCCACTTCGCTGGCATAGCCACCGGGCAATTGTTCGATGAATTCACCAATCGCCGCCCCATGCGCCGCAGCGCGTATGTCGCTCTCTGACGCATTTTCGCGGCCATAGCCGATATTGTAACCGATGCTGTCGTTGAACAGCACCGTGTCTTGCGGGACGATGCCGATGGCGGCGCGCAGGCTCATCTGGCTGATGGTGCGAATATCCTGCCCATCGATGCGGATGGCACCGGCCGACACGTCAAAGAAACGAAACAGCAAACGCGCAATCGTTGACTTGCCCGAGCCTGACGGCCCAACGATGGCGAGGCTTTGCCCGGCGGGCAGCGTAAAGCTCAACCCGCGCAGGATGGGCCGTTCAGCATCATAGCCGAAATGGACATCGTCGAACTGGATGGCCCCGCCCGCAACGGCAAGCGCGGGGGCACCCGGCGCATCCTCTATCTCCGCTGTCGTATCAATCAGAGCAAACATGGCCGCCATGTCGATCGCGCCCTGACGGATAGTGCGATAAACCATCCCCAGCATGTCGAGCGGGCGGAAAAGCTGGATCAACAGACTGTTGACCAAAACGACATCGCCGGTCGAAAATTGCCCGCGTGACCAGCCCCAGACCGTCCAGCCCATCGCAAGGCCGAGCATCATATTGGTGATTAAACTTTGCCCGATGTTGAGCAGGGCCAACGAATTGTTCGATTTTACCGCCGCATCGCAATATTGTTCGGCGATGGCGGCGTAGCGCGCCTCCTCCAGCCGTTCGGCACCAAAATATTTGACCGTTTCATAATTGAGCAGACTGTCCACCGACTTGCCGACGCTTTCATTGTCGAGCCGGTTCATCTGTGCTCGCAACGCATTGCGCCAATCGGTCACGCGCCGGGTGAAAAACAGGTAGATGCCGACCATCATCGCTGTCGCCAGCGCGAGATAGGGGCTGAACTTCACGGAAAAAATGATCAGCACCGCGCCCAGTTCGAGCAAGGTTGGCGCTGCATTGAACAACAGGAAATAGAGCATTTCATCAATGCTCTTGGTGCCGCGTTCGATGACCTTGGTCACCTCCCCCGTGCGGCGCGACAAATGGAAACGCAGCGACAATTTATGCAGGTGGGCAAAGACAGAAACGCCCAGTCGCCGCGCCGCATCCTGCCCGACGCGTTCGAAAACCGCGTTGCGCAGATTATCGAATAAAATGCCTGAAAAGCGCATGCCGACATAGGCCAAAACCAACCCAAGCGCGAGTGTTGCGGCTGGCTCCATCCCCGGTGCCATATGGTTGATCGCGGCTGCATAGACAAAGCCCATCGAAATTTGCACCGACTTTGATGCCATGACGCACAGCGCCGCGATGACGATACGCACACGCTGCGACCGACTGTCGCGCGGCCATAAATATGGCAGGAAACGCCGCAGGGTTGGCAGCAGGGGCGTATCGTGTTCGATCAGGGATGGGGCCGTGTGATGCATCAGCGGCAAGATAGGGATTAAAGCACACAAGTGAAAGCGCGCGCACCTCACGCCGTTTCAATGAATATTATGGGGCGCTCAAAGCAGGCTATATTCGATCATCCGGCAACTGGGCGCCGGATCAGACCCTTCGCGCGCGGACGGGCATGGTCGGAGGCGCGATTGCGGGACAAGCAGCGCGACGTTACGCGCGCCCCGTTCAACACTCAGCTGGAGCCGTCCGTCGATTAGCCGAGCGGGTGCAGGCAATATGGTCGCCGCCACCCGCGCAGTCGCAACAACAGGGGAAGCCACCGTCGATACCGCCGAGATCGCCAGCATGAAGATAGGAAGTGTCAGGGCGGCAGCATATCGCATAATTTGCGAATTAGCGCAGGGCGCAGTTTGGCTAATATCTGCTTAACCAAGCTGGCCCATCGGGGGACAATCCAGCCGCCAGCGCACCAAGCCGAAATGAAAAAGGGGCGCGAAGTTTCCTCCACGCCCCTTTCGTCAAAATCCGTCAAGTCAAGCTTGGCGCGTGCCGTTCATCGCCATCTTGCCAAAGGCGCCGGTGTCAATCGTGCCGGTCAATGTGTCGCCATCAATCGTCGCTTCACAGGTCAGCGTCATCGGCATCGGCACCTTCATCTGCATGACCCACGACAGGCGATTGCCCTCAACCTTGCCATTTTCGACGTCGAGCGAACCCATCGCCCCGGCATTTTGTCCGGTGAAGCTGCCGCCGTCGACCTTGATCGAAAAGACCGATTTCTGATCACCCATTGGCGATTTGGTGATGCATTCGTAATTGCCGTCCATGACTATTCTCTCCTATTTACAGGCATGAAAGTTAGGTGATCCTATTGCCCGCCCAAGGTGGCAATGTCCACATCGGTAATGGGGAGACCCAAAGATTCAAGCTGCGGACGGACGCTTGCGGCATCACCGACAACCACCCAGACTAGATTGTCGGGCCGCACTTGTGCACGAATCGCAGCATCCATCTGCTCCGCCGTCATCGTACGATAACGTCCAGCCAGATTTTCATACCAATTGTCGGGGCGGTGGTTTTCGATGATGCTGGTGATACCGCCGAGCACAGCGGTGGAGCTTTCAAACTCGCCCGGCAGTTCGCGGATCGAACCATTGACCGTCCGCGCCAATTCCTCCGCACTCACCCCGCCATCCGACAGAAAGCGCGCGAGTTCGCTGCGAATCTCACGGATAGCATCACCGGTGCGATCAGCCTGAACCGGCGCGTTGACGGTGAAAACCAGCCGATCCTCATTGCCGCTGATCCGTGAGCTTGCGCCGTATGACCAGCCCTTATTTTCACGCAAATTCATGTTGATGCGCGACAGGAAATTGCCGCCGATGACATCATTGGCGGCGCGCAACGTGACCAGATCATCCCGGCCACGCACATTCAGCACTTCGCCGGCGACGATCACCGACTGCGGTGCGCCGGGCCGGTTGACGAGCAGGATTCGCGGCGTGGGCACGGGCACTGCCGTATCATAGTTTTTCACCCCGCGCTGTTCGCTGGGGTTCTGCCAATCACCCAATGCGCGGTTCAATTCACGCACCAAATCACGCAAATTCGTATCACCGACCGCATAGATGGCGGCATTGTCGGGGCGAATCCAGCGGTGGTGCGCGTTCACCAGATCATCGCGGCTGATACTCCTGATGCTGCCGACCGTCCCGCTGGCGGCTATATTGCCATAGGGGTGGTCGCCGAACAGTGTCGGCGTCAGCGTCCGCGCGGCAAGCCCGCCGGGGTTGTTGAGTTCGGCGGCTATACCCGCCAATCTTTGTCCGCGCAGCCGCTCCACCTCCGCCGGAACAAAGGCGGGATTGCGGATGACATCTGCCCATAGCGCCAGCGATTGCCGCAAATTGCTGGTCATTGTGTACAGCCCCACCCCGCTATTGTCGGGGGTGGTAAAGCTCGACACGCCTGCGCCAAGCCGTTCCTGTGCTTCGGCAAGCGCCCGCGAATTGAGCGTGGTTGTCCCTTCATCCATCAACTGCATCATGAAACTTTGCAGCCCGACGCTGGCATGCGAATCGGATGAACTGCCCGCGTCAAAAACGATCTGCGCACGCACAACCGGCACAGCTGCGCGGCGCGCAAAATAGACGGGGATGCCATTGCGCAGCGTTGCGCGTTCGATATTCGGAAAATCAAGGTCACCAATCGGGCCAAGCGCGGGCGGTTCAATCCGCGGGTGTGGTGCGGGCTCAGCTGCCGTCGGCTGCGCTGCCGCCCCATCTTGCATGCTCGTACTATCGGCAAGGCGCGGCTGCGATGCACCCATCGCGCGTTCGG
>CALFXW010000012.1 GCA_937957805.1 uncultured Sphingopyxis sp.
ATTCCAGTGGACTTAGTAACTGCCTCTGGTAGTGGTTTAGATCCCGAAATAAGTGTTTCTGGAGCATATTTCCAAATGCAAAGAATCGCACAAGCGCGCCACCTTAGCGTGAGCCAAGTACAGGAAATTATTGATAAAAATGCTAAATATCCATTATTTGGGTTTTTGGGTGAAGCGCGGGTTAACGTACTAGCTTTAAACATCGCCCTAGATAAAATTAAAGGAAATTAATCATGGAATGGTTGTATATAACATGTGGAATTATTGCCTTCTTGGTATTTGTTTACCTATTTGTGGCATTGTTTACCCCTGAAAAATTTTAATTGAGAATATTATGAACTTAGCTTATTTAAATTTAGCAATCTATTTAGTCATTTTGACGGCATTGGCAATTCCATTAGGGAAATATATCGCTGCGGTTTTTCAAAATAAAATTCGCTATCTGGCAGTAATTGAACGTCCAATTTATAAACTACTTGGCACAAGTGAAAGCGAAGAGCAAAACTGGAAACAATACGCCATTTCGGTGATGATGTTTAATCTAATCGGAATCGTAGTTCTATTTGTACTGCAATTAGTCCAAAAAGGCTTACCGTTAAATCCACAGCATCTGGATAACCTAAGCTGGGATTTAGCGTTAAATACCGCGATTAGTTTTGTCGGTAATACCAACTGGCAAGCCTATGCTGGTGAAACAACCATGAGTTATTTTACGCAAATGGTTGGTTTAGCTGTGCAAAATTTCGTATCCGCCGCAACTGGTTTAGCGGTCGTTATTGCGCTAATTCGGAGTTTTAGCCGTGCCAGTACTAGTTTAATCGGTAATTTTTGGAGTGATTTAACTAAGTCAACGCTGTATGTTTTGCTACCATTGTCAATAATTTTTGCAGTTGGGCTAATGAGTCAGGGAGTTCCACAAAATTTCACCAATTATGCGACGGTACAAGTATTAGATCCACAAACTATTAGTCAAACTGTCGATGGTAAAACGACAACCCAAGTAATCACCACACAAACTATTCCAATGGGACCTATTGCATCACAAGAAGCAATTAAAATGATTGGGACTAACGGTGGTGGTTTCTTTAATGCCAACTCGGCGCATCCTTACGAAAATCCCAATGCTATCTCCAACTGGCTGGAAATGCTCGCGATTTTATTAGTCCCTGCCGCATTGTGTTTTACTTTTGGTAATTTGGTGACTGATAAAAAACAAGGCTATACGCTCTATATTACCATGAGTATTGTCTTTATCATACTGGCATTAACCGTAATGTGGGCTGAAAGCCAAGGAAACCCATTGTTTACTCATTTACGCGTTGATCAACTCCATAGCGCACTCCAAAGTGGTGGAAATATGGAAGGCAAGGAAATACGCTTTGGCGTCGCCGCCTCCGCCCTTTTTTCGATTGTGACGACGGCGGCTTCCTGTGGCGCGGTCAACGCCATGCATGACAGCTTTACCCCGCTGGGCGGCATGTTCCCCCTGTTCAACATGCAATTGGGTGAAGTCGTGGTTGGCGGTGTCGGCGCGGGGATTAACGGCTTTCTGCTATTTGCCATATTGGCGATATTTGTCGCCGGATTGATGGTGGGCCGTTCGCCCGAATATGTCGGGAAAAAAATTGAAGCACGCGAGGTAAAGCTGGCAATTTTGGCGATTGCGGTGCTGCCGCTGGTCATTTTGGGCTTTACCGCGCTGGCCAGCGTGCTGCCCGCCGGGCTTGCAGGGCCGCTCAACAAAGGGCCGCATGGCTTTTCGGAGATCCTCTACGCCTTCACCTCAGCAACCGCCAATAATGGCTCGGCTTTTGCGGGGCTTTCGGCCGGCACGCCGTTTTACAATGGCATGCTGGGGGTTGCGATGTGGCTTGGCCGCTTCCTGATCCTGATACCGGTGCTGGCAATCGCTGGCAGCCTGGCAGCAAAACGCCATGTTCCGATGTCCAGTGGATCCTTTCCCACCACCGGCGGGCTTTGGGTCGGATTGCTCGTCGGCATCATCCTGATCCTCGGCGGCCTCACCTTTTTGCCGAGCCTCGCCCTTGGTCCAATCGCGGATCATATCGCGATGATTCAGGGTCAGACTTTCTAAGGATTATCCCAATGGCTAAAAATTCGATGTTCAGCGCGGCGCTGGTTTTGCCTGCCCTGCGCGATGCCCTCTACAAATTTCATCCGGCGATATTGGCGCGCAATCCGGTGATGTTTGTAACCGCCTGCGTCGCCGCCCTGTTGACGGTGCTGATTTTCGTGGGCGATTCCGCCCTGTCGATCAGCTTTCAGATCCAGATCGTCATCTGGCTGTGGCTGACCGTCCTTTTCGGCAGTTTCGCCGAAGCTTTGGCAGAGGGACGGGGGCGCGCGCAGGCTGCATCTTTGCGCGCGACCAAGGCGGAACTGCGCGCCAAATTACTACTGGGAGTTGGCGATACATATGAAATGGTGGCTGCCAGTCTGTTGGAAAAGGATGAAATCGTCCTCGTCGAAACGGGTGACCTGATCCCCGCTGATGGGGAGGTGATAGAGGGTGTGGCATCGGTCAACGAAGCCGCGATTACCGGCGAAAGCGCGCCGGTGATCCGCGAAGCCGGTGGCGACCGTTCTGCCGTCACAGCGGGCACGCGCGTCATTTCTGACCGTATCAAGGTGCGCGTTACCGCCGAAGCAGGCCAAGGTTTTCTCGACCGGATGATTGCTTTGGTTGAGGGGGCCGAGCGGCGCAAAACGCCCAATGAAATCGCCCTCACCATCTTGCTGGTCGGACTGACCATCATATTTTTGATTGCCGTCGCGACCATCCCCGCTTTTGCGGCATATGCAGGTGGCAGCGTGCCGGTGGTGTTGCTCGCGGCCTTGCTGATCACCCTCATCCCGACGACCATCGCCGCGCTGCTTTCGGCGATTGGCATCGCGGGGATGGATCGTCTGGTGCGTTTCAACGTGCTCGCCAAATCGGGGCGCGCAGTCGAAGCGGCGGGCGATATCGATATATTATTGCTCGACAAAACAGGGACGATCACGGTGGGTGACCGTCAGGCATGCGCCTTTCTGCCGCTCAAGGGTGTGGACATTGACCAATTGGCAGAGGCGGCGCTGCTATCCAGCCTCTCCGATGATACGCCCGAGGGGCGTTCGATCGTCACTCTGGCGCGGGAACGCCATGCATTGCGCGTCGAAACCCTGCCCGCCGGGTCAGAAATCATCCCCTTTTCCGCGCAGACCAGATTGTCGGGGGTTCGTGTGGCCGGCACCCTCATCCGTAAGGGCGCGGTGGATTCGGTGCTGCAAACCATCGGGGATAGTGGCGATACCAGCTTCGATGAACTGCGCCGCATAACCGACGAAATCGCGCGATCAGGCGGAACCCCGCTTGCCGTCATGCGCGATGGTCGCTTGCTCGGTGCAATTCACCTTAAAGATGTGGTCAAGGCGGGCGTGCGCGAACGCTTTGAAGAATTACGCAAAATGGGGATCCGCACGGTGATGATTACCGGCGACAACCCGCTGACCGCCG
>CALFXW010000013.1 GCA_937957805.1 uncultured Sphingopyxis sp.
GGTGTTCTGGTCGCCGTCCAGCTGCCTGACCGCGAGCATCCAGATCAACTTCGTGCCGCCGGCGGACGAAGAGGCCGCGGCGACCCAGGAATTCGACCCGGCCACCGCCACCAACACCTTTCGCATCGGCCTCTCCGACGACGTCGAATTCAGCCTGCTGCCGCTGCTTCTGCGCCGCATCCGGACCGAGGCGCCGGGCGTCGTGCTTCACGACAAGCGGGAAGACGGCGGATACATCACCCCGGTCGAAGCGGTTGGCGATTTCGCGACCTTCGTCAGCCGCGTGCGCGAAGACCCGACGTTGGAAAATGGTCTGGCTTTGTGGTGCGTTTCCGACAATTTGCGCAAAGGTGCGGCGCTCAACGCCGTGCAGATTGCCGAACTATTGGGACGGCGGCACCTGAAAAAGGGGTGATTGCAGCCGGGCAGGGCGCGCCCTATTCCCCGACGGGTAAATGCGCGCCCGGCCGCGCTTCGCGTGTTACAAAGATTAGCGGCACGGACACGGCGACCAAAACGGCCATCAGCCAAAAATCATTGATATAGGCGATCATCGCTGCCTGCTGGTTGATGATAGAGTCGAGGATGCGCAACGCCGCCTCGCCATATTCGCCCAGCCGGTCCGCGCTCGACAAGTCAACCGCCGGCATGTTGAACGATGTCACATGCGCCGCCAAATCGCTATGGCTGGTTTGCAATGAGCGCGCCAAAACGGTGGTCATCAAACTAATGCCAATCGAGGCGCCGAGCGAGCGCGACATGTTGAATAGCCCCGATCCATCGGTGCGATATTTGGGGTCAATGGTCGAAAAGGCGAGCACGTTGAGCGGCATGAAGCACAGCCCCATGCCCAAGCCCTGAATGAAGCCGGTGATCATGATGTGGTTCCAATCCACCGCCAGTGACCAACCGCTCATCATCCACAAGGTAAGCGCACAAATGCTAAGGCCAAGTGCAATCAATGGCCGTGCGCCGACGTGATTGATCGTCTTGGCCGCAATCATCATCGATACGACGACACCAACCCCGCGCGGTGCCATCACAATCCCGGTGTCGAGCACAGTATAGCCGAACAGGCTTTGCAACATCGGGGGCAGCAGCGCGGACAGCGCAATCATCACAATCCCGATTATGACGCCAAAGCATAATGTGGCAGCAAAGTTACGATTGCCGACTAGGCCCAGCGGAAACAGCGGGTTGCGCGCCGTCGCCATGCGCACCGCGAACATCCATAAACAGGCGATGGCCAGCGCCCCTTCGATCAATATTTCCCAGCTTTGGAACCAATCTTCACCCTGACCGCGATCGAGCATCAACTGCAACGCGCCCAGCCCCAGCGCGAACAGCACATAGCCCGAAAGATCCAGCTTGCGCGGGCGCAGCGGGCGGGAGGGGAGCAGCCACCACAAGATCGCCAGCGTCGGGATGCCGACGGGCAAGTTGACGTAAAAAACCCAGCGCCACGAAAAACTTTCGGTCAGCCAGCCGCCGATCATCGGCCCGGTTATCGGCGCGATCATCACCCCCATCGACCAGATGGCCATGGATTTGGCATGTTCGCTCGGCTTGTTGATGTCGAGCATGATCGATTGCGACAGCGGCCCAATCATCGCCGCGAAAATCCCCTGCAATATCCGAAAGCCGACCATTTCGGTGAGGTTGACGGCAATGCCGCACAGCATGGAAGCAAGAGTGAAGCCCGCCACGGCGACCAAAAACAGCCGCCGGGTGCCGAAAATATCAGCCAGCCAGCCGACAATCGGCGTTGCAACGGCGGTTGCAATAATAAAGCTGGTCAAAACCCAGGTGACGCTTTCCGCAGTCGCGCCCAATTGGGTTTGCATGTGCGGGACAGCGACATTGGCGATGGTTGCGTCAAGAAACTGGACGATGGACGCGCCCATGATGGCGACCATCAACAGCCCGCGATGCCTGACCGGGGTCAGCGGGACGTCGAGGTGCGCCGGGATGCTGAGCGGTGCGCGCGCCATGCGCCTGCAACCCTATCGCGGCGCGTCGCGGAAATAAACGCGCACTTCAGCCGAAAGTCCGGCAATCAGCGGGCGCGGCGGCGGTGCATCCAGAAAAATGCGCACGGGAACACGTTGGGTCACCTTAACCCAATTGCCGGTGGCATTTTGCGGTGGCAGCACCGAAAATTCACTGCCGGTGCCCGCGCCGATGCTGGCGACACGGCCCCATAAATGCCCGTCACCAAAGGCGTCGATGGCAACGCTGGCCCGTTGGCCGACGCGCATATGTTCCAGATCAGTTTCTTTGAAATTAGCCTCCACCCAGCTTTGCGCCGATTGGACAATCGACACTGCGGGCAGCCCGGTAACCGCCATCTGCCCCACCTGCAACCGGTCGGACTGGCTGATGACGCCGGCAACCGGTGCGCGTACTTCGGTGCGTTGCAGATTGAGCAACGCCTGCTCACGACGCACCCGCGCGGCGAGGAGGGCGGGGTTTACGCCGGGCGCGCTTGCCCCTGTCGCCATTTGGGCATTGGCGCGCACCGCCGCCATGCGTGCGCTTTCCATCTGTCCACGCGCTTCGACGACGCGCAATTCGGCGGCATCCATCCGCGCGCGTGTATTGAAGCCGCGATCCATCAGCGCCCGTTCGCGCGCCAGATTGGCCTCAGCAAAGCGTAGCGCTGCCTCAGCGGTCGAAATATCGGCACGCATCGAACCGGCCGTCACTTCCATTGTCGTCAGCCGTGCTTCGGCAGCCGCAATGTCTGCATTGGCAGCAGCAAGTGCGATGCGATAGGGTTCGGGGTCAATCCGAAACAGTAAGTCGCCCGCATTGACGCGCTGGTTTTCATGCACCGCAACTTCGACGATTCGCCCACCGACTTCTGCGGAAATCGACACTTTATCCTGCTGGACATAGGCATTGTCGGTCGAAACCGACCCGCCCGACGTCAGCCAGATATAGGCGAGTATGCCAATGACGATCAGCGGCACCGACCAGAACAGCCCCAAGCGCAGCCAGCGCCGGATTAAGGGTTTGGGTTCACCATTTTCGGGTGGACTGTCGGTAATCGGCATCTCTTGGCGGCTATCGGCAGCGATAGGTGCTGATAATTGAGGGTCTTTTTCGGCCATCATTCTGAATCCCTGCGCGACAAATTGGCGCGTAATTTTTCGACACCAGCAATGAAATTTTGCCGTTCAGCGGTGGAAAAACCGGCAAAAGCATCCTCCACCACCGCCATCACCTGATCACGCATCTGTTCAACCAACGGGGCCGCCTTATCGGTCAAAAATAAGGCGCGGGTGCGGCGATCCCCTGCCACAGCATGGCGCGCGACCAGTCCCGCATCCTCCAACCGGTCAACCATGCGGGACAAAGTAATGGGCTCCACCTCAATCAGATCGGCAGCCGCGCTCTGCGACAGGCCGGGATTACGCAGGACAACGCCGAGCAGGCGCCATTGCGGGCCTGTGATGCCCGCGCCGCGCACGCGCGCTTCAAAGGCACGGCGAAACAGTCGCCACGCGTCGGACATTAGAAAGGGAAATGGATCGCCCATAAGCTGCGATATAATAGCAATGCTTATTATATGCAAGGGCAAAGTAAGGGCTTTTGCGGGCAGTCATGCCGCCCTATGGGGTGGGCATGACCGAAAATGCAGCCGCTGATTCAGCCACCACATCGCAATTTTTCCGCGCGCGCGACGGGGTGCGTCTGCATTACACCCAGATGGGACAGGGTAGGGCGATCATCCTCCTCCATGGGCTATTTTCC
>CALFXW010000014.1 GCA_937957805.1 uncultured Sphingopyxis sp.
GAATGAACTGACGAGTTGGTTCGTCGATTTAGAGAAAAAGCCGCTTTCGGAGTTTGATGACCGGGATCGTGCCAAATTGGCAAAAAAGCTGAGCGGCTATCGCGGACATAATTTGTTCGAGCCATCGGAGGCTTTGGATGAACGCGCCAAACATATTTTTGACGAATGGGCTGCTCAGGCCGCGTAAAGATAGCCGTTAGTCGCTGAGCCTATCCCTGTTTGCACCGTCCAATTTGGCTTGGAGCGCGGCGAGTGATGCTTGCGACAGCGCCTCTGCTATGCGCGGGTTGGCACCCAAAAATGCGTGGAGTCGCTCGCCGGGGATGAACCACAGCCGCGCGCTGTCGCTCGCGATGCGCACGCTGGCGCTGGCCCGCCCACCGGGGATGAGGCAGGCTTCGCCCATCAAATCGCCCGCATCAATCCGCCCCACGATGGCATCGGCGACGGTGACCGCCGCGATGCCGCTGACCAGAAATTGCAGCGACTGGCTAACCTCCCCCTCCCGCATCAGGACATCACCCGCGCGCGCGTTGGTAAAACTCCCCTCATCGAGCAGGCGGCGTACGTCGGCACCGCCCAGCATCGGCAGATGGCGGGTGCGCAGCAATGCCCCCTCATCCCCCAGTTTTCGGCGGCTGAGCAAGGGCTGCGCGAGCGCGAAAATGTTGATGATGCTCAGCAACCCGCCGAGCAGCGCGACCGATGGCACATGGTCGTTCAACAGCCCCTCTGCCACCAATAGCAGCCCCGCGATGGCAAGGCCAAGGCGCAGCCAGCGGCCGCGCGCGACAAAACTGGTGGCGGCGATGACCGCGATGGCGGCGGGCAGGGTGAAGGGTGCGACGTCAGCCATCATCCGCCCATAGTGCCGATTGCCGCGCGCACGTCAACGCCCGCGCAGCGCAATCAACGCCCGCGCAGCGCAATCAACGCCCGCGCAGCGCTCGTCAACGCTCGCGCAGCGCCAGCAACGCATCAAAATTGCTTGCGAATCTCGAACGAAATTGTCCGCCCAATCGGGTTCAGATAGGCCGGTTGGTATCGCAGCGGGGTTTGCCCATTTTGGTCGCGCACCTGTTGTCGGTCGTTCAAAATATTGTCGATGGCCAGCCGCACGCGCACATTGCGCATAAAGGGAAAACGTTGGACAAATTCTTCCTGCTGCCCGACATTCATGAAAATGCGCGCGCTGGCGACGAAGGTCGATGAAAAATCAAGCCGTGTGCCGGTCGTCCCGCCATCGACATGGCTGCCCGATTTCCATGTGCCGAACAATCGCACGCCAAGGCCGTTCAAAAACCAGCCGCCGGTTAATTCGACTTCGTGGCGCGGGCTGCCGCCGCTCGCGCCAACCGCCGAACCATCGAGCAGGTCGAGCGTTGGCAGACCCGGCTGGATCGAAATTTCATCCTGCAAACGGACAAGGTGGTAAAGGTTGATGTCCCAGCGGCCACCGCCCCTGCCGCCACCGAACATCCCCATCATCCCGCCGGGGCCACGTCCCCCTGCGCGCGGCCCCCCACCGCCCGGGCCGCCGCCCGGGCCGCGCCCTGCGCCGGGGCCAGCACCATCCGGCCCAGCGGCACCACCAGCACTGGCTGGGCGCGCAATCCGTTCGGCATAGCTGATGCCATATCGGATCTGGCGGCCAAAGGCGCTGTCATAATTGATGGCGCGCTGGTCCACCGCGACGATCCGGCCCGTGCCATCGCGCGTCACCCGGCCGGGGAAGGCGGCTTCGATTTCGGGGGTCAATTCGGGAAAGCCCGCCACTGTCCCGAAACTGCGCGTGCGTGCATAGGTGAGGCTGAGCGACAGGTCGGTTTCGCTGATCGGTCGCCAACTCGCCTGTGCGCGAAAATCGCGCTGCCTTTCGGCGAGCAGCGCGGCATTGCCGCCGGTGATGACATCGGCCAGCACAGTTTCGTTACGGCTATAGTCGAAAATCGTCTGCAACGGCGTCACGATCACCGCGCTGCCCAGTTGCGACACGCTCGGCGCATTTTCGTTCGCCGTCCATGTCGCGATGAAGTTGAGCCGGTCCACCGGTTCCCAATTGAACCCGGCCGTCCAGCTGGTCAGCGTCCTGAAATCGCTGACATCGCGCAGCGCATAGCGGGCATTGAGCGACAATTCGCCCAGAAAACCGAGCACATCGGCGCTGCGGTCGGCAATCGGAATGTCGATGTTGCCGCTGGCGGTGTAGGCGGTCCGCGACAGGTCGGTCACCGACACCACGCCTGCCCGCTCCGATATGCTGTCAAGGCCAATGCCCTTCCACCCCGTCTGAAAAGTCGCGCGCACCGCGCCGGCCGGCAGGGTGAACAGCGGCCCGGAAAGGACGGCATCGACCTCTCCGGTATTCGAAACGGTGCGCGACATATCGGGCATCAGCAATGTGGTGATCGCGGAAGGATCGGCGATGAACGGGTTGGCACCCGCATCGATCGCCGCCTGCAACGCGGCATAATCCGGTCCACGGTCGGTCACGGTGCGCGAAACACCGCGGTCATAGTTGCCGGTCAGCGTCCAGCGCCAGCGGCCCAAACGCCCGTCGCTGCTGAACCCGCCGTGGAGGCTGCTGGCATCATTGCGGCTGGTGAGCGGCCCGGCAAAGGCGCGCGACAACAGCACCGGCCCGGCAAAGGGCGATGCCGGGTTGCCGACGGGCACGGTGACGCTGGTGACGGGCAGGCCGTTCAGCCGCTCGCTCGACGTTTCGCCATAACGCAAATTGACCGACAGGCCGATATTCTGGCTGATTGGTGTCGCAAAACTGCCATCCAATGACCAATTGCCGGTTTCCGCGCTCAACGAACGGAAACGGCCCCGGTCAAGCGGCACGATGACGTTGCCCGCCGCATTGGCAAAATCGGCAAGGCTGGTGCCGGTGACCGGCAGCGCGATGCTGCCAATCGGGCGGCCCGCTGCCGCGCTCAACGCCGGGTCGATTTCGCCGCCCAAGGGCGCGGTGATGACGCCATTGGCGGTCAGCGGCTGGCTGGTGACGGGTTGGATGATGTGGCGTTCCGCCTCGGTCAGCGGGCTGGCCTGTTCGCGGGAGAGCGTGATATTCAGCCGCCCGCGCCCGGTCAGCCGCAAATAACCCAGCGATTCATCATGGCTCCAGCGGCCACCATCACTTGCGATCCCCGCCTCTGCTTCGCCGGTGAAGGCGACAAAACCGTCCTTGAGCAAGATGTTCATCACCCGCTGATCGGCGGGATAGCCATAATCCAGCGCGACGGATTCGGGGAAAATTTCCACCCGTTCAATCGCTTCGGTCGGCAGGTTGCGGATTTCGCCAAAGCCCGAAATGCGCCGCCCTTCGACCAATATCACCGGAAAGCCCGCGCCGCGCCCGCCGCCTGCGCGTGTTTGCGCCGACAGCGAAGTCACCAGTTCGGCAAGGCTCGACGCGCCATAGCTGGCAATCGCATTGGCATCGAGCACTTGGTCGGCGGGCACTTCGGAAATGACCGCGCCGCGCGAGGATGCGGCGGTGACGACAATGTCGCCAGCTTGCGCGTCATCGTCCTCCGGCCGACCATCATCTGCCGCATCGGCGGCATTGGCTGGCTGGGCCGCATCATCGCGGTGCGGCGGCGTGTTTTGCGCAAAGCTGGCGGTCGGCGCGCCAAGCGCCAGCAGCGCGGCAAGCGTGACGGGGGTAACGACATCAGCACGAAATGGGGCGGCACGAAATGGGGAGGGGAGGGGCAACAAGGATATTTCCTGATTATCTACAATTATGGTCGGAGCCTCTGATGCCCTATTGTCGCAATAATGTGAACATGGCGTGAGCGCATAGCCCCGCTAGGATAGTATCAAGCGAAATTGCACTGGCATTGCGCGGCAATTTGGGTTTAGCGCGGCTTTGGCGTAAGGGGCGCCGGTGAATTTTTGAAAGGATGTTGTGGTGGCGGCGAATTGGACGCCTGATAGCTGGACTTTGGCCGAAGCGCGGCAGTTGCCGCATTGGCCCGACACAGCGGCGCTCGACAAAGTGACGGGCGAATTGGGCAGCTATCCCCCGCTGGTTTTTGCGGGCGAAGCGCGCAATCTGACGGCGGATTTGGCCAAGGTCGCGGCGGGGCAGGGTTTCCTGTTGCAGGGCGGCGATTGCGCCGAGAGCTTTGCCGAATTTCACCCCAACAACATCCGTGATACGTTCCGCGTCCTCCTCCAGATGGCGGTGGTGCTGACCTTTGCCGGCAAAATGCCGGTGGTAAAGGTCGGGCGGATGGCGGGGCAATTTGCCAAGCCGCGCTCGACCGACAATGAAAGCATCGATGGTGTCGAACTGCCCAGCTATCGCGGTGACATCATCAACGATATCGCCTTTACGCCCGAAGGGCGCGTGCCCGACCCGCAACGCATGGTGCGCGCATATTCGCAAAGCGCCGCGACGCTGAACCTGCTGCGCGCCTTTGCGCAGGGGGGCTATGCCAATCTGGCGCAGGTCAATGCCTGGACGCATGATTTCATGGGCCGGTCGCCGTGGACCGCGCAATATAAGGATGTCGCCAACCGGATTAGTGAGGCGCTCGACTTCATGGCCGCCTGCGGGATTGATGCCGACAGCGTGCCGCAGATTAAAACCGCCAGCTTTTACACCAGTCATGAGGCGCTGCTGCTCCCCTATGAACAGGCATTGACGCGGCAGGATTCGCTGACCGGCCAATGGTATGACACCAGCGCGCATATGTTGTGGATTGGCGACCGGACACGCTTTGCCGGCAGTGCGCATGTCGAATTTCTGCGCGGGGTGGGCAACCCCATCGGCATGAAAGTCGGGCCGAGTTTGGATGCCGACAATCTGCTGGGCCTGCTCGACACGCTCAACCCGGCACGCGAAGCCGGGCGCATCACGCTCATCACCCGTTATGGCCATGACAAGATAGAGGCGGGGCTGCCCGCGCTGGTGCGCGCGGTGGCGCGCGAGGGGCACCCGGTCATCTGGTCATGCGACCCGATGCACGGCAATGTCATCAAAACCAATAATGGCTATAAAACCCGGCCTTTCGAACGGATTTTGGCCGAAGTGCGCGGCTTTTTCGCCATCCACCGGGCGGAGGGGACGCACGCGGGCGGCATCCACATCGAAATGACGGGGCAGAATGTCACCGAATGCACCGGCGGCGCGATTGACGTGACGCAGATGGATTTGGCCGACCGTTACCACACCCATTGCGACCCGCGTTTGAACGCGGCGCAAAGTCTGGAACTGGCGTTTCTGCTGGCCGAAATGCTCAATGCAGAGTTGAAAACCCGCGCCCGCAACGCGGCCTAATTGGACTGCGCAGCCTGTTGGTTGAGGCTGTCGTAAATGCTGGTGACAAATTCCTCCCCCGTCAGAAAGCTTTGATTGATGGGGTAGAGGCGATCAAGGTTGAGCGTGAGAATTTGCGCCAGCGTCTTACCCTCTGCCCGCGCGGTGCGCACCGCGTCGATGACGGCGGCGAGCTGGTCACGGTGGCGTAACATTTCGGCATGGCTGGCAACCAGTCCATGGCCGGGGACAAAGCGGGTTTGCGGGTTGGCCAGCGCCAGCGCGGCATTGGCCGCGTCCAACATGCCCAGCGCATTGCCGCCCGATTCCATATCGGTAAAGGGCAGGGCGATGGCGCGCAGATAATTATCGCCCATCGCAATCACATTTGCCTCCGCAAAATAGACGATGGAATCGCCATCGGTGTGCGCGCGCGGAATGTGGATGACGCGTATGTGCTGGCCATTAAGCGTCAGATTGACCCCCGCCTGCCATATCAGGGTCGGCAAATCGGCGGCGCTCAAATGATTTTCCGCATCCGCCATCGCCGCTTCCAGCCGGGTGCGGATATTTTCGTGCGCCATGACGATGGCGCCCGCGCGCGCAAAGGCAGCGTTGCCGCCGCTATGGTCACCATGCCAATGGGTGTTGAGCAGGATGCGGGCAGGCGGCGCGCCTGTCGCGGCAATTGCGGCTTGCAGGCTGGGTGCGGCGTCGCGCATTTTGCCATCAACGACCAAGCTGCCGTCCGGCCCCCACAACAGCGTCGAATTGCCGCCAGCGCCCGATATGACCACCAAATTGGGTGCCAGAACATGCGGGGTCAGCGTCGCGCTGTTCGAATCATCCTGTGCATGGGCAATTGTTGGGGCGATGGTTGGCGACAAACACATCGCCGCAGCAACTATCGCTAAAGAACGGAAAATACGCATAAATATCCCCAATCACGCCTACAACTGTAAACGATAGTTAGGGCAGGCTATTTATTCTGTCAAATCGTCCCACGCGTCTTTTAATTTGTCGAAAAAGCCGCGCGAACGGGGACATTCATCGCCGGTTTCGGTGGCGCGAAACGCCTCCAGTAATTCCTTTTGTTTTGCCGACAGGCGGGTTGGGGTTTCGACATCCACCTCTATTACCAGATCGCCCGCGCCGCGCGCGTTGAGCACCGGCATCCCCGCACCGCGCAACCGCAATTGCTTGCCCGACTGGATGCCCGGGGGGATGCGGAAAATATGTTCGCTGCGGTCCAGCCCCGGCACTTTCACTTCGCCGCCCAAGGCTGCGGTGGTGAAGCTGATCGGCACATGGGTAAAGAGGGTCGAACCTTCGCGCGAATAAACGGCATGTTTCTGGACGTGGAGGAAGATATATAAATCCCCCGGCGGCGCGCCGCGCGCGCCCGCTTCGCCTTCGCCCGACAGGCGGATGCGCGTGCCATCATCGACACCGGGGGGGATGGTGACGTTCAGCGTCTTTTTGCGATCAACCCGCCCCTGGCCCTGACAATGGGTGCAGGGTTCGGAAATCACTTGCCCCGCGCCCATGCACGTCGGGCAGGTGCGTTCGACCATGAAAAAACCCTGCTGCGCGCGCACTTTGCCCGCACCATGGCACGATGGGCAGGCCGCAGCCGACGTGCCCGGTTTGGCCCCCGAACCGCTGCACGGGTCGCACCGCGCCGCAACCTCCACCTCTATGTCGGCATCCTTGCCGTGAAAGGCGTCGTCCAATGTGATGCCAAGGTCATAGCGCAAATCCGCGCCGCGTGTGGGCGAACGCCGCCCGCCCGCTGCCGCGCCGCCGAACGCGCCGCCGAAAATGGTTTCGAAAATATCGCCGATGTCGCCAAAATCCGCGCCGCCGCCGCCAAAGCCATTTTGGCCATTGACCCCATCTTTGCCGAAACGGTCATAAGCGGCGCGTTTCTGCGGGTCTTTCAGGCAGTCATAGGCTTCGTTGATCGCCTTGAACTTGCTTTCGCTGGTGTCGCAGCCCGGGTTTTTGTCGGGGTGATATTGCATCGCAAGCTTGCGATACGCGGCCTTAATCTCCCGATCATCGGCGCTGCGCGCGACGCCCAATAATTCATAATATTCTGCGTCCACGTTCAACCCCGTGTCCCCCGCATGGCCATATTGAAGTCCGCCCGCACCATCACCGGCGCGGGCGGTTCAAAGCGCATCAGTCTTTTTTGTCGTCTTCGACTTCGGAAAATTCGGCATCGACGACATCATCATCGCCTGCCGCAGCTTCGGCAGCGGCATCACCGCTGGCCTGTTCTTTCTCATAAATGGCCTGACCCAGCTTCATTGCCACATTGGCAAGTTCGGTCGCCTTGGCCTTCATCGCTTCGGCATCGCCGCCTTCGACCGCCGATTTCGCCTCGGCAATCGCGGCTTCGATTTCGGCCTTGAGCGCGCCGTCCACCTTGTCACCATGTTCGGCAATCTGGCGTTCGGTGGTGTGGATCAGACTTTCGGCATTATTCTTTGCCTCTGCCGCGTCGCGGCGCACCTTGTCCTCTTCGGCAAATTGTTCAGCATCCTTCACCATCTGTTCGATGTCGGCATCGGACAAGCCGCCCGACGCCTGAATACGGATCTGCTGTTCCTTGCCCGTGCCCTTGTCCTTGGCCGACACGTTGACGATGCCGTTGGCGTCAATGTCAAAGGTCACTTCAATCTGTGGCACGCCGCGCGGTGCAGGCGGGATGCCGACAAGGTCAAACTGACCCAACATCTTGTTATCCGCTGCCATTTCGCGTTCGCCCTGCGCAACGCGAATGGTCACCGCCTGCTGATTGTCATCGGCAGTCGAATAAACCTGACTTTTCTTGGTCGGGATGGTGGTGTTGCGGTCGATCATCCGCGTGAATACACCGCCCAGCGTTTCGATGCCCAGCGACAAGGGGGTCACGTCGAGCAGCAACACATCCTTGACATCGCCCTGCAACACGCCCGCCTGAATGGCAGCGCCCATCGCCACCACTTCGTCGGGGTTGACGCCGGTGTGGGGTTCTTTGCCGAAAAATTCCTTCACCACTTCGCGCACGCGCGGCATCCGCGTCATCCCGCCGACCAGCACAACTTCGTCGATGTCGCTGGCTTTCAGCCCGGCATCGGTCAGCGCCTTTTTCATCGGCGCTTTGGTGCGTTCGATCAGCGTCGCGACCATTTTTTCAAGGTCGGCGCGGGTCACCGTTTCGACGAGGTGGAGCGGCGTTGTCGCCCCCCCTTCCATCCGGGCGGTGATAAAGGGCAGGTTGATTTCGGTCTGCGCGGTGGAGGAAAGTTCGATCTTTGCCTTTTCCGCCGCTTCTTTCAGCCGTTGCAGCGCCAATTTGTCGGTGCGCAAATCCATCGATTCCTTGGCTTTGAAACGGTCGGCCAGCCATTCCACCAGCGTCGAGTCGAAATCTTCGCCGCCAAGGAAGGTGTCACCATTGGTCGATTTCACTTCAAAAACGCCATCCCCGATTTCGAGGATGGAAACGTCGAACGTGCCGCCGCCAAGGTCATAAACGGCAATTGTCTTGCCGTCATTCTTGTCGAGACCATAAGCGAGCGCGGCCGCCGTCGGTTCGTTGATGATGCGCAATACCTCAAGCCCCGCAATCTGCCCGGCATCCTTGGTCGCCTGACGCTGCGCATCGTTGAAATATGCAGGAACGGTGATGACCGCTTGGCTGACGCTCTCACCCAGATAGGATTCGGCGGTTTCCTTCATTTTCTGGAGGATGAAGGCCGAAATTTGCGACGGGCTGTAATCTTCATCGCCCGCTTTTACCCATGCGTCGCCATTCTTGCCCTTGACGATAGAATAGGGGACGAGTTCGGTATCCTTCTTGGTCACGGGGTCATCAAAGCGACGCCCGATCAGCCGCTTGACCGCGAAAATCGTATTATCGCCATTGGTCACTGCCTGACGCTTTGCAGGCTGGCCGATCAGCCGTTCGCCATCCTTGGCAAAGGCGACGACCGACGGTGTGGTGCGCGCACCCTCTGCATTTTCGATCACTTTTGGCGTGCCGCCTTCCATCACCGAAACGCAGCTGTTGGTGGTGCCCAAATCGATACCGATGACTTTTGCCATTTTAGCCCTCTAATCAGATATTGTACCAAGGCTGCGCCGCACGGGGCGCAACCGCTTGGGGCGGATATAGGAAGGCTTTTGGCTGCGACAAGCGGTTGGCATATGCGATGGATGCGATTATTTGCGCAAGGCGACGCACCCGGGCCGATGCCGGGGCGCATGGGTAGAGGATGTCGAACATGCACCACCGCAATTTTCTTGTCGCCTTGCTGACCCTGTTGGCGGCGTTGTTTCTGGGTGCTTGTTCGGGGGAAACCGCCCCCACCCATATCAGCGCGCAGGGCGCGAGCGTGCGCGTAAACCCCAATCCGGGTGCGCCATGGGCGGCATATTTCACGCTGAAAGGGGGCGCCGAAACGCTGACCATCACCGGCGTTGCGGTGGATGGGGCGGCCCGCGCCGAACTGCATGAAAGCCGGATGGAAGGGGGCGTTGCCAATATGGCTGCGCTGTCGCGGATCAGCATAGCTGCGGGCGAAGATGTTGTTTTCCGCCCCGGTGGCAAACATGTCATGCTGTTTGATGTAACGCCCGCAGCGCGCGCCGCCGGGCAGATGACCTTGACGCTCAGCTTTGATGATGGTTCGACCTTGCCCATCGCGCTGGCCTTTGCGCCGCAAGCTGCGGCTGCAGCGGCACAAGTTCCGCCCATCGCGCCGGTGCAGCCCGTTCAGACCGACCAGCCTGTTCAGCCCGCCCATTCGCACCCATCTGCTGCATCCACCCGCGCGCCCGCCAATCGTGCACAGCTTGAACGGGTGGCACCCAGCGGCGGGCCGGTGACGATGCAGATTGACCGCGATGGCACAGCGCATGAAGTTGAACCCGCGCACGACAACCACCAACATTGATGGCGCACGCTGATTGTGATCGACCGTTAACGGCGGGGGAAGTTGCGCTGGCGCGCGCCATTTTTGGCGATACCATAAATTATGATGATGTGCGCATCTGTCACCGTAAATGGGCGTTTTTCCAATCGCCACGTACGGTCATGGCCCCGATGGGCAATATCCATTTCCACCCGGCGGCCAAATTTTATGCCGATGATTTTTCGGTCGCCAAGCCCCATTTGCGCGCCTTGTTCGTCCATGAAATGGTGCATGTCTGGCAGGCGCAAACGCGCGGACGCTGGTTTCTGGTGCTGATGCGCTGGCCCTTTGATTTTTACCGCTATGCGCTGAAACCGGGCTGGCCGCTCAAAAAATATGGGCTGGAACAACAGGCCGAGATCGTCGCCCATTATTATCTGCTGTCCATTGGCGAACGGGTGGCGGGTGCGCCCTCGCTCGCATCCTATCGTGCCATCCTGCCCGATGATTGGCCCGCCCACCAAATCCAATAGTCTTGACGATTTGGTATCGCATGATACCAAAGGCGCGGGGGGAATATGCGGCGGCCAATGGCCCACCTGCGCCCCCCAAGCATAAGGGGCGGCCAAACCCGCGCCCCGCCGTTTGAGCAAAATCATGCAACTTTCTGACTATCAAATGTCCGCCGCGCGCGGCTTTTTGTCGCATTTTGAGCTGGCCGATATTGAATTGCCGAGCGAATTTGCCCCGCTGGAGGATGCGGCGGCCAATTTATCGGGCCTGATGTCCTCTGGCCGGGTGCGCCATTGGCTGGGCCAATTGCCCGAAATTGACCTTGGCCAGTTCGCGGCAGAGGCGGATGAGGATGTCGTGCGCGCCGCGATGGTGCGGTTGAGCTTCCTTGTTCAGGCCTATGTCTGGGGTGAGGCGGATGCAGCGCAAAGCCTGCCTGCCAACCTTGCCAAGCCGATGGTCGCGGTTGCCGACCGGCTGGGGCAGGCGCCCTTGCTCCCCTATTCGGCCTATGTGCTCGACAATTGGACGCGGCTCGACCGCGAAGCCCCCATTGCTCTCGACAATATCCACATGGTGCAGAATTTCATCGGCGGGGATGATGAAAACTGGTTCGTTATGGTGCATGTCGCCATCGAAGCGGCGGCGGGTCAAGCATTGCAATTGGGCTGCGAAATCGTCGATTGCGCCAAAAATGGTGATGTCGCTGGGGCAACAGCACGGCTCGAAAAAATGGCCGATGTTTGGGTAGCAATTAACGCGGCTTTTGACCGTATGCCCGAACGCTGCGACCCCTATATCTATTACCACCGCGTGCGCCCCTATATCCACGGCTGGGCGAATAACCCGGCGCTGCCCGATGGCCTTGTCTATCAGGGGGTCGATCGTTTCGCGGGCAAGGGGCAGGCGTTTCGCGGCCAGACCGGTTCGCAATCGTCCATCGTGCCGGCGATGGATGCGCTGTTCGGGGTGGACCATAGCGCCGACCCGCTGCGCGCATTCCTCGACGAATTGCACCAATATCGCCCGGTGTCCCACCGCCGCTTTATCGATGATTTGCGCGCGCAATCGACACTGCGTCACTTTGCGATTGCGGCCAATGACGGCGCGCTCAAAGACGCATTCAACGCGATTGTGGAGGCGGTGGCCCGTTTCCGCACCCGCCACCTTGAATATGCGGCAAGCTATATCAACAAACAGGCATCGACCGGCCCCGGCAATGATACCGATGTCGGGACGGGCGGGACGCCGTTTATGAAATATCTGAAAAAGCACCGCGACGAGAACCGCGCGCAGACGATTTAGTATTGCGCTGGTTAAGCATGGCGATAGGCTCCCCCGGGGATTTCTCCGGGGGAGTGTCATGCAAAATCTGCCGCATCAATTTCGTTCCTCTACACTGGGCTGGCTGCTCGGCACCATCGCCGGTTGGGGGACGTTGCTGCTCGCCATAGCGGGGCCGGTTGGCATGGTGCTGGCGGGTGGCGGCATTTTGCCGATACCCGCTTGGGCACCCTTGATGCTGAGTTTATTGGCGCTCGCCATCCTTATCTGGGTGTGGATTGAAAACCTCGCCGCCCGTTATGATTTGAGTGAGGACAGGCTGACCATCCGGCGCGGCATTTTCATCAAAAGCGTGGATGATATTGAATTATATCGGGTAAAGGATGTGCGGCTCGACTTTTCGCTGATCAACCAGATGGCGGGCATCGGCACAATCAGCATCGATTCTAGCGACGAGACGACGGCGAGCGCGCGGCTCGCCATGCGGCATGTCGCAGGCGCCGCGATGCTGCGCGAACAAATGCGCAGCCTTGTGGAGGCGGCGCGCCTGAATCGTCGGGTACGCGAAGTGGACATTGGCCATGACGGATTTTGAAGATTTTTACCCCGCCTTGGCAACGGCCACCAGCGCGGGGCGCAGCAGCCTGTCCTTAATGCGATACCCCGCCTGAATTTCCTGCACGATGGTGCCCGATTCTGCATCCGCGCTCGGCACCTCCATCATCGCCTGATGGCAATTGGGGTCGAGCGGCAGCCCCATGGCGGCGACGCGGGTGATGCCATGGCGTTCAAACACGCTGGCCAATTCGCGCGACGTCGCCTCTATGCCTGCAACCAGCGGGCCCCAGACGGCATCCTCTGCCGCCCCTTCGGGCAGGGTGTCGAGCGCGCGGGCCATATTGTCAGCCACCGACAAAATATCGCGGGCAAATTTGGTCGCGGCATAGGCGTGCGCGTCCGACAAATCCTTTTCGGCGCGGCGGCGGACATTCTGCACCTCCGCCTTGGCGTAGAGCGCTGCTTGATTGGCCTCTGCCAGTGCGGATTCCAATTCGGCAATGCGCTCTGCCGCAGCATCCTCTGCCACGGTTTCTTCGATTTCGGGGGTCGTTTCAGGCAAGTCGTTCATGATCATCCAAGCAGTTTTGACAATGTTTGCGCGGTAAAATCCACCATCGGGACAATCCGTGCATAATTAAGCCGGGTCGGGCCGATCACCCCGACCACCCCGATGACGCGACCGTCGCTGCCATGCCAGGGTGCCGCGATGACCGATGATCCGGTTAGGGCGAATAATTTATTTTCAGAGCCGATGAAAATGCGCGTTGACGCCCCTTCACCCGCCTCTTGCAATAAATGGGCAATTTCCTGCTGGGTTTCAAGCTCATCGAGCAATTGGCGCACCCGTTCAATGTCGCCGAGCGCATTTTCGTCGAGCAAATGTGATTGACCGCGCACGATTAAAACCGGCCGTTCGCTCTGGTCCGCGCTCCACAACGCAATCCCCTTGGCGACCAAAGATGCCGCCGCCCGATCCATCTCTATGCGCATATGCGCCATCGCTGCGCGCAATGTCCCGATCGCTTCGCCGAGCGTCCGTCCGGCAAAATGGGCGTTGATATAATTGGCTGCGATGGTGAGTGCGGCAGAATCCAGACTGCGCGCGACGTCGAACACCCGGTTTTCGACACTGCCATCCTGCCCGACGATGACGGCGAGCGCCTGCACATCCGACAGGCGGACAAAGGCCAGTTGTTTCAGCCTTTTTTCCTGCCCCGGCACGAGGATGAGGCCCGCACAGGCCGCAAGGTCGGACAATGCGGCAGAGGCATTGGCCAGCGCATTTTCAACGGGGCCGGTGGCACTGGCCCCGACCACCGCCTCTATCTGTGCGCGTTCGGCCGCGCTCGGTTCGCCAACCTGCATCATGCCATCGACGAACAGACGCAGCCCGGTTTCGGTTGGCACGCGGCCCGCGCTGGTATGCGGCGCGGCGAGCAACCCCGCCTCCTCCAAATCCTGCATCACATTGCGGATAGAGGCGGGGGAAAGGTTGATCGCCCCCTGCCGCGACAGGGTGCGCGAACCAACCGGCTGGCCGCCCTGCAAATATGCCTCCACCACCAAGCGGAAAACATGGCGCGCCCGGTCGTTCAGGTCGGCGTGCGCGGACGCCGGGTTTCGGGATGATGCGGTGGGGGCCATGGGGCAGATGTAGCGATGCGGGCCATTTGCTCAAGTGCCTGTGTGGGGGCGGGGGGGGCTGGCGTCATGGCGTGACTATGTTTAGGGGCGCGGTCATCATTACCAACAGGGATATTTGACTATGCGCCATTCGGGCCGCGCCGCTGACCAGATGCGGACAATCAGCATCGAAACCAATTTCACCCGCCATGCGGAGGGGAGCGCGCTGATCGGCTTTGGCGATACCAAGGTGTTGGTGACCGCCAGCGTCGATGAAAAAGTCCCCGGCTGGATGCGCGGCAAGGGTGCAGGCTGGGTGACCGCCGAATATGGCATGTTGCCGCGTGCCACCCATACGCGCGGGAATCGCGAAGCTGCAAAGGGCAAGCAGTCGGGACGAACACAGGAAATACAACGACTTATTGGCCGAAGCTTGCGCGCAGTCACAGATATGAAATTGCTGGGTGAGCGACAAATCATCATCGATTGTGATGTGATTCAGGCCGACGGTGGCACGCGGACGGCGGCCATTTCGGGCGGATGGGTCGCGCTGCGGCTGGCGATTGATGGCCTGATGCAATCGGGCGCAATTGCCAATGACCCGCTGACCGGACAGATTGCGGCGGTCAGTTGCGGGATTGTCGCGGGCACGCCGGTGCTCGACCTTGATTATGACGAGGATTCGAGCGCCGAGGCCGACGCCAATTTTGTCCTTCTGGGTGACGGGCGACTTGCCGAGGTGCAGGCAACCGCTGAGGGCGCACCCTATGATGAGGAGGCGTTGTTGCGGCTGCTGCGCCTCGCGCGGATAGGTTGTGCGGATATTTTTGCGGCACAGCGCGCCGCCTGCGGCCGGTAGGGCGATGGCCCGCAAACTTGCCCCCGGCCAATTGGTCATCGCGACGCACAATGCAGGGAAATTGCGCGAAATCAGCGCCTTGCTCAGCCCCTATGGCATGGAAATATTGTCGGCGGGCGAACTGGGGCTGCCCGAACCGGCCGAAACCGGCACCAGTTTTGCTGAAAATGCGACGATAAAGGCGCTGGCCAGCGCGCGCGCGGCGGGGCTGCCCGCGCTCGCCGATGACAGCGGCCTTGCCGTTGACGCCTTGGGTGGCCGCCCAGGCGTTTATACCGCCGATTGGGCCGAGCGGCAGGCGTTTGAGGGCGAACCGGGCCGCGACTGGTATATGGCGATGGGCAAGGTTGAAGGGATGTTGTGCGAACAGGGCGCGGGCGTCGACCGCAGCGCCGCATTCCATTGCACGCTGGCGCTGGCATGGCCCGATGATCATGTCGAAATTTTTGCAGGCCAAGTGGCGGGCAATCTGGTCTGGCCGCCGCGTGGGGCGCGCGGTTTTGGCTATGACCCGGTGTTCGTCGCCGACGGCATGACGCACAGTTTTGCCGAAATAGACCCCGCGCAAAAACAGGCGATGTCGCACCGCGCCCATGCCTTTGCGCTGATGGTTGCGGCGGTTTTTGGGCCTTGATGGCGGCCGAACCACTCGCCCTGTATGTGCACTGGCCCTTTTGCGTCAGCAAATGCCCCTATTGCGATTTTAACAGCCATGTGCGCGACCATGTCGATCAGGCGGCATGGCGTCAGGCGATGCTGGCCGATTTGCGTCATGAGGCGGCTTTGCTGCCGGGGCGCACATTGGGGTCGATATTTTTTGGCGGCGGCACCCCCAGCCTGATGCCGCCCGACAGCGTCGCGGCGATTATCGATGCAGCGGCGGGCGCATGGCCGATGGCCGATGGCGTTGAAATAACGCTGGAGGCCAATCCCAACAGTGTGGAGGTCGCCAATTTCGCCGCGCTGGCACGGGCAGGCGTGAACCGTATTTCAATTGGTATTCAATCGTTTGTAGATGATAGTTTAGCATTTCTGGGAAGGGCGCATAGCGCCGTCGAGGGACTGGCGGCGATTGCAACGGCGCAGCAGCATTTCGCGCGGGTCAGCTTTGACCTTATCACCGCGCGCCCCGGCCAGACATTGACGGCATGGCAAAGTGAATTGGCCCGCGCCCTGTCGCTCGGCACCGAACATCTGTCGCTCTATCAATTGACGATTGAACCGGGCACGCGGTTCAAAACCTTGTTCGACAAGGGCGAAATTATTTTGCCGGAGGAGGATTTGGCCGCTGATCTGTTCAGCGCAACCCGCGAAATGACGGCGGCGGCGGGGCTTCCCGCCTATGAAATATCCAACCACGCCCGCCCCGGCGCGGAAAGCCGCCATAATTTATGCTATTGGCAATATGGCGATTATGCAGGGGTTGGCCCCGGCGCGCACGGGCGGCGCGCTGGCCAAGCCACGCAGCGCCATAAAAAGCCCGAAAATTGGCTGAAGTCGGTTGAAAAATCGGGCCACGGCCTGTGTCTGGAGGGGGCGCTCAGCCCAACGGCACGCGCGACGGAGGCGCTGGTGATGGGCTTGCGCCTGACCGGGGGGGTGGATCTGGCGCGCATCGCGGCCCGCACATCCATGCCCGTCGATGCGCTGATTGATGATGTTGCCTGCGATGATCTGGTACGACTGGGGCTGGTGCATCGCGATGGCGCGCGTCTGGCGCTCAGCGAAGCGGGGATGCCGCTGCTCGATGCGATATTGCCCAAATTGGTCGCCGTGGCGGCGGGATGATAACGGCATAGAAAAGGCCCCCCAGCCGCCCTATGTTACCGCGCCATGACGCCAGTGCAGAGCCTGATTGCCGATTGGCAGCACCGCCTGACGGTCGAACAGCGCCGTTCGCCGCACAGCGTGCGCGCCTATATCGCCACCGCGCATCGTTTTGTCGCCTTTCTGGCCGACCATCGCGGGCAGGGGGTGGATGGCGCGATGCTGGCCGCGCTCGAACCCGCCGATTTGCGCAGCTACCTCGCCGCGCGACGGAGGGAGGGGCTGTCCAACACCTCTGCCGCGCGCGAATTATCGGCGGTGCGCAGTTTTTTGCGTCATGTTGGTGGCATGGCAGCAGCGGTGCCACAGGTGCGCGGCCCGCGCGTGCGCAAGGGGCTGCCGCGCCCGGTCACCCCCGACGAAGCGGTGGGCATGGCCGATGCGCTCGATGCCATGGCACCGCAGGATTGGCAGGGCGCGCGCGACCATGCGCTCCTCCTCCTCCTCTACGGTGCGGGGCTGCGCATAGCAGAGGCATTGTCGCTGACGGGCAGTGCGCTTGGTGCGGATGATGTGCTGCGCGTGACGGGCAAACGCGGCAAAATGCGGCAGGTCGCGCTGATTGCGCCGGTACGGGATGCCATCCACCAATATGCCGCGCTCTGCCCCTATGCACTGGGGGCGGATGCGCCGCTGTTTCGCGGGGCGCGCGGCGGGGCATATAGCGATGCGATTTTCCGCCGCCACCTGGCGCGCGTGCGCCAAGCATTGGGCATTGCCGACAGTGCGACTCCGCACGCGATGCGCCACAGTTTTGCCAGCCATTTGCTGGCCGAAGGGGTGGATTTGCGCGCGCTACAGATGCTGCTCGGCCATGCCAGCCTGTCATCAACACAGGTTTATACCAAGGTGGATAGCGCCACCTTGCTCGCACAATATGCACGCGCGCATCCCAGGGGGTAGGCCAGAGGATAAGGAGGTTTTTGCGCCATTATGCGCCGGGCCACAGCATCTGCATTGGCGTTGGCGTAAAATCATGGCAACAGGGCGCAGCGGTGGTGTGCCGCCGCGCGAAAATCGAAAGGGCAGACCGCCGATGGGTTGGGCGAAAAAATTTGTGGGTTTCGCATTGGCGATGCTGTTGGCCGGCCCCGCGCTGGCGGCGGCTGGGGTTGCCCGCACGCCCGAAGAAAATTTGGCCGCGCTGCGCGAACAGGAAACGCGCGTTGCGATTATTGGCGACCGGCTGGCAATCGCTGCGGCGGATGCGGGCTGGTGTGCCGATGGCCATTCGCTGGGCTGGGCATTGGGCGAAGTTGGCCAATATCCCAAGGCGCTGCGCTTTGCCGTGCGGCGGGGCTGGGCGGTGCCAGCGGGTGCCAATTTATTTGTTGCTGCCGTTGTGCCCGGCGGCGCGGCGGCTGAGGCAGGGATAACCGCTGGTACCGGCATTTATTCGATTAACGGGCGCACACCGATGCGCAATCCCTTTGAAACACCATCATCGCATGGGCGTGAACAATCCGAACGATTGATAGACCGTTTGCTCGCCGAGGGGCCGTTAACGCTGACCATCGCGGGGGCGGATGGCGTGCGGCGCGAAGTGACATTGCGCCCGCGCAGGGCGTGCAAGACGCGCTTTCTGGTCGCTGCGGAGGATGAGGAGCAAGCCTATGCCGATGGGCAAAATGTGCTGGTGACCGCGGGGATGGCGCGCTTTACCAATGGCAAGGATGACGAATTGGCCGCAGTCATCGCGCATGAATTATCGCACAATATCCTGCGCCATGTGTCGCGCACCGAAGAATCGGGGACTCCGGATAATTACACCCGATATTTGCGCCGTTACCTCAATATCACGCGTTCGATGGAGGAGGAGGCGGACCGGCTGTCGGTCTGGCTGCTCGCCCGCGCGGGCTATGAAGCGCGTGCGCCAGTGCAATTTTGGGAACATTTCGGCCCCAATCATGATGGTGCGGGCTTTTATGGGCGCACGCATGACCGTTGGCAGGACCGCGTCGCCGCGATTGAAAATGAATTGGCGGCAATGGCGGCGGCAAAGGGGCGCGATGCCAATGCCCGTCCCGCACTGCTCGACCGGCGCGACGTGGTGCCGGTGCCCGGTGTGCGGCCCGACATCAGCCATCCCGCAACGCCGCAGCCCGCTGGAAATTGATATGACCCAAGCCATCGCCATTTTTGCCGGCGGCTGTTTCTGGTGCACCGAGGCGGTGTTCGCCAAGCTGGCGGGCGTCACCCATGTCGAGGCAGGCTATATCGGCGGCCATATGGCCAACCCCGATTATAAAAGTGTTTGTGCCGGAACCACCGGCCATGCAGAGGCCATTCGGATTGCCTATGATCCAGCGGTCATCAGCTATGCCGAGTTGCTGGATGTATTTTTCGCAACGCATGATCCGACCCAGTTGAACCGGCAGGGCAATGACATCGGCACCCAATATCGCAGCGCGATTTTCCCTGCTGATGCCAGCGAAGATGCCGAGGCGGCGGCGGCAATTACCCGCGCCGCGCCCAACTGGCCTGACCCCATCGTCACCAGTATAGAGGGGGGCGAATGGTGGCCGGCGGAGGATTATCACCAGAATTATTGGGTCAATGACGGACAGCGCAACCCATATTGCATCGCCACCATTCCGCCGAAAATCGCCAAGCTACAGGCGAAATTCGGCGACAAGCTATCCTGAATAAAGAGGCAAAATTGCAAAAAGTTCGCAAAGCCATTTTCCCGGTTGCCGGGCTTGGCACCCGCTTTCTGCCCGCGACCAAGGCTATTCCAAAGGAAATGCTGCCGATCGTCGACAGGCCGCTGATCCAATATGCCGTCGATGAAGCGCGGGAGGCGGGGATCGAACAGATGATCTTTGTCACCGGGCGCGGCAAGGGCGCGATAGAGGATCATTTCGACATCGCCTTTGAACTGGAAAAGACGATGGGCGAACGCGGGCGCGACCTGTCCGTCCTCACCTCCACCCGGCTGGCACCGGGCAATTGCGCCTATGTTCGCCAGCAGGAACCATTGGGTCTGGGCCATGCCATCTGGTGCGCGCGCGACATTGTCGGCGATGAACCCTTTGCTATTTTCCTGCCCGATGAATTCATGGTCGGCGCGCCCGGCTGTATGAAGCAGATGATGGATGTTTATGACCGCATCGGCGGCAACATCATTTCGGTTCTGGAAGTGCCGCATGAACAAGTGTCGAGCTATGGCGTTATTGCGCCGGGCGAGAGCGATGGCAGGGTGACAGAGGTGCGCGCGCTCGTCGAAAAGCCAAAGCTGGCCGATGCGCCGTCCAATCTGATCGTTTCGGGCCGCTATATTTTGCAGCCCGACGTCATGCGCATCCTCGAACGGCAGGAAAAGGGCGCGGGTGGGGAGATTCAACTGACCGACGCGATGGCGCGGATGATCGGCAATCAACCCTTTAATGCGGTGACTTTTGACGGGCGGCGTTTCGATTGCGGCAGCCATTTGGGATATGTGGAGGCGAATGTCGCCATCGCGCTCGACCGGCCGCATCTGGGCGACGCGCTCAGCGCGTCGCTGCGCCAGATGTTGTCCGGGCGATAGGGGGGGGGATTGCTATGCGCCGCGCCGCCATTTTGCTCTGTCTGTCGATGCCGCTGATCGGCGGCTGTGTCGCGCGCGCGGCAATTGATGCGGTAACCGCGCCGGTGCGCGCGGTGGGCCAAGCGGCAGATTGGGCGACCACCAGTCAGGATGAGGCGGACCGCGCGCTTGGCCGCCGGGTGCGTGAACGCGATGCGGCGATTGGCCGGTTACAACGGCAGCGCGAACAGGCGGCGCGCGATTGCGCTGAGGGGGATGAAGAAGCGTGCGCGGCGGCGCAGGCGTTGACGTCGCAAATCACCAATTTGCAAAATGCGCCGCTGGAACCGGCGGATTAGGCGCAGCTTTTGCGCCTGCGGGCAGGGGGCTGACGCGACGGCCTTGGCCGACAATCCTATTCAGTCACCGCCGCGCGGCGCAGCCGGTCGTTAATCGCAATGCCGATGCCGGTCATGGGGATGGGGTCGATGGCGATGCGCGGGTGCGGGGCTGCTGCCCCGGCGTGGAGCGCGTCGAATAAATGCGCTGCCGCCTCTGCCAAATCGCCGCTGATGCTCAAAATATAGTCACCCTCTGCCCGACCAAAGCTGATGCAAAACGCATCATCGGGCGCACCCATATAGTCGACCAACACCGGCTTGCCCGGCGCATAATGGCGCGCCAATTGCCCCGGCGCATTTATCGCATCCCCGCTATGCGCGCGCACCGGAAGGCCGCAAACAGCGCTGAGCATTTCGGGCAAAATCGGGCCGGGGCGCAGCAGCGTAATTGCATCGTCCCCCACCGCGACAATCGTTGATTCAAGCCCGGTGGCGCAGACCCCGCCATCCAAAATCATGGGCACGCGCGCGCCAAGGCTGGCGGCAACATGTGCGGCGCTGGTCGGGCTGATGCTGCCCGATAAATTGGCCGATGGCGCGGCAAGGGGCCGCCCGACCGCGCCAATCAATGCGCGCATGACACCATGGGCCGGACAGCGCAGCGCAATCGTCGGCAACCCCGCCGTCACGGCTGTTGCCACCTTTGCTCCATCACGCAGCGGTAAAACCAAGGTGAGCGCACCGGGCCAAAATGCCGTCGCCAGTGCGCGGGCGGGCGCGTTCCAATCCGCAATCCGCTCTGCCATTTCCATGTCGGCAACATGGACAATCAGCGGGTTGAAACTGGGCCGCCCCTTTGCCGCATATATGGCGGCGATGGCGGCGGGATTGGTCGCATCCCCCGCCAGCCCATATACGGTTTCGGTCGGCACGCCGATGCATGCGCCCGCCGCAATCCGCGCCGCCGCCGCTGCTATATTCGCGTCATCTGCGGGGCATATTTGCCCGTGCCGTAGGGGATTTGAGCCTGCCATGCTGCGCGGCTATAACGGGATGCACGCGCGCAGCAAGGCAGGATGGGCAAAGGATTGTTGATGGCTTTTCAAATAGCGACGCAGGAACAGGCATTTGTCCTCAATCATGTGACGGGGATTGGTGAACTGGCGGCGCATGAGCGCTTTGCCGCCGCCAGCGCGGACATGGTCGATGCGATTATCGATGGCATCGCCCAACTGGCAGAGGGGGAATATGCCCCGCTCAACCGGCATGGCGATATCCACAACCCGCGCTGGGTTGATGGACGGGTGGTGATGCCCGACGGGGTGCGCGCCGCCTATCGCGCGACGGTTGATGGCGGCTGGGGCAGCATCGACGCGCCAGAGGCATATGGCGGGCAGGGGCTGCCATTTTCGCTCGCCTCCATCGTCATCGAATCGCTCGGCACCGCCAATATGGGGCTGACGCTCATCAATTTGCTGACCCCCGGAGCGATCCATGCGTTGCTTGCTTATGGCAGCGATGCGCAAAAATCGACCTATCTGCCCAAATTGGTGTCGGGCGAGTGGAACGGGACGATGAACCTGACCGAACCGGGGGCGGGGAGCGATGTCGGCGCGCTGAAAGCCTATGCCGAACCACTGGGTGACGGGCGCTGGCGTATTCGCGGGCAAAAGATTTTCATCACCTTTGGCGAACATGATTTAACCGACAATATCGTCCATCTGGTGCTGGCGCGCACGAGCGATGCGCCCGCCGGTACGCGCGGCATTTCGCTGTTCCTCGTCCCCAAATATCGGCTGGATGCGGCGGGCCAGCCCGGCATCGACAATGGCGTGCGCTGCCTGTCCATCGAACATAAATTGGGCATCCATAATTCGCCGACCTGCGTCATGTCCTATGGCGAAGATGGCGATTGTTTTGGCGAATTGATCGGCGACCTGCACGGCGGCATGCGCGCGATGTTCGTCATGATGAATAATGCGCGGCTGAATGTCGGTAATCAGGGGGTGCAGATTGCCGAACGCGCCACCCAGCAGGCATTATCCTATGCCGCAGAGCGCGTGCAGTCGGCGCGCGCCAGTGCGCCAGGCGCGGGTAGCGTCGCGATTATCGAACACCCCGATGTCCGCCGGATGTTGTGGCGGATGCGCGCGCTGACCCAGGGTGGGCGCGCCATATTATATTATGCCGCCGGGCAGATGGACCGCGCGACTTTGGGGGATAAGGCGGCGTCCGATCGTGCCGATATCCTGATCCCGCTGGTCAAGGCGTGGGCGACCGATATGGGGGTGGAGGTTGCGAGCATCGGCGTGCAGGTGCACGGCGGCATGGGCTTTATCGAGGAAACGGGCGCCGCACAGCATTATCGCGATGCCCGTATCGCCCCGATTTATGAGGGGACGAACGGCATTCAGGCTGCCGATTTGGTGACCCGCAAGCTGGGACTGGCCGATGGCGCGGCGGTGCGCGCGCTGATTGCGGATGTCGCCGATGCCGCGCCCGACGGTTCGCCGCTTGCCGCGCTCGCCGCCGCATGCGCGGATGTTGCAGGCTGGATGGCGGGTGCGAACGTCGATGACCGATTGGCGGGCAGCGCCGATTTCCTCCACATGTTTGCCGTTGCGGTCGCCGGTTGGCAAATGCTGCGCCAGCGCGACATCGCGGCCGAAATGCTGACGGCGGGGGAGGGGGATGGCGATTTTCTGCGCGCCAAATGCGCAGCGGCGGAACATTTCCTCACCCATATTGTCAGTGAGGCGCTGGGACGTCGCACGGGGGCAATGGCGGGCGCAGCGGGGCTGTACGCCGCCTTCTAATCACCCAATTCGGCAAATAGCGGCAGATCGTCGGCGTGTGCATAGCCCGACAGGCTGACCCCCATCAGCCGCACCCCCTTTGCCAGCGGCATTTCGCGGTGCAAAATCCGCTCGGCTATGGCGGCAAGCTGCGCATGACTGGTGACCGGCCCGTCGGCACTGGACGAACGGGTCATCAGTTGAAAATCGGCGAATTTCAGTTTCAACGTCACCGTGCGCGGCGGCGCATCGGCATCCACCCGGGCGCGTTCCCACAAAATATCGACGATATTGGTGAGCGCGCCACACAGTGCATCCTCCCCCAATAAATCCCATTCAAAGGTGCGTTCAGCCCCCACCGATTTGCGCACCGAGCGCGCATCGACGGGGCGATTGTCGATCCCATGCGCCATTGCGCGCAGCCATTGGGCGGTGCCGCCGCGAAATTCGCTGCGCAAAACCGCCTCGTCACATTGTGCCAGTTGCGCGACCGATGCGATGCCCAGCCCCTCCAGCCGCGCGGCGGTGGCTGGCCCGACGCCATGCAGGCGGCGCACCGACAATCGCTGGACGAACGCCGCCTCCCGCCCCGGTGGCACCACCGTCAGCCCGTTGGGTTTATTTTCATCGCTGGCCAATTTGGCGATGAGCTTGTTGGTCGCCACCCCGGCCGACGCGGTGAGCTGTGTTTCGGCCAATATCCGCGCGCGCAGCCATTGCGCGGTCGCCGTCGCGCTGCCCAGTCCCAATTTATCGGCGCTGACATCCAGATAGGCCTCGTCGAGCGACAGGGGCTGCACCGCGTCCGCCGCCTCGGCAAAAATCGCGCGGATCTGGCGTGATACGCTGCGATAGACGTCAAATCGTGGGCGCGCGAAGATGAGTGCGGGGCACAGCCGCGCGGCGGTGACGCTGGGCATGGCCGAACGGACGCCGAATTTACGCGCTTCATAACTGGCGGCGGCAACCACGCCGCGCTGGCTCGACCCGCCGACCGCGACCGGCTGACCGCGCAGCGCCGGGTCATCGCGCTGTTCGACCGACGCGAAAAAAGCGTCCATATCGACATGGATTATTTTGCGCGGGCCATCCTCTGCCATGCCCTTGTTCTTAACATGTTCTAACGCAACACGCCAGTTTTACCCGCGATAGGGGGCCGCTTCGCCATGGATGAGGCGGGGCAGGCTCGGCGCGACAAAATGCCCGCGCGCCCACGCCAGCCACAGCAGCGCAAGGCCGAGCGCGGTCGCCAGCAGCATTGCGGGCAGCGATGCCTCCGCCCCGAACCTCCCCCCGGTCAGCAATTCAGGCCCGCTGATGCGCGGGATGAGGATGCCCGGCGTGTCGAACCCCGAAACGGCAATGCCGAAAAACGCGCCCTGGGTGAAGTTCCACGCCATGTGGAGGCCGATGGCCGCCCATAATCGCCGCGTCACCAAATATGCCGCGCCCAGCAAAATCCCCGCCTCTATCGCTATCGCAAAACCGGCGATCAGGCTGGCATTCGGGTTGGCGAGGTGCGCCGCACCGAACAAGGCCGCCGATGCGATCAGCGCAACCCATGTGCCCAGCCAGCGTTCGATCAGGCGGAATATGATGCCGCGAAACAAAATCTCCTCCCACACCCCCGCGCTGATGACCGCTGCACTGTGGAGCGGCAGCACCCACGGCCCGTTCCAGCCGATGATGCGATATCCGCCGCCCAGTGCGATAACCGCAACGGTCGCGGCCATGACGCCCGCACCGATGGCAAGCCCGATGCCCCATTCGCGCATTGCGCCACGCGCGCCGATTTCGCTTGGTTCGCGCCCCTCCACAAAGCGGACGAACGCCCAATATAGCCCCAGCGCCACCAGCGCCCAGAGCACATCGGTGATCTGCCCGGCGCTTTGATATTGCGCGGGGCTGAGCGGCAGGCCAGCCATGATATTGTGGCTGATGACGGCAAAACCGACATTGGCCATGATGATGGCGGCTGCGCCCAATATCAACAAGACGGGCGGATAGCGCAAAATGGCAAGCAAAATTGCTGCGGCGCGGTTTGCCGCCGGATTTTCAGGCATGATATTGGGCATGTGGCGCTCTCTCTTCCCCCCAAGGACTGGCACCACCTTGACCAATAAGCCGCTGCATGGCAATGCCGCCCACCCATAGAGGGGCCACGGCGCGGGTATAGCATAGTGGTAATGCTCTAGCCTTCCAAGCTAGCTAGAGGGGTTCGATTCCCCTTACCCGCTCCAATTTTCTTTTTCCCTCAAATTTCGTCATGCTGAACTTGTTTCAGCATCCATGGCCTGACATCGCGTCTGAGTCATATTCCACGAGAGCGGCATTAAGCCCGAGCTGCGGGATGACGGGGGGGATCCGCTCGCGCCAAGCCGCCAGGAACAAATGTGCCCCGGCGTATGCAGGGGGCGTCCCTTTTGTGCCCCGGCGTATGCAGGGGGCATCCCCTTTGTGCCCCTGCGAAAGCAGGGCCCTAGGGCGAAACATCCTGCGGTGGCGCGGCTAGGGTCCTGCTTCCGCAGGAGCACGGTTAAAGCGCCTCCTGCTTCCGCAGGAGCACCACAACGGGTTGCGCGACAATCCAGAAAAAGCCAACCCACCCCTGACCCCTCCCCGGAAGGGGAGGGGAATATCGCTCTGCTTCCTGTGCGCATCATTCGTGAAACTTGGTCAAACGGACGCCTGACCATGGTGCTGAAATAAATTCAGCATGACGTTTTGCGCCGCGCCCAAGTCTGCGTTCCCATAACGTTCCCAGTGCTGGACATGGGAGTCCGGTTGGGCAATAATGCTATGGATGTCGAAACTTCTTCACCGTGATGCTGCTGGGCTGGCGCAGTTTTCCGCACAAAAATGGGCAGTGCCTGACCGTGCGTCGAGTGTCGTCAACGACAAAAAATCATTGAACTGCCTGTCGTTTTTTTCCGGCGCGATGGGGTTGGACATTGGTCTGCACAATGCTGGGTTGAACCTGTTATTGGCGTGTGAATCGGACAAATTCTGCCGATCGACCATATCGGCGAACTGTCCTGACATCGGCCTGATCGGCGACATTTGCGCCTATACGCCGCATGATATCTTGCACCTCGCGGGTTTGCGCGCGGGCGAAGTGGATGTGATTGTTGGCGGCCCGCCGTGTCAGGCATTTTCCACCGCTGGCAAGCGCAAGGGGTTTGAGGATGCGCGCGGCAATGTGTTCCTGCGCTTCATCGACACGGCGCTCGCGTTGCAGCCAGAATATCTGGTTATAGAAAATGTCCGGGGGCTTTTATCGGCGCCTTTGCGGCACCGTCCGCACGACCAGCGCAGCAAGAATGTGCCGCTGCTGTCCGAAGAACAAGCTGGCGGGGCGCTGCGCCACATATTGGCTCGGCTGGAACTGGCAGGATATGGTGTCAGCTTTAATCTATATAATGCAGCAAATTTCGGCGTGCCGCAAAGCCGGGAACGGGTGATCATGCTCTGCCACAGGGGTGGCGACCGTCTGCCCTATTTGGTGCCGACCCACGCACAGGCGGGGGAGTTTGGGTTGCCGAAATGGCGCACGGTGCGCGATGCGATCGGCGGTTTGGACGATGCTGGTGACCATATCGATTTTCCGGAAACGCGGCTCAAATATTATCGGATGCTCAAAGCAGGGGAATATTGGCGACATTTACCAACCCATTTACAGCAGGAGGCTTTGGGCGCGTCCTATTTTGCGGGCGGCGGTAAAACGGGGTTCTTGCGCCGCTTGTCATGGGACAAGCCGAGCTGCACCTTGGTAACCCATCCGGCAATGCCCGCGACAGACATTTGCCATCCAGAAGCTGATCGCCCCCTTTCCGTTTCGGAATATAAGCGGATTCAACAATTCCCCGACGATTGGGAATTGGCCGGCTCGCTGATCGACCAATATCGCCAATTGGGCAATGCAGTTCCGGTTGGATTGGGTGAGGCGGTTGGTCGGGCAATCATTGCACATGCGCAAAACCATATTTGCGAACCGCCGTCTGGTTTTTCATTTTCGCGCTATAAAAGGACCGACGATCAGGCATTCCGCGTGGAACATGGTATGGATCGACAATATGATTTATGCTTCGCGGCGGAGTGATTGCAGATAATTGGCGACGAAGTGCCGAAACTGCCCTTCGTCTAATCCGTCGATTTTGGCTGGAAAATTGTCCCAGTTAGTGCCCGTTTTTCGGGAAAAAGTCCGGAACCAATGCCGAATATTCGTGCCGTCGCGTATCGCTTTGGACGATGAGTTTTCCGAATTGTCGCGATTTTTGACCTGTAGCGCGAGCCAGCTTCCATCGGGCTGTCGGCAAATAAAATCCGTCGCCCGGACGATGGCGCCGGAACACCAAATCCAGCCGGCTGGTTCCAATATAGAAGCCAAAAAATGTTCCAGCAGCGTGCCGATGATATTTTCTGCACCCATTGCCATAGCATGATGCCGCAGGGCTGCATCTGACGCGTCAGCTGGTACGTCCCAAAAATTTTCTAAAATGATTTTGACGACCGGATCGGCGATGGTTGATGGCAGTTTTGGTGATGTTTCCCGCCGATCCGCGACAAAGCTTTGTGCGGCCTTGTGCAAATAATTGGCCGTGCCGAAAATTTCCTGTGATTTTGGCGGAACCAATGTCGGGTTCTTGTCCAAAAAATCCACAACAGATGCAAATGCGTCTGCCAGTTCTGGCACATAGCCGTGCATCACGGCTTGGGCTTGTTCGGATACATGCATCGACCCGTCTTAGTGGGGGCGCTATAGATTGCAAATGGCCGAACAGGCCCCTCCGCTTCAGCGCAGGGAATTGGACGGGAGCCACCGTTTCTGCGCCAACCGCGTCGCCGTTCAATCGTGCCTGCCAAACAGCCATTGCGCGGCGCGCACGCCCAGCCACAACAGCAACCCTAGTGGCCCGAACAGGAATGTCAGCGGCAAACATGGCAACAGCAGCAATGGCGACAGGTTCCGGGACACCGCATCGCGCACCATCCATGTGCCGATAAACAGGTCGAACGCCAGATAATGGATCCAGCCCGCCGTCAGCAAATGGTCGTCGGCGAACCACGCGCGCACCTCTGGAATCGAACCGAAACCGCCATTATCATACGCCCCGCGCCCGCCCCACCACAAAATGGCATAGGCGATGGCGATCAATCCGGGGACGATATATTGCGTTGCGGGCCATACCCACCGCCGCGCCGGGCGCACAAACAGGCTGAATGTCAATGCCACCCAAGCGAACAGGGCCAATGTCCCTGTCAGCGAAAAAATCGTCGCCGGTATGCCCATCTTGATTCTCCTATCTATACACTGTAAAGATAGCCATGACTGTCGATTTGAACAATGTCAAGATGGGGGCATCGCCCCGCGCCTATCACCATGGTGATTTGCGCAGCGCGCTGATCACGGCGGCAGGGACGATATTGGCCGAACGCGGGGTTGATGGTTTTTCGCTGCGCGAAACCGCGCGGCGGGCTGGCGTGTCACCCGCCGCACCGGGCCATCATTTCGGCGATGCGCGCGGTCTGCTTACCGCCGTCGCGGCGCGCGCCTTTGCCGCGCTAGCGGACGCGCTGGCGGTTGCAACAAGCGCTGCTGCGGGGGATCGACAGGCGCGGCTGGAGGCGCAGGGCCACGCCTATGTCGCCTTTGCGCTGGCGCACCCCGGCCTGTTTGATCTGATGTGGCGTCGCGCGCTCGTCGATACCACCAATCCTGAACTTGCCGTCGCTGGTCGCCGCGCCTTTGCGATGCTCGATGCAATAGTGCGCGACGGCGCGCCGCCCATCGCCGACCCGCTCGACCCTGCGCTGGCCCCGACACACGCGGCCTGGTCGCTGGTGCATGGCTTTGCGCGGCTGGCGCTCGACGGCGTGTTCGGCAGCGACGCGGACACCCCGGCCCGCGCCGCCGCCGCCTTGCTCCCCGCTATTCTCGGCTGTCTTGTGGTTTGACTGGCGCGGGGTTTTTGTTGGCTTTCCGCGGGCGTAAACGCCAGCAGCTCAGAAACGGAATGTCGCGTCCATGCCAAATGTGCGCGGCATATTGAAATTGCCATAATCGCCCAAAATGCCACCATTATTGCCAATCAGCGTGATGTTGGGCACGCCCGCAACCGCGTTTGACTGGACGGATGGCAGGCTGTTCGACGGGTCACGGCGGAACAGAAATTGATTGTTGAACAAATTGCGGCTCCACACCGACAGGTTGAACCTTGTTCCCGCCGGGCCAACCCCGATGTCGAGCAGGGAAATCCGCCCGTTGACGATAATGCTCGCGTCCGCCTTGGTCGCAAATTGGTCAAAGCTTTGTGTTGCTTGAGAATAATTGGCATCCAGATGGAATTTGATGCTGCTTTCCCCACTGCCGATGGGCAGTTCATAATCAATCGACCCACTGGCCGCGTTGCGCGGGGTATAGACGACGTAAAAACGCTGCAATGTCGTCGTGCTATTGCCCGTTGGCACCCCTGCTGATGTAAATTCGCGATAGGTCACCGGCACCAGCGGAATTTCCGTGTGGGTATAGGCATAGGAAATGCCCAGCGTCAGGCCGGTTGTCGGACGGACGGTGAAGTCCGCTTCCAACCCACGGATCGTTGTCGTGCCCGGCGCGTTGAACGTCACAAGGTTGTTGAAATTGCCGTTCGCGGTTGGTTGGATGGTGGACAGATCAACCTGACTATTGCGCCGGTTCATAATATAAGCGGCGACATTCAACCGTGCCCGCCGGTCAAACAAGTCGGTTTTCAGGCCGATTTCGTAATTTTCCACATCCTCCGGGTCAAATGCCTGATAATTGGATGTGCGCGAACTGGCCCCACCCGCGCGATAGCCGGTCGAAAATTTGGCATAGCTGTGGATGTCGTCATTTATGTCAAAGGCCAATGTCACCATCGGGTTGAACCGGTTCCATGTCTGGTCGAGCGGGGTATAGCCATTGGTCGCCGCAATCGCCGGGTTGGTCAGGTAATTGACCCCGCGCGAATATAGCAATTCGCCCTGTTTATGATCCCGTGTGTACCGGCCACCCAGCGTCAGGTGCAATTGGTCGCTGGCATGCCATGTCATCTGGCCATAAGCGGCATAGCTGCGCGAACGCACCCGCGATGCACGGTCGATGGAACAGCCCGCGACCGCCGGGCCGAGGTTGGGGTCCACCACGCCGGTGCAAATGGTCAGCGGCACAAATGTCGCGCCGGTCACCACAGCGCCGGTAACGGTGGCGATGGCACCCATAGAATTGGGGGTTGCCGCATCATCGCGCACCCGTTCGTTGAAATAATAAAGCCCCGCAACATAATCGACATTGCCGATAGTGCCGACAGCTTGTAATTCCTGGCTAAATTGCCGTTGGAACAAATCCGCGCGGCTGTAACGGCTGAACGGGCAGGGTGCTGCTGTCGTGCAGGATGCGGTCAAATTAATCGTCGGCACGCGGTGCGCGCCGCCGCTATTGTCATTTTGTTGCACCTCCACACCGCGCCATGCGGTGATCGAACGTAGTTCGACTTCGTCGGCAATCTGCCAGCGGAAAATATTAGTAAAGCCAAAGGTGCGATCAATTGTTGGCGCTTGCGGCACGCCGATGTCGGCTTCGCGCATCAGCGTGTCACCATTGACGACGACGCCGGGCAATAATGGGCGAACCGTGCCCTGTGTGCCCGTGAACTGCGTGCCCGGCGTGACGCATGTGCTGCCCGCAGGGATGGGGTTGGGGGCAAGGTTGGTGCCGCCGCTGCGGCAGCCATTGGGGTTGTAATTCAGCAATTGGCTGTAAAATGGCGAATTGCGATCGCGCGCAGCGTCAAAGGAAAAATCATTGGTGATACCGTCCACCGGTTGCCAGCGCACGGCGACGCGCAGACCCCGGCGGTCAAAACTGCCCCAGCCGACTTGTCCGGGCATGGGGTTGCGCGTCACAGCGTCCTGATGTGCGATTACAGCGTCGAGTTTTATCGAAAAGCCAGCAAATTCCGGCAGGTCGAGGTGGATGCCCGCATTGTAACTGCCGATATTGCTAACGCCTGCGTCGATGCGGCCACCCAATTCGCCGGTGGGTGCGCGCGACACAATCGACACCGCCCCCCCTTCGGTATTGCGGCCAAACAGGCTGCCCTGCGGCCCTTTGAGCACTTCGACCCGTTCAACGTCGAACAGGCCGGTGTTCAGCCCGTGCTGACGACCCAGATATACATTGTCGATGTAGATGCCGACGCCCTGTTCGCGCGCGGGCTGGTTGGCGTCGAGCGGCACGATGCCGCGAATGCCAACGGTCAGCGCCGATTGGCGCGATTCGAACGGCGCAACACGCAGCGATGGGATGCCGCCGTCGGTCAGGTCGAGCAGGCTTTGCACCCGCCGCTCGCGAATCGATTCTCCATCCATCACCGAAATGGCGATGGGGGTCTGCTGCAAATTGGTTTCGCGCTTGGTTGCGGTGACGACAATTTCGGTCAATCCGTCATCCTGCGCTGTGCCTGCGTCGCTGGCCATTTCGTCGCTGGCTGCGGCTGCGGCACCATCTGTCGATGTTACAGTCGCGCTGACAATATTTTCGGTGCCATTTTCGGCCGTTGCGGGCGTGGCGAAAAGCGACGCTGTGACCAGCGCGCCGATGGAAACTGACCTCAAAACGGCCGACTTTTGCATTTATTTGACCCCTGATTGGTTCGTGTCTGGACGGTGGAACCAGCGTCGGCCAAAGTTCGCCTGACCGCTCAACTGTCCGTCGGGCGGGCCAATAGAGTGGATGTGTGACACCCCTGTGCAGCTTTCATGACATTATCGTTGCAGGCGGCGCGGGGTTTTTGACGCGAGCCAGATAGACAGGCGCCGGAAAATGCCGACAATTTTGCCACAATTTTTGCGCGCTTTGCGATAGTCTGCGGACATATTGGTGGCAGGGGTGACATCCTCCCCCCCAAGCCCGCCAGCATGGCGGGCACCATGTCAGGAGGATTTATGCCCGCTCCCCCCACTCGCCCATTGTTGCTGGTCGCCGCCAGCATGAGCGTTGCGCTGACCATCATCGCGCCCGCCGCCGCCCAGCGCATGCAGGGACAGCGCGCCGATGCCGATGGCAATGGCATTTTGACCCGTGCCGAATCGGATGCTGGCGCTACCGCGCGTTTTGCGCAGATGGACCGCGATGGGGATGGTCGACTTAGCGGCGATGAACTGGGCGCGCCGGGTGCGGGCCGCACGGGCGGCGGTATAGCCGGACGCATCCGCCATGCCGATGCCAATGGTGATGGCGTGGTCACGCGGGAGGAATTCCTCACCGTCTCGGCCCGCCGATTTGCGCGGATGGATGCCAATGGCGATGGGTCGGTCGATCAGGCCGAACGGCAGGCGATGCGGGGGCAAATGCGGGGACAAATGCGCAGCCGGGGCGACGCGCCCGCCAATGATCCGGCCAATGATCCGGTCGGCGCATAAATCTTGCCTGCATCAACGTCCGCCTCGACGATGATTGCCGTCCCCCTTGCGTCCCGGCCCGCCGCTTTGCATGCTGAAGCGGTGGAGGCGGATGATATGGCAGAAAGTGCGACCCGATTATTGCTGATCGATGATGAGGCATCGATCCGCGAGCCGCTGAGCGAATTTTTGGTGGCGCAGGGATTTTATGTTGATGCACTGCCCAGCGCAGCGGCGGCGCGCGCGGCGCTCATCGACCAAAGCTATCACCTCATCATCTCGGACGTGATGATGCCGGGGGAGGATGGGCTGTCGCTGACCCGTTTTGTCCGCGAAACCATCGGCACGCCGGTCATCCTGCTCACCGCGCGGGTGGAGGAGACGGAAAAGATCGTCGGGCTTGAAATCGGGGCGGATGATTATGTCCCCAAACCCTTTTCGCCGCGCGAACTGGTGGCGCGCATCCGCGCCGTGCTGCGCCGCAAGGCGCCGGAGGCGCTGGATGCGGCGGTGGATGTGGCCGGCCTGCGGCTGGACCCTTCGACACGACGCGTGTCTCGCGGCGACGTCGAACTCAAGCTGGGGCCGACCGAATTCCGGCTGCTGCACTTCTTCATGACGCATCCCGAGCGCGTGCACAGCCGGGCACAACTGCTCGACCGCGTCTGGGGCGACCATGTCTTCATCGAGGAGCGCACGGTCGACGTGCACGTGA
>CALFXW010000015.1 GCA_937957805.1 uncultured Sphingopyxis sp.
AAGGCCGCAACAAGGGCCTGGCTACCCGCGGCAACAAGGTGAGCTTTGGCGAATTTGGCCTCAAAGCGACTAGTCGCGGTCGTTTGACTGCGCGCCAGATCGAAGCCGCGCGTCGTGCGATCAGCCGCCACATCAAGCGCGGTGGCCGTATCTGGATCCGCATCTTCCCGGACAAGCCGATCTCGAAGAAACCGGCTGAAGTCCGTATGGGTAACGGCAAGGGCAACCCGGAGTACTACGTCGCTGAGATTCAGCCTGGCAAGGTGCTCTACGAAATGGACGGCGTTGAAGAGACTTTGGCGCGTGAGGCATTCCTGCTCGCGGCAGCCAAGCTCCCCATCGCAACCACGTTCGTACAACGTCTGGTGGGCTAATCATGAAAGCAAAAGAACTCTCCGCGAAGTCGGAAGCCGACCTCAATAAAGAGCTCGGTGAACTCTACAAGACACACTTCAGCCTGCGCATGCAGAAGGCGACCCAGCAGCTCACCAACACGAGCCAGCTCGGCAACGTCCGCCGCGACATCGCGCGCGTGAAGACTGTGCTCGCACAGAAGGCAGCAAGCAAATGAGTGATGCAGCAGCAACCGCAGCAAAGCAACCGCTGATCGCCACCGAAACCGGTCGTGTCGTCAGCGACAAGATGATCAAGACGGTAACCGTCCTGGTTGAGCGCCGCGTTAAGCACCCGCTTTATGCCAAGATCATTCGTCTTTCGAAAAAATATCATGCGCATGATGCGGACAATGTCTGCAAGGCGGGTGAAGTCGTGCGGATCGAAGAATGCCGCCCGATTTCCAAGCTGAAAACATGGCGTGTGGTCGAACGGGTGGACATTCATGGCAAGCCCAAGGGCGCTGCCGTGGCGGACGCCTGATAGGATTTTTTGGGAACTGCCGGACATTTGGTTCCGGTAAGCCGGTTGAGAAGGAAGCGGATCGATGATCCAGATGCAATCCACTCTCGACGTCGCGGATAACAGCGGCGCAAAGCGCGTCCAGTGCATCAAGGTACTGGGTGGCTCCAAGCGTCGCACCGCTGGCGTTGGCGACATCATCGTGGTGTCGGTGAAGGATGCGGCCCCGCGCGGTCGCGTGAAAAAGGGCGACGTCCACCGTGCAGTCATCGTGCGCACGGCCAAGGATATTCGCCGCGCCGATGGTTCGGTCATTCGTTTTGATTCGAATGCCGCTGTCCTGATCAACAAGAATCAGGAACCGATTGGCACGCGTATCTTTGGCCCGGTCGTGCGCGAACTGCGCGCCCGCCAGCATATGAAGATCATCAGCCTTGCGCCGGAGGTGCTGTAACCATGGCAAGCGCCAAGATTAAAAAGGGCGACAATGTCGTCGTGCTCGCCGGCAAGGACAAGGGCAAGTCGGGCGAAGTGACGCAGGTCATGCCGCGCGACGAAAAAGTCGTTGTCGCTGGCGTCAACATGATTACGCGTCACCGCAAGCCGAGCCAGACCAACCCGCAAGGTGGGCTGGAACGCCGCGAAGCACCCTTCGCTATTTCGAACGTTGCCTTGGCCGATCCCAAGTCGGGCCAGCCGACGCGCGTACGTTTTGAAACCCGCGACGGCAAAAAAGTGCGCGTCGCCGTCAAGTCGGGGGAAGTGATCCATGGCTGACAAATATGTGCCCCGTCTGAAGGGCGATTATGAAAATCGCATCTGCCAGGCGTTGACCGAACGTTTCGGCTATACCAACCGCATGGCGGTGCCCAAGCTGCAGAAAATCGTCCTCAACATGGGCGTTGGCGAAGCGGTGCAGGACAAGAAAAAGGTCGAAACCGCGGCGGCGGAACTCGAACTTATCGCTGGTCAAAAGCCGGTGATTGCTCGGGCGAAAAAATCGATCGCCGGTTTCAAACTGCGCGAAGGCATGCCGATCGGCGTCAAGGTGACGCTGCGCGGTGACCGCATGTATGAATTTCTTGACCGTCTGGTGACCGTGGCCATGCCGCGCATCCGGGACTTTCGCGGCCTCAACCCCAAGAGCTTCGACGGGCGTGGCAATTTCGCGATGGGGGTCAAGGAACAGCTGATTTTCCCGGAAATCAGCTATGACAAGATTGAAAAGATTCGCGGCCTCGACATCATTGTGGCGACATCTGCCAACAGCGATGACGAAGCGCGCGAATTGCTCCGCCTGTTCAATTTCCCCTTCCCCAAGGAAGATGCGGAACAGCAAGCGGCCTAAACCCATTCCTGCCGGGCAACCGGCTGTTTTCTCAAGGAAAAGTGAACTTAAGTCATGGCGAAACTGAGTTCGATGAACAAAAATGAGCGTCGCAAGAAGCTCGTGAAAAAATATGCGGGCCGTTATGCTCGTTTAAAGGCGATTGCTGCCGACACCGCGCTCGACGATGGTGAACGGATGATTGCGCGCCTGAAAATGGCAGAAGTGCCGCGCAACGGTAATCCGACGCGCATCCGCAACCGTTGCGAGCTGACGGGTCGTCCGCGCGCTTATTATCGCAAATTCCGGCTGTGCCGTATTCAACTCAGGGATCTGGCCAACAAGGGCCTCATCCCTGGTGTCGTCAAGTCGAGCTGGTAAGGGTCAAAGAAAATGGCAATGACCGATCCCCTGGGTGATATGCTCACCCGCATCCGCAACGGCCAGCGTGCCAAAATGGACAGTGTCATCACGCCGTCGTCCAAATTGCGCGCCGGTGTCCTCGATGTGTTGCAGCGCGAAGGTTATATCCGTGGATATAGCGAAATCCTGCTTGGCCGCTTTGAACAGCATAAGGGCCTGCGCATCGAACTGAAATATTTCGAAGGTGAACCCGCCATCCGCCATGTTGCGCGCGTGTCCAAACCGGGCCGCCGCGTATATTCGGCATCGCGCGAATTGCCGCGTGTCAAAAATGGCATGGGCATCACCATCGTTTCGACGCCGCGCGGTGTCCTTTCGGACGCCGAAGCCCGGACAGCCAATGTCGGCGGCGAAGTTTTGGCGGAGGTGTTCTGACCATGTCGCGTATCGGCAAAAAACCCGTGGCCATTCCAGGGGGCGTTACCGCCACCATCGACAATGGCACCCTCGCGGTCAAAGGGCCCAAGGGGCAGCTTTCGATCCCGCTGGCCAGCGAAGTCAGCTATGCCATCAATGATGGTGGCATTTCGGTGCAGCCGGTTGGTTCGTCCAAGCGCGCGCGCAGCTTTTGGGGCATGCAGCGCACTTTGGTCCAGAACCTCATCACCGGGGTGACCGACGGCTATACCAAGGTGCTGGAAATCACCGGCGTCGGTTATCGCGCCAATGCACAGGGCAAAATGCTCAAGCTGCAATTGGGCTATAGCCATGATGTCGATTATGCGGTGCCAGAGGGGATTGAGATTAAGACCCCCGACAACACCACCGTCGAAATCAGCGGCATCGACAAGCAAAAAGTCGGTCAGGTCGCGGCGGAAATCCGTCGCTGGCGCAAGCCCGAACCCTATAAGGGCAAGGGTATCAAATATCGCGGTGAATTTATCTTCCGCAAGGAAGGGAAGAAGAAGTAACCATGGCACTGAAACGCACCCCTTTCGACAAGCGCCGCCAACGCGTGCGCACCGCCATCCGCAAGCGCGCGGGCGACCGCAAGCGCCTGTCGGTGCATCGTTCGGGTCGGCATATTTATGCGCAGATCATCGACGATGCGTCGGGCACCACCATTGCGGCTGCCTCCACCCTCGACAAGGATGTCCGGGGCCAGAGCGGCGCGACCTGCAACGCTGCGAGCGCGGTGGGTCAGCGGCTCGCCGCTGCCGCGAAAAAGGCCGGTATCACCCGCGTCGTTTTCGATCGTGGCGGCTTCCTCTTTCATGGCCGCGTCAAGGCGCTGGCCGATGCCGCGCGTGAAGGCGGACTGGAGTTTTAATCATGGCTGACGAAGTGCAGAACGCCGAAACCCCCGCCGCTGGTGCCCCCGACGCACCGGCACGCGCGCCGCGTGGCGGCCGTGGACGTGGTGGCCGCGATGGTGGCCGCGACGGCAACCGCCGTGGTGGCGACCGTGACCGGCGCCCGCGCAATGCCGACGAAGACGGCGGCGAAGAATTCATCGAGAAACTGGTGCACATCAACCGCGTTTCCAAAACCGTTAAGGGCGGTAAGCGCTTTGGTTTTGCCGCGCTGGTGGTGGTTGGCGATGGCAAGGGCCGCGCCGGTTTTGGCCATGGCAAGGCGCGCGAAGTGCCCGAAGCCATTTCCAAGGCGACCGCTGCTGCCAAAAAGGCGATGCTGCGCGTCTCGCTCAAGGAAGGGCGCACGCTGCACCATGACGGCACCGGCCATTTCGGCGCCGGCCTCGTCAATGTGCGTTCGGCACCGCAAGGGACCGGCATCATCGCCGGTGGCCCGATGCGCGCCGTTTTCGAAGCACTCGGCGTTGCCGACGTTGTGACGAAATCAAACGGCACGTCGAACCCCTATAATATGATCCGCGCTACTTTTGAGGCGCTCAAGGCGCAGTCGAACCCCAAGTCGGTGGCGCAGCGTCGCGGCAAAAAGGTCGCTGACCTGCTTTCCCGTGGCGGTTCCACCCAGCGCGAAGCAGAAGCCGACGCGGCTTTGACGGAAGGCTAAGGACATGGCTGCCAAGAAAACCATCACCATCAAGCAGGTGGGTTCGCCCATCCGCCGTCCCAAGGCGCAGCGCGCAATCCTGACCGGGCTGGGCCTGGGCAAGATGCACCGCACCGTCGAAATCGAAGACACGCCTTCGACCCGTGGCATGGTGCACGCTGTGCGCCATATGGTTGAAATCGTGGGATAATCCTTAAAATGCCCCTATGGCTATTTGGCTATGACTTGGGGTATTTTGCGCGACAAAAGCGAAAGCGAGTGCTGAAAAATGAAGCTTAATCAACTACGGGATAACGCCGGTTCGCGTAAGGGCCGGATGCGCGTCGGGCGCGGTATCGGTTCGGGCAAGGGCAAGACTGCCGGGCGCGGGCAAAAGGGTGCCAAGGCGCGTTCGGGCGTTGCGATCAACGGCTTTGAAGGCGGCCAGATGCCGCTCCACATGCGTATTCCAAAGCGCGGCTTTAACAATATTTTCGCCAAGGATTATGCGATCGTCAATCTGGGCATGGTCCAGAAACTGGTCGACGCGGGCAAGCTCGACGCCAAGGCGGTGGTTGATCATGCCGCGCTCAAGGCGGCTGGTGTTGCCCGTGGCGGCAAGGATGGCGTGCGCCTCCTCGCCAAGGGCGAACTCAAGGCCAAGATCCACTTCGTCGTCGCCGGTGCATCGGCAGGCGCGCTCGCGGCGGTCGAAAAATCTGGCGGCAAGGTTGACCTTCCGGTCAAGACCGAAGCGGCAGCCGACTAATTTGGGCTTTGCGCGGCGCGTGACCTTGTTTTTCCGGGGTCGCCGCCGCACATAGGCGTCGGGCAAGGCCGCGTGCGGCCAGTTAATCCAGGACAGCAACATGGCCTCTCGCGCCGATAGTCTCGGTCTAAATCTGAACCTCGCCAAATTTGGGGAGGCTACCGAACTCAAGAACCGCCTGTGGTTCACCTTGGGCGCGCTCGTCGTCTTTCGCCTGCTAAGCTTTGTGCCGCTGCCGGGGATTGACCCGGTGATTATGGCGCAGGCCTACCAATCGCGCGCGGCGGGCGGGGTGCTTGACCTGTTCAACACTTTCTCGGGCGGTTCGCTGGAACGTGCCTCAATCATCGCTTTGGGCGTCATGCCCTATATTACGGCATCAATCGTCGTTCAGTTGGCAGCTGCCTTGTCGCCCGCGCTCGCCGCACTCAAGAAAGAGGGTGAAAGCGGGCGTAAAAAGCTCAACCAATATACCCGCTATGGCACCGTCATCCTGACCATCGTACAGGGCTATGTTGTTGCCACCCAATTGCAGACGCCGGTGGATGCGGGCGCGATCACCCCGGTCATCAATCCGGGCATGTTGTTCGTCGGCACAGCGGTTATCACGCTGGTCGGCGGCACCTTGTTCCTGATGTGGCTGGGTGAGCAGATTACCAGCCGGGGCATCGGCAACGGTGTGTCGCTAATCATCATGGCAGGCATTGTCGCCTCTATGCCGCAAACCCTTGCGCAATTGTTCGAAAAGGGCCGCACCGGCGACATGGGTTCGCTGCTCATCGTGGCGCTTTTGGTCGGTGCATTCGGGGTGATCTGGGCGATCAGCTATATGGAACGCGCGCAGCGCCGTGTGTTGGTGCAATATCCCAAGCGGGCAACGGCACAGGGCATGGCGGGCCAAGAACGCAGCCACCTGCCGCTCAAGGTGAATACATCGGGCGTTATCCCGCCGATCTTTGCATCCTCGCTATTACTGATGCCGCTCACCATCACCCAGTTCCTCGGCCAGAATGTGAATGAGGAAACCTTGTGGGGTCGCACGCTGCTGATGCTCAATCAGTGGTTTGCGCACGGCCAGCCACTCTATATGTCGCTCTATGCGCTGGGCATCATCTTCTTCGCCTTTTTCTATGTCTCGGTGGTGTTCAACCCCGAAGAAACGGCGGATAATCTAAAGCGTCAGAACGGTTTTATTCCCGGCTATCGCCCGGGCAAGGCGACCGCCGATTACCTTGACTATGTGCTGACACGCATCACGGTCATCGGTGCATTTTATCTGGCGCTGATCTGCCTTATTCCGGAACAAGTCACCGCATCTACGGGCGTTGGTTTGGCGCTGGGCGGCACCAGCCTGTTGATTTTGGTCAATGTCACCATCGACACGGTGACCCAGATTCAGGGGCATCTGCTCGCCCACCAATATCAGGATCTCATCAAGAAGGCGAAGCTCAAGGGGCGGATGCGTTAGGCATCGGCGCGCAAGAGGCGGAATATCCATGGCGTTTAACATCATCCTTTTGGGCCCGCCTGGCGCGGGCAAGGGGACGCAGGCCGCGCATCTGGTGGCGACGCATGCGATGGTGCAATTGTCGACCGGCGATATGCTGCGCGCTGCGGTAAAGGCGGGCACCCCTGTTGGCCTCAAGGCCAAGGCGGTGATGGAGGCTGGCGAACTGGTTTCGGACGAAATTGTTTCGGCGCTGATCGACGACAATCTTGCCGCCATGCCCGATAGCGCAGGCGCGATTTTTGATGGTTATCCCCGCACCGCAGCACAGGCGCATGCGCTCGATGCTATTCTCACCGCGCGCCGGCGCAAGCTGTCCTTTGTCATCGAACTTGACGTTGATGAAGATGCGCTGGTTGACCGGATAACCGGGCGTTTCACCTGTGCGACCTGCGGTGAAGGCTATCATGACAGGCACAAACTGCCAGAGGTTACGGACACCTGCTACAAGTGCGGCGGCCATGAATTTAAGCGCCGCCCCGATGACAATGCCGAAACCGTGCGCACGCGGATGGCCGAATATCGCGCCAAAACTGCCCCCATCCTCCCCATATATGAGGAACGTGGGCTGGTGCGACGGGTAGATGGCATGGCCGATATGGCCGATGTTGCCGCCGCGATAGAGGCTATTCTCCAAAGCGTCTGATCGGTTTAACATGGCGCGCTTCACAGGGGGGTGCACATGCGGTTGATATTTCCAAGCTGTAGAATGATCATTGCCATGCTGGCACTCGGCATAACTGCAAATGCCGCTGGGGAGGTCACCGAAAGCAGCAGTGACGGCTTCACCATTTCGCTGTCACAGGAATCGCGGCGCAGCGACGCTGAACTATGGGAGCGCTTGCAACATCCCGAAAATTGGTGGTCGAGCGCCCATAGCTGGAGTGGGGATGCCGCCAATATGTCGGTGGAAATGCGCGCCGGGGGTTGTTGGTGCGAACGGGTGGGCGACGGGGTGGTCGTCCACGGCCGCATCCTTCGCATTGATGCTGGCCGCGCCGTTTTGTTCGATGCCCCGCTTGGCCCGCTCAATGAGGCGGCGGTTTCGACCCGGCTAAGTTGGCGGGTTGAAAATCAACGCGTCGTCTGGCGCTATCAGGTGTTTGGCGCACTACCCATGCCGGTGGAGCAATTGGCTCCATTGGTCGAAGGGGTGCTGGCCGAACAACTGCGCCGCCTGACCGGCCCCAATTCTTAACCCCGGCAATCCTCAATAACGCGGGCGATTTCGGGCCGGGTGGGCACCAGCAGTGGCGGCTGAGAGCTTGCCTCCACCAAAAAACGTCCGCGCGAATAGAGCATCTGATCCCAAAGCTGATCGCTGGCGGGCAGGGCGAGATATAGGTTGCGGCTGGCCATATCATAGCGCGCGGGCACCACCCGTTCGCCAAAGCTGCTGCGCACACGCAACTGGATCGCGGCCTCCGCCGGGACGATGCCATGTCGGTTGAGCGTGATCTGCCCTGACCTGCAAATGATGCTCATGGCATCGTCGCCGAAAATGGCACGCGCTTTGCCGCTGCGCTGATCCGTCTGGCGCGCCCATTCCCCGGCACTGAGGTCGGCGGTGGTCCAATCCCCGGCATATCGATCGCGCACCGGTTGCGGTGCTGGGGGCGTAGCCACGGGTGCAGGCGTTGGCGCTGGAGCAGGCGCAGGGGTCGCTTGCGGGGCAACACAACTGGCGAGCAGGCTCATTACCATTAAGGATGCGATGCGTGGCGTTAGGGAAGGGGGGGTGTGCATAATTGCCCCCTCATGCCGCCTTCATCCGCCGTCTGCAACCTCTGGCGGCAATTGCCAGTCAATCGGCGTTTCGCCAAGAGATTGCAGAAACGCGTTGGCCTTCGAAAAATGGCGGCAGCCGAAAAAGCCGCTGTGCGCCGACAGCGGGCTGGGGTGTGGTGCCTTTAGCACCAGATGGCAACCGCCATCGCACACATCGCGGATTGCTGCGGCCTTGCGCTGGGCATGGCTGCCCCACAGCAAAAAGACGATCGGTCGTTCCTGCGCGGCGAGCAAGGCTACCACAGCGTCCGTCAGATATTCCCAGCCCTTGCCGGCATGGCTCGCCGCCTGCCCCTCCTCTACGCTCAAAACATTGTTGAGCAGCAGGACACCCTGCTGCGCCCACCCGTCCAAATTGCCATGCTGGGGGCGTATAAAGCTGACGTCGTCGGCCAGCTCGCTATAAATATTTCGTAGGCTGGGCGGGATGCGCACGCCGGGAAGTACCGAAAAGGCAAGGCCATGCGCCTGCCCTGCGCCGTGATAGGGGTCTTGGCCCAAAATAACGACGCGCACTTGGTCGAGCGGGGTCAGATCGAGCGCCCGAAACCATAGCGCAGGCGGCGGAAAAATGGTCGCGCCCGCTGCCATGCGCTGACGCAGAAATTGGCGCAGCGCCTGCATTTGTGGTGCGGCAAAGACGTCCTGCAACGCATCCTTCCAACTGGGGTGGAGGCGAAGTCGGTCAGCATCGGTCATCGGCTTTGCATGCCATAGCCCCCGCCAAAGGCAAGTATTTGTGCGTGGCAGCCAATTAGCGTAGGATGTGGCGGTTCATACATATTCGGGGGAGGGTGTAATGAACGATCAAATCAAATTGCCGTGGCATTTTTGGCTGATCGGCGTGCTGGCGTTGTTGTGGAACGGCTTTGGTTGTTTCGATTATTTTATGACGCGCAGTCACAACGCTGCGCATTTGGCACAATTTCCGCCAGAGGTGATTGCTTGGGTGGACAGCGCGCCGCTTTATGCCTCCATTGGCTGGGGTTTGGGTGTTTGGGGCGCCTTGGTTGGGGCGATTTTGCTGTTGCTGCGGCGCGCTTTGGCCGTTTGGGCATTTGTCATATCCTTGGTGGGCCTAGCCTTGTCGAGCATCTGGCAGCATTTGCTATCGACCCCGCCGCCGACCATGCCCGCGGGCAGCGGCATTATGGCCGGGGTGATATGGGTGGTTGCCATCGGCCTGCTTTATTACAGCTGGCGGGCCAAGAGGTGCGGCTGGCTGCGCTAATAGAGGAGATAGTTTGCTCGGCGCTGGGCATATCGTTGCAGATCATCATGCCAACTGGCGATTATGTCGCCGACGGCGCATTGGCGCAGCAGGTCGCGACGCAGGCTGCTGACGCCCGCCAGCAGGTCAAAAAATGGCGGTGCGCCGGCTAGAAATTGCATCGCATTGGGCCAAAGATTGCGCACGGTAGCCAAAAAATGCAGCGCAGATGCAACGGGCTGAAAGCGCCGTGCATCGATTATATGGAGGTCGACGCCGCTGCAATTTTGCGCCGCATATTTGGAAGAGATGGGTCGGAAATGACTGGCGGTGAAATGCACCCCCGCCAGCATCAATCCGTTCAATTTGTCCGCCAATCGTTCGCCATCGATAAATGGTGCGCCAAAACGCTGAAAGGGTCGTGCGGTTCCACGGCCTTCCGAGATATTTGTCCCTTCAATAAGGACAAAGCCCGCATATGCCAGCATGGCATCGATGCTCGACAAATTGGGTGACGGCGGGATGAGCGGCAGGGCATCGATCGCAAAGGCCGCACCCGCCATATCGCGCCACCAGCCCGTCATGCGCAAAACACTAAGTTCGCAATGTAGCCCCCCTTCAACATTCAGCATCGTCGCATATTCGCCCAGGGTCATGCCATGGCGTAGCGATATTGGATGCGCCCCAACAAAGGAGGCTAGTTCCGGTTGGAGCACCGGCCCCTCGACCGCCACGCCGCCAATCGGGTTTGGCCTGTCGTTTATCAGCACGCGGCGTCCATCCGCAGCCGCCAGAACCGCGCGCACGCTCGCCGCATAGGTATAGGTTCTGACACCGACATCCTGCAGGTCGATGAAGATGGTATCAATATCGCGCAGCATGGCGTCGTCGGGCGCGCGCCGCGGACCATATAGGCTATGGATGGGGAGCGCGGTCGCCGCATCAACCCCGTCCGCGACTGTGGCCCCCGCGGCAGCACGTGCGCCAAAACCATGTTCGGGCGACCAAATGGCCTGCAGGCTGACACCGGGTGATGCGGTCAAAATATCGACGCTGCGTTGGCGCTGGCGGTTTACACCTGCCACATGGGTGAGGATTGCGACGCGCTGCCCCGCTAGTTCCTGGCGCAGCAATTCGGGTGTATCGATGGCGGTCGCAAGAGCAGCGCCGCTATCTACCAAGGCAGGCAAAATGGCTGTGAGCGGCAAGCCCGCGCCCGATTTTAGCAAGGATCGCCGCGTCACCGACCCCATTTGCGTTGCGTCTTGCCATAACGCATTTTGCGCGTGCCGGGTTTGCCCTCATTACTGCGGCCGATGCGCGGCGCGGTGCTTGGCGCATCGCCGATACCCAATTCCCCCGCCTCCAGCCTGCGGATTTCATCGCGCAATTTGGCAGCTTCTTCAAATTCCAGATCGCCCGCCGCTTTGCGCATCCGCCCTTCCAGTTCGGCGATGTAGCTGCGCAGATTATGCCCGACGAGGTTGTTGGCCCCATCGTCCAGATCCAGTTCGACCTGCACGCTATCGCCCTGGCTGACATGGGCGATGACGTCGGCAATCCCCTTTTTAACCGTGGCAGGCGTGATACCATGTTCCAGATTATAGGCGTTTTGTTTGCTGCGCCGCCGGTCGGTTTCGGCGATGGCGCGTTCCATGCTGCCGGTTATACGGTCGGCGTAGAGGATGACGCGTCCGTCAATGTTGCGCGCGGCGCGGCCGATGGTTTGAACCAGACTGGTTTCGCTGCGCAAGAACCCCTCCTTGTCGGCATCCAATATCGCGACCAACCCGCATTCGGGAATGTCGAGCCCTTCGCGCAGCAGGTTGATGCCGACCAGCACGTCATAAACCCCAACGCGCAGGTCGCGGATCAACTCTATGCGTTCGAGCGTTTCGACATCGCTGTGCATATATCGGACTTTGATGCCGGCTTCGTGCAGATATTCGGTCAAATCCTCTGCCATGCGTTTGGTGAGTGTCGTCACCAAAGTACGATACCCCAACGCGGTGGTTGCCCGTGCCTCTGCTATCAAATCATCGACCTGTTCTTCGACCGGGCGGATGGTAACCGGCGGGTCGATAAGCCCGGTCGGGCGGATGACCTGTTCGGCAAAAATACCCTGCGTCCGGTCCATTTCCCATGTGCCAGGGGTTGCCGAAACAAAGACGCTCTGCGGGCGCATCGCTTCCCATTCGTTAAAGCGCAATGGGCGGTTGTCGATGCATGACGGCAGGCGAAAACCATATTCGGCGAGCGTAATTTTGCGCCGGTGGTCGCCGCGCGCCATCGCGCCGATTTGCGGCACCGTCTGGTGGCTTTCATCGACAAACAGCAGGGCATTTTCGGGCAAATATTCGAACAAGGTCGGCGGCGGCTCGCCCGGCAAGCGTCCGGTCAAAAAGCGGCTGTAGTTTTCAATCCCGGCACAAGACCCGGTTGCCGCCATCATTTCCAAGTCAAAATGGGTGCGTTGTTCCAGCCGTTGTGCCTCCAGCAAACGGCCCGAACCGGTCAATTCCTTCAGCCGCTCGGAAAGCTCCAGTTTTATTGCCTCGCGCGCCTGCAGCAACGTCGGCCCCGGCGTGACATAGTGCGAATTGGCATAGATGCGGATGGTTTTTAGGCTGGCTGCCTTGCGACCGGTCAGCGGGTCAAATTCATCGATCGATTCCACCTCATCGCCAAAAAAGCTGATCCGCCATGCTTGGTCTTCGAGGTGGGAGGGGAATATTTCGAGCGAATCGCCCCGCAGGCGGAAATTGCCGCGCTGGAAGGCCGCATCATTGCGCTTATATTGCAGCGCGACGAGCTTGCGGGTCAATTCCTGCCGATCTATCGCCGCGCCGCTCTGCACATCGACGATCATCGCCGAATAGGTTTCAACCGATCCAATGCCATAAAGGCAGGATACCGAAGCGACGATCAACACATCATCGCGTTCGAGCAGCGCGCGTGTTGCCGAATGGCGCATGCGGTCGATTGCTTCGTTTACGCTCGATTCCTTTTCGATATAGGTGTCGGTGCGCGGTACATAGGCTTCGGGCTGGTAATAGTCATAATAGCTGACAAAATATTCGACCGCGTTGTCCGGGAAAAAGCTTTTGAATTCGCCATATAATTGCGCGGCGAGGATCTTATTGGGTGCAAGCACCAACGCTGGGCGCTGCAAAGTTTCCACCACTTTGGCCATGGTAAAAGTCTTGCCCGACCCGGTGACGCCCAGCAGCACCTGGTCGCGTTCGCCTGTTTGCGCGGCTGCGACCAGCGCGGCAATCGCGCCGGGCTGGTCACCCGCCGGTTCATATTCGGAATGGATTTTGAATGGCCGCCCCTCCTCCATCTTGGCGGGGCGCGCCGGGCGATGGGGCACAAAGGCCGGGCCGGTTTCCGGTTCGTCGAGTGAGGTGCGAATTTGGATGGACATGTTCCCTGTATGGCCTCATTCTACGCGCACGGCAATTGCGGGAGGGTGAGATGCGTAGGGCAATTTTAATGGTGGCGTTGGCAGGCGCGATGACGCTTGGCGGATGCAATATGTTTGGCGGCGACGGTGATAGCGCGGAAAAAGGGGTCGATCCGGCAAAGGCTATGGCCAATGCGCCTGACGTTGAACCCGGCCAATATGAAGCATCGATGGAAATTGTGAAGCTGGAAATTCCAGGGATGCCGCCCGAAATCCAGACCAAGATGCGCGAACAAATGGCCAGCGTTACCGGCGTACAAAACCGATATTGCGTCACTGCCGAACAGGCGCGACACGGGCGGGAGGATATGGCCCGCCAAATGGCCAACGCGCCGGGGAACTGCCGCTTTACCAGTTTTGATGTACGCGGTGAGAATGTGAATGCTGCCATGCAGTGTGACCAACTGCCGAACGGCGCGCGGATGACGATGACGATGACCGGGACGATGGGCGCGAATACTTCGGACATGACGGTCAAGCAGAATGCGTCGGTCCCCAATACGCCGGTGGGTAATATGGAAACTGAAATGCGCATTCGCACCCGTCGCATTGGCGATTGCCCGGCAGGCGGAGCGACCGCGACACCCTAGCAACAGGCATTTGCTACCTATACCAACGCTGGGGGGCGAGTGGGAGTGGTGATGACCGTAACATTTTGGGATCGGCGCTGGCCGCCATTTGCGCTTGCGCTTATTTTGGGCGGCGGCACCATGTTGGCCGGATGGCTGGCGGGCACAAGTCCGGCCGAACAGGCGTTGCTCGCCGCGCGGTGGACGGCGCGGGCGGCGCTGCCGCTTTTCCTTGTCACTTATATCGCGTCATCACTTTTGCGGCTGTGGCCGGGGGAGATTACCCGCGCACTGGTGCGGCGGCGGCGGCAATGGGGACTGGGTTTTGCGCTGGCGCACAGCATCCATCTGGGTGCGCTCCTCTATAATATTCTCAATTTTGATTCGCGCCCGCTGCCGACCTTGCTGGGTGGTGGGCTCGCCTATCTGCTCATCTATGTCATGGCGGCGACCAGCAACGATGCGTCGGTGCGCCTGCTCGGCAAATGGTGGAAACGCCTCCACAGCTTTGGCATCCATTATATTTGGCTGATCTTCGCGCTGAGTTATCTGGGGCGCTTCAGCGACGGCGACAGCGACCATTTCATGACCGCCGTCACGCTGTTCCCGCTGATGATTGCGGCCTTGGCCCTGCGGCTTTACGCGCGCTTTCGTCGCTAGGGCAGCGCTTGCACCGCAGGGTCATTGGCGCAGGCGGCGATACGCGCATCACTGATCGCCGGACTGGCGGTAACCGGCGGTATTAACCGCGCGGGGCCAATGGGCCATGCGGTAAAGCGGGTGGCGCTTTCACCCGCCCCGGCGCAGCGCAGCACGGCAGCAAGCATGTTTGGCGGGGTGAAATATGCTTCGTTGGACAGGCGAATGGTGCCCCAATGCATCGGGATTGTGGTGGGGCGGCCCATGCTGTTCCAGATGCGCGCCGTTTCGACCGGTCCCATATGGCTGTCCACATGCATTTGGCCGGGGCGAAAGCGGAACGCACCAATCGGCAATATGGCGAGCCGGACGGGCACGCCGTCCGCTATCGCCTCTGCGCCCCAACGACCATCGCCAAACCCCGTGTCACCGGCAAAAAACACCCGTCCCGCGCCTGTGTCGATGACAAAGGCCGACCATAGGGCGCGGCTGCGGTCGCTGCCCCAGCGGCTCGACCAATGATGGTTGCGCACAACGCGGACGGTGGCGTTGCCCCCCGTGACCCTGTCGGTGATGCGTCGGCTTTGCCCCCAATCAAGCGCAATGGCGGGGATGCCGCGTGATGCCAGAATCTTTTCATTGCCCAGCGATACGATGATGGTTGGCCGATCGCGCCGCCACAATTTTTCCAGACTGTCCAAATCCATATGGTCATAATGGTTATGGCTGATCACGATCAGACCAATTTTGGGCAGATCATCAATCGCAACCCCCGGCCTCGCGACGCGGCTGGGGCCGATGCCAAAGGGGCCGACGCTGTCCGAAAATACGGGGTCGGTCAAAATAGCCAGCCCCGGAACCTGGACGAGGGTGGATGCATGGCCAATCCAATTGGCCGACATCATGTCCGCAGGGGGCGGCGTGCGTGCGCAATTGGCCCAATTTTCAACCTGCGCGCCCCCGCTGAGGGTGGGGCAGGGGGTGAGCGCGGGCCATGGTAGCCCCCGTGGCACATTGACATGGCTCGGCCATGCCGCCCGATCGCTCCTGCCGGTTAGGACGCGCCAGGCAAAGCCCAATCGGCTGCCCGCAGCGGGCGACATAATATCCTGATTGCCGTCGGGGTTATAAAAGCGTTCCCCATCATAATGGCTGCTTTGGGGGCCGGTATAATAGATATGATCCAGAAACGCCGGCATCAGCGCCAGCGCGAGGAGTAATAGGATACACATCCATAAAATTGTTGCTGCGCCATAACCCAATATCTTGCGCACCATATAGCTTGCATCCCACATTGCACTGCGATCCCCCGCATATGACGGCAATTTGGACGGCTTACAATTGTCGATGATCGCTATATGCTAAGACGATGTTTCGGATAAAAATCTTACCAGCGCTGGCACTCTTCGTGGCGTGCGTCCTAGCGCCCAGCAATGGCGTATACGCGCAACAAGCAGCGGCAATCGTCGACCCCGACACCGCCCCCAATGCTGCTATATTAATCGCCTTTGACCGCACCGGTGCACAACAGACGCGGATTTTGCGGGGGCTGGCCGACCGGTCGACCGGCCGGATGTTGAGCGCGGATGACCCGGTGCGTGTTGCCTCCATCTCCAAAATGGTGGTGGCATTGGCGGTTTTGCGGCTGACCGACCAGCGCGTCGTTGACCTTGATGCCGATGTGTCGACCTATCTGGGCTGGCGGCTGCGCCATCCGCGCTTTCCCGATCAGCCCATCACGCTCGCCATGCTGCTCGGCCATCGCTCCGGGCTGGCCGATGGCATTGATTATGCGCTGCCGCTGGATGTCGATTTGGCGCAAGCGGTGCAGAACCCCGCCGCATGGGACGCTAACCGCCGACCGGGCGGAGCCTTTTCCTATGCCAACATCAATTTTCCTGTGGTCGCTGCGGTGATGGAAGGGGCGACCGGCGAACGTTTCGATCGATTGATGCAGCGGCTTATTTTCGCGCCACTGCGGATTGATGCCTGTTTCAACTGGTCGGGCTGTTCCACTGCGGCATTGGCCCGCGCGGTCGTCCTCTACCGACCCAATGGCGATGTGGCGCGCGATGATTTGCACGGTGCGCCACCCGCCTGCCTGGTGGTGCCTGCGCGCGATGGCAGCTGTGACATGAACAGATATCGGCTGGCGCACAGTAGTGCCGGTTTTTCGCCCCAAGGGGGCTTGCGTATTTCGGCGCGCGGCATGGCGCGGATTGGTGAATTGCTGTTGCGAGAGGGGGATAGGCTTATTTCGCGCAACAGTTGGCGGCGCTTGACCGCGATGCGACGCGTCGATGCTTTACCCACGACCAGCGTGGGCGAAGGTGGCGAAGGCAGTTTTTTCTGCCGCTATGGCCTGGCAATCCACCAATTGGCCAGCCCGACGGCGCCGTGCCGCGATGATCCGGTGGGTGATGGCGCACAGCGCATCGGTCATTCAGGCGATGCCTATTCATTGCGCTCGGGGCTGTTTGTTGACCCTGAAAGCGGCACTGGCCTTGCCTGGTTTGTCACAGGCCTCGCGGAAACGGGCGAACTGCGCGGCACCAGATCGGCCTTTACCGCTGCTGAAGAAGCCTTGCTCGAAGCTGGGCAGGCGCGTCTGCGCCCTGTTCGGCGCCGCTAAACGAACATCAGCGCTGCGGTGGCCCCTTGATCCACGCGATGGTCGCGGCGTTGAGTGCGGTGTAGACACCATATAGCATCAGGGCTGGAAACCAGCGGGACTGCGCCCACCACAACATGCCCAGCAATATCGCAAATTCGAGAACATAGGTAGCCTGCCGACCCATAATGCGGCGAACACCCCCCGTTGCCTGTTCAACCATCGGGTGGCGACTTTCCAGCATCCAGCGGTGCATGGCAAAATTGCCGATCCCGGCAAACAGGATAAGGCAGGTTGCTATCAGCATCGCTCGGTTGCCATGGTCATGCGCTGGTCAACAGCCCTTCGTCGGCGATCTTTTTCTGCCACTTGCGTGGGGCAAGGTCATGGACATTGGCCCCGCTGGCATCGACCGCGACGGTGACCGGGAAATCCTGAACCTCAAATTCATAAATCGCTTCCATGCCAAGGTCAGCAAAACCGACGACCTTGGAACCCTTTATCGCCCGCGCGACGAGGTAAGCGGCACCACCCACCGCCATCAAATAGGCTGATTTATGATTGCGTATCGCCTCGACCGCCGCTGGCCCGCGCTCTGCCTTGCCCACCATGGCGAGCAACCCTTGTTCGAGCATCATCGCTGTGAACTTGTCCATCCGCGTCGCGGTGGTCGGGCCAGCGGGGCCGACAACTTCTTCACCCACCGGGTCCACGGGCCCCACATAATATATGACGCGTCCGGCAAATTCGACTGGCAGCGGTTCGCCCTTGTCCAGCATATCCTTGATCCGCTTGTGCGCAGCATCGCGGCCGGTCAGCATCTTGCCGTTGAGCAACAGCCGGTCCCCTTGTTTCCAGCTTTGTACTTCGGCAGCGTCCAACTGGTCGAGGTGGACGCGTCGCGCGCTGCTGTCGGGTTGCCAGTGTACATCGGGCCATTCGTCGAGCTTGGGCGGCTCCAGATAGGCAGGGCCGCTGCCGTCGAGCGTGAAGTGCGCGTGGCGGGTCGCCGCGCAATTGGGAATCATCGCCACCGGCTTGGATGCTGCATGGGTTGGGTAGTCGAGGATTTTGACGTCGAGTATTGTCGAGAGGCCACCCAACCCCTGCGCGCCAATGCCCAGTGCATTGACCTTGTCAAAAATCTCAATCCGCAGCGCTTCCAGATCATTTTGGGCCCCGCGCGCCTTGAGGGTCGCCATATCAATCGCACCCATCAGGCTTTCCTTGGCAAGGGTCATCGCCTTTTCTGCCGTGCCGCCGATGCCGATGCCCAACATACCCGGCGGGCACCAGCCTGCGCCCATTTGCGGCACCATTTCCAGCACCCAATCGACAATCGAATCGCTGGGGTTCAGCATCTTGAACTTGGACTTATTCTCACTGCCGCCGCCCTTGGCCGCGACATCAATATGCACCTTGTCGCCGGGCACCAGTTCCAGGTGGATGACGCTGGGCGTGTTGTCGCGCGTGTTGACGCGGGTGAAGGCAGGGTCCGCGAGGATGGAAGCGCGCAGCTTGTTCTCGGGGTGGAGGTAGGCGCGCCGCACCCCTTCATCGACCACCGCCTGCAGGCTCCTGTCCGATTGCAACAGACATTGCTGCCCCCATTTGATGATGACGGTGACGATGCCGGTGTCCTGACAAATGGGGCGATGCCCCTCTGCACACATGCGACTGTTGGTCAAAATCTGGGCGATAGCATCCTTGGCGGCGGGGGATTTTTCATGGGTATAGGCATCGCCCAGCGCGCGGATATAATCCATCGGGTGGAAATAGCTGATGAATTGCAGCGCATCGGCGATGCTTTCAATCAGGTCGCCTTCGCGGATGATGGTGGTCATGGCCCTTCACTCCCTTGGCCATGGCCATAGGACGGACGCCGTCAGGGTCAATAGTGCGAACACGATGGCTGGAGGATTTGGGGTTGCGCAGTCCAGCGTTGCAGCGGAAATTATGTGCATGACCGCTCATCCCGACAATCCTGCGCTCGCTGCCTTTTTGGCGGAGGAATTGGGCATCGAAGTCAGTGAACATCTGTCCGATGCAGGCTGGCAATTTACCGCGCCCTTGTGGCGCTGGACGGGGGGTGAAAGCGCGATAAGCTGGTATTTCATAACCCTGCCCGCGCCGCTGGTCGAACCGGTTCGTCTTGCCAGCCGGGGACGCGCCGGGGCGTGGGGCATGTTGAAAGTGGCGGTGACGGTGGGGGCGAGTCGGTGGGTAACCTCCCTCTTTTACAGCAAGAATGTCGACAGCTATTTGCTGCCAGTAAAGGCTAAAACCCGCAAGGCTGAGGGGCTGGTCGAAGGTGACGATGTGACGGTGCGCATGGCATTGACCTGAAATTGCGGGCAAACTGTTCGGACAATAGGAGGCCGGGGGGCTGCAGATGATACGACTGTTTATGTTGGTGGTCTGCTTTGCCATTACGGTACCATTGCAAGCGCAGCCTGTTCCGCTTCCTACCCGACAGACGCTGATCGACGCGACAATGGCGCGCAATGGCGCTGCGTTTAATGATCTGGGCTTGGACGCAGATGGTATCGCCCAATGGGTTGATCGCCTGCTGGCGGATGAGGCGGATTTGTCGGCGCCCGCGGGCGACCAAGCGGCGTCGCGTGTCAGTTTTGAAACGCGACTGCGACTTGCGGAAACATATTATAGTTTGGGCTTCTATTCAGAATTTGAACGCCATCTGACGGCTATCGAAACGGTGGCGCGGCCCATGGGATTGGCGGGTGTCAGCCGGATCGGCCGCGTTGCCCTGTGGCGGGCCAATCGTCTGAGCTCCGATTCCAATCTGCCAGCCAATGCCGATGCTTTGATAGCGGAAATCGCCGCTGCTTGTGCGGTTGGTGAATCTTTCACCGCCGACGTTAACGCGATCGCGGCCGGACTTGATAGCTTGGGCGGGATTTATGCGCAGCGCGGCAACCCCGTTGCGGCAGAAGCGATGTTGGGTGCATCGCTGCGCTGTTACGCCGCGATGGGTCGGGATGCTGCCGACCAAATCTATCTTGCCACATTGGCGCGTCTGCGCATCGACATGACAAAGCCCGATGCCGCCTATAGCGAATTGCTGCCCGGATTACTGCGGGTAGCACGATCCTTTGACCAAATGACCGCCGACAGCTTTGATGTCGAACGGGGCGGAGCAGAACGCATCGGTGATATGACCAGTTGGGGTGGGCTTTTCCTCGACGTTGCATGGCGACTGCACAGCGGTGGATTTGGTGCAGGCGCGGCGGATTTGGGGCATCAGCCATGGTCAAACGACAGTTTTGACATTGCACAACGCATCTATGATACGCTGGCCAGTGCAGCGCTGCGTCGCCGCGCGGCCCGGGATTTCGCGCGTTACGAAGGGAATGAGGCCGCGCTCGCCCTGATCGACGAACAGGCTCGATTATTGGCGCAGGTGCGCATTGCACGAAACGCTGATGCTGTGGCGCGCGCGGCGCATGCCCCCGCCCATCGGCGCGCCAGCGATTCAACCGTCCTTAACGCATTGGCCCCCCAATTTTGGAATGGGCAGGGGGAAAGGGCTGGTATTGGCTATGCGCCGCCGTCACGCGTCTTTGAAATTGCCCGTGAACTTGGTCGTTTTGCTGACCCGATGACCGCGCGGCTTGTTGAGCCTTGGCGGGTCGATCATCTGTTGCAAACGGGCGAGGCGATGTTGCTCATCGTGCCGACCGAACGTGGCACCCATTTATTCGCCTTTGCCCGTGGCCAGTCGCCGCGCTGGTATCATTCAACGCTGAACGCTGCCCAGATCCGCGATCTCGCCCGTGAAATCCGATTTCACGTCGGTGTGGACGTTGCGCCCAGCGCCGAAGAATTTGCGCGATGGGGTGAACAACCCTTTGCACGCGATGCTGCCCATCGGCTCTATACCGAATTGGTGGCCCCAGCCGCCGCGCATATGGACGGGATAAACCACCTTTATATTATTGCGGGCGGGCCGCTCGAATCGCTGCCGTTCAATTTGCTGGTGACTGCTCCGCCATCTGGCAATGGGTTTGACCCTGATGTGTTGCGCACGACCCCTTGGCTGGCGGATCGTTTTGCCATTTCGCGCATGCCCACGGTCGATGCTTTTTTGATATTGAAGGGCGAAGCGCGCATCCGGCGCTGGGACGCGGCGGCGGGGCGCGCACCGCAACGGCGCGCGCGTTTTGTCGGCTTTGCCGACCCGATGCTGGCGGGAAATGATGTTGCGTGCGGGGTGGATGCAATTCGCGGCGGGGCATTGACCCGGTCGATGCCAACTGACTTTTCCAGCGATGGGCAGTTGAGCGACATGGTGCGTCGCCTGCCCCGCCTGCCCTGTTCGGCGGAGGAGGCTGGATTGGTTTCGGCAGAAGTGCGGGTGCGCAACCGCAGCTTGCACCTGCGGGCTGATAATAGTGAAACTATTTTGCAATCGTCCAACCTCGCCGATGCGACAATCCTATTATTTGCGACCCATGCGGTCATGCCCAGCGAATTGCCCGGGCTTGTCGAACCGGCGTTGGTGCTGACACCGCCCGGAACGACGACAAATCCACTCGAAACCGCAACATGGGTTGACGATGGGCTGCTGTCTGGCAGTGAAATTGGCGACCTACGCATCAGTCCCGACTGGCTGATATTGTCGGCGTGCAATTCCGGCGGTGGTTCACAGGAAGGTTTGGGCAATCAAGCGGGGGGCCTGACCCCATGGTTCTTTGCTGCGGGGGCAAATCGCATTTTGGCGACGAACTGGCCGTTACTGGATTCGGTCGCCGCGCGACTGACGCGCAGCACAATCCGCCTTGCGCGCCGCGAACATCTGGGTGGTGCAGCGGCGCTGCAACGCGCGATGATTGCGGTGCGTAATGATCGTTCGCGCGATGGCGCCGGCGCCATCAGCCTTGCCCACCCCATGGTCTGGGCAGTGTTTGAACTGGTCGGAGACGGTGCGGCGCCCGCCGGGCGCTGATGCGCAAGGAATCGGTGCCCCACTCCCGAGATTTTTTTTCACCCCCTGTTCGTTCCCTTGTCACGCGGAAAAAGCATGGATTGTTGGTGCGTCGCTGCGTTGCAACACAAATGACGTGTCGATGAAATGAGGCTGACGGGCGATGAGTTGAAGGGTTGATTCTGCATTAAACATGTTGCGTCGATTCTAGACTGTGGCACTATGTATGGTGGGTCAGCCGGTGAGGGCACCCTACAGATTGTGTTTGAAGCAGCGGCGCGGGCTTGCTCGTCGCCGACGGAAGGGCGGTTTTTGTCGCTTTTTCCGGCAGATGACGGCGCGCCTCTCACCACATGATCTGCGGGCATCGGTTGCCCTTGGTATCAGGGTGAATCGGGGGGGACTCGATTCGAACATGATGAGAACATTGGGGCTGGCGAATCACCGCCAGAACCGGCAAAATGATGGGTGCGCAAAATGACTGCTGCACCCAAAACGGGGGCAGGCATGGAATTTCGGGATTCGCGCGCTGAAGATTTGGCAAAGGTGGCAGCGCCCATGGATGTAGCGGTTGAAGATAGGGTGGAAACGACGACAAGCGGCAGCAGTTCAATAGCGCCGCGCCGTTTCGCGGTGGAAACCGATGCATCGCGCGACGCCCTGCTGACCGAATTTGGCAAGGACACGCTGCAGGATCGTTATTTGCTGCCCGGCGAATCCTATCAGGATTTATTTGCCCGTGTTGCGGCGGCCTATGCTGATGATGCTGAACATGCCCAGCGCGTCTATGATTATATCAGCCGCCTGTGGTTCATGCCGGCGACCCCTGTATTGTCGAACGGCGGCACCGGCCGGGGATTGCCGATCAGCTGCTATCTGAACAGCGTCGATGACAGTCTGGAAGGCATCGTCAATACATGGAATGAAAATGTCTGGCTGGCGAGCAGGGGCGGCGGCATCGGCACCTATTGGGGCAATGTGCGCGGCATTGGCGAACCGGTCGGCCTGAATGGCAAGACGAGCGGCATCATCCCCTTTGTTCGCGTCATGGATTCGTTGACGCTGGCCATTTCGCAGGGTTCGCTGCGGCGGGGGTCGGCGGCATGCTACCTCGACATCAATCACCCGGAAATCGAAGAATTCCTCGAAATCCGTAAACCATCGGGGGATTTCAACCGCAAGGCTTTGAACCTCCACCATGGGGTGCTGGTCACCGACGAATTTATGGAGGCGGTGCGCGACGGCGCGGAATTTACGTTGCGCAGCCCGCGTGACGGTTCCGAACGCGGCAGCGTTGATGCCCGTTCCTTGTTCCAGAAACTGGTCGAAACCCGACTGGCGACGGGCGAGCCCTATATCATCTTCATCGATCAGGTGAACCGGATGATGCCGCGTCACCACCGCGAACTGGGGCTGAAGGTGACGACGTCGAACCTTTGCTCGGAAATCACGCTGCCAACTGGGGTAGACCACCTCGGCAATGACCGCACGGCGGTTTGCTGCCTGTCGTCACTCAACCTTGAAACATGGGATGAATGGCAGGGTGACAAACAATTTGTAGAGGATGTGATGCGCTTCCTCGACAATGTGTTGCAGGATTATATCGACCGTGCGCCACCGGAAATGGCGCGCGCCAAATATTCGGCCAGCCGCGAACGGTCGGTCGGGCTTGGCGTCATGGGTTTTCACAGCTTTTTGCAATCGCGCGGCCTGTCGTTCGAAGGGGCGATGGCCAAGACGTGGAATCTAAAAATGTTCCGCCACATCCGCGAACAGGTTGATCAGGCATCGATGCTGCTGGCGAGTGAACGGGGCGCTTGCCCCGATGCCGAAGAACGCGGCGTGATGGAGAGGTTCAGTTGCAAGATGGCAATTGCGCCCACCGCATCCATCTCCATCATTTGCGGCGGCACATCGGCGTGTATCGAGCCGATCCCGGCCAATATCTACACGCACAAGACTTTGTCGGGCAGTTTTTCGGTCAAAAACCCCTATCTCGAACGTCTGCTGACGCAAAAGGCGAAAAATGCCGAAAGCGTGTGGAGCAGCATTTTGGAAAAGGGCGGCAGCGTCGCGCACCTCGACTTTTTGACGGCCGAGGAAAGGGATGTGTTCAAAACCAGTTTTGAGATTGACCAGCGCTGGCTGCTCGAACTTTCGGCGGATCGCACCCCCTATATCGACCAAGCACAGTCGCTGAACCTGTTTATCCCGGCGGATGTGGAGAAATGGGATTTGATGATGCTGCATTTCCGCGCGTGGGAATTGGGCATTAAATCGCTCTATTATCTGCGCTCAAAATCGATCCAGCGCGCCGGTTTTGCTGGGGGGGTGGAGGCGGATAATACCCCCGACCTGCGCGAAATTCAGGTCGAAACCACCAACTATGATGAATGTCTGGCGTGCCAGTAACCACACCGCCAAGCCCAAATTTTTAGGATATTTCCATGCCCCTGCTCGAAGCCCGCAAATCATATAAGCCCTTTGAATATCCTTGGGCCTATGAATATTGGAAGCGCCAGCAACAGGTGCATTGGCTGCCCGAAGAGATCCCTTTGGGGGAGGATTGCCGCGACTGGGCGCAGAAAATCAGCGAACATGAACGCAATTTGCTGACCCAGATTTTCCGCTTTTTCACTCAGGCGGATGTTGAGGTGCAGGATTGTTACCATGAAAAATATGGTCGGGTGTTCAAACCGACCGAAATCAAGATGATGCTGACCGCATTTTCGAACATGGAAACCGTCCATATCGCGGCCTACAGCCATTTGCTCGACACGGTGGGCATGCCTGAAAGCGAGTATTCGGCCTTCCTCGACTATCAGGAAATGGCGGATAAGTGCGATTATATGCATGCCTTTGGCGTCGACAATGACGAAGATATTGCCCGCACGCTCGCCATGTTTGGCGGCTTTACAGAGGGGGTGCAGCTGTTCGCATCCTTTGCGATGCTGATGAACTTCCCGCGCTTCAACAAGATGAAGGGCATGGGGCAGATCATCTCGTGGAGCGTGCGCGACGAAAGCCTGCACTGCGAAGGGATCACCCGCCTGTTCCACGCTTTTGTCAAGGAACGCGGCTGCCTGACCAAATCGGTCAAGGATGATATTATCGATTGCTGTCAAAAAGTTGTCCGGCTCGAAGATGCGTTTATCGACCTTGCCTTTGAAATGGGGCCGGTGCCGGGGATGACGCCCAAGGAAATTAAGCGTTACATCCGTTACATTGCCGATTGGCGGCTCGGCCAATTGGGTTTTCAACCAATTTATATGATCGACGATCACCCGCTGCCGTGGCTCGCGCCCTTGCTCAACGGGGTGGAGCACGCCAATTTCTTTGAAACGCGCGCCACCGAATATGCAAAGGGCGCTACGCGCGGCAGTTGGAACGATGTCTGGGGCAGTTTCGACGCACGCCAACGCGCGCGGACGGGTGATGCCCCGCTCCCCGTAAATGATGGCGAGGAAGATATGTTCAAACAGGCAGGCATCGCGGCCGAGTAGGGAATGGCTAACAAAATGCGCTAGCACCGCTAGCTGCGTCGGCCACCCGAGCAAGCTGCCCGTGCCATTCGGGCGCCTCGACTGCGTGGTTTATGGGCTTGACGTCTAATATTGTTCGAGGCGCACCTGCATCGATTTATAGCCGTGGACAAAGCAGCCCGCGACAAATTCGGGTTCGGCCTCCACCCGCACCCGCAGCTGCCGCTTGGCCAATTCCTCCATCAACACCGACAATTGCAGTTCGGCGACCCGCGCCCCGACACAACGGTGGATACCATAACCAAAGGCGAGGTGGCGGCGCGCATTTTCGCGCGTCAAATCGATGGTTTCGCCATCCGGAAAGACGCTTTCGTCGCGGTTGGCAGATGCATACCACAGCGCGACCTTGTCCCCCTTGCGGATATGGTGGCCGTTCAGCACATAATCTTCCACCGCGGTGCGCCGCATATGGGCAAGCGGGGTTTGCCACCGGACGATTTCCTGCACCGCATTGGGAATGATGCTGGTGTCGGATTCCAATTGCGCGCGCGCAGCGGGCTGGTTTTCCATGCCATAGACAAATCCCGACATGGTGTTGCGCGTGGTATCATTGCCCCCGACGATGAGGAGGATCATCTGCCCCATGAACTCGCCATCTTCCATTTCGCCCAAGGCTTCGGAATTCAGCATCACCGACGTCAGGTCGGTGGCACGCGGCATATTTTTCTTGCGTTCCCACAATGCATGAAAGGCCGCGCCCATTTCATATGCTTTTTCGAGCCGCGCCTTGCGCTTTTGCTCATCCTTGAAGGTTTCGACATCGGCCAGATGGTCCGACCAATAAGCAAGCTTGCGCCGTTCCTCGAACGGGAAATCGAATAAATTGGCGAGCATCTGGCTGGTCAGTTCGATTGAAACCTTGTCCACCCAGTCGAAACTTTGCCCCAGCGGCAATTCGTCGAACAATTTGGCGGTGCGCATCACCGCTTCGGCGCGCATCGCCGCCACCGGCGACGGGCCGAGCGAGGGGGCGACGGTCTTGCGCTTGGCAGTGTGGTTGGGCGGGTCCATCGCGATGAACATCGGCATTGGCACTTCATAGCTTTGGAGGTTGCCAATGCCGTCGCCCGCAACGGTGATGCCGCCCAATTCACCGGAGGAGGAGAATATTTCGGGCTTGCTTTCCACCTCTACAATCGGGGCGTGGGTGGTGATCGCCCAATAGGGACCGAAATGGCTGTCGGCATAATGGTGAATGCCGCCCGCAGCGCGCAGCGCGGCAAAGGGGGCCTGCCAGCGGTTTTCCGCCCAGACTTCGGGCAGGGTCACATCTTCGAACTGCGTGGCATTGCTGCTCGCTTCACTTGCCAGCGTGGCCATAATCATCCTCCATCCCGTCGGCGGCGCACGCACCCTATCGACAGGAACGCGCCGCTTCTCTCGACTCGCACCATGCCATTATTGACATGGCTGTCAACTATTTGGAGGGAATGTTTTTAGATGCGGTACGTCGCCACGGCCAGCGCATACCGCCGCCGCCCGATTTCAATACGCCGATACGAAAGAGTTTTTCGGAAATGCGGATGGTGAGCAGCACCCAGAGCATTTGCCAGCCAAGCGCCAATATATGCGGCCACAGCGCCGCGTCATTGGCCGCGCGCGCCGCCATGGCAAAGGGGGATGACCAGGGCAAAATCTCCGCAATCATCGCCACCTTGGACCCGGGCAGATTGGCCGCCGCGCTGGATAGCGAAAACATGCCGACCTGAAATAGGGTGATGGGGAGCGACAGCATCTGAATCTCCCGTACAGTGGATGCTTGCGCTCCGACACCCAGAAACACGGCGCCGAGCAGCAGGAATGCCGCGATGAAATAGGCGAGCACCAGCAACAGGAATATCGGCCACCCAACCGCCGGGCCGGTCGCCAGTTCGGCCATTGCCGCCCCGCCGCCCGCACCGCCCCCAGCGCTTAAGCCCAGCGCCATCGATGCAAGCGTCAGCAAGCCCAGCCAAAAGCCGATGAAGAGCAGCGCCACTGCCAACATGCCGAATAATTTGCCGAGAAATATGCTGCGCAACGGGGCGGCGGCGGCCAAAATTTCGATAACTTTATTGCCCTTTTCCTCGGCCAACATGCCGACGGTTTGCCCGCCGAGCAGCAAGGTGAGCAAAAACAGGCCAAAAACTGCGCCATAACCAATGGCAGATTTGCCCGCCCGGCTGCCGCCCTTTGCCCCGCCAAGTGGTTCGATGACAGGGCGGCTGACCGGTTCACGCGCCGCCCCCGCCACGCCTTCGCGCGCCACAGCCTCTGCCAAAGCGGCCAGATAACGCCCAGAATCCTTTTGCCGTTCGCTGATTTTGGGGGCCGCTGCATTGCCCGTGACGATGGCGCGGACATTGGCATCAGCAGCAAATCGCGCAAAATCACCGGGCAAAGGCGCGCCCGTCTGCGGCAATATCTCCACCCTTGGCGCACGGGTAATTTCACGTAAGCGCAAATCGGCACCGCGATATGCCGCCGCTTCGTCCGCCGGCACCATTGCCACCAATTTTTCACTGGCATCGGCGTTGGCGGCCATGATCGATGCGCTACCCCCGCCAACAAGGCCCAGCACAACCATGAACAGGGGCGCGAACAGAAAGAGGAGGAAGGTCGGCGTGAAAACAATGGCGACAAAATCACGCCGCGCCACCACCCACATCGAACGCCAGCCGCTCATTCGACTTCCTCCACAATCCGGCCATCCCCTAGAGAACCGACAATATGGACAAAGGCATCGTGCAGTGATGGCCGGTCAATGGCCAATCCCTCCACCCCGAAATGGCCGGCAACCAGCGCCGCAAGCAGGGGTTCTACCCCATCATCGCTGAGCGCAAAGCGCCATTCCCCGCCATGTTCCACTGCATCGGCAGGCAGCATCGCGGCAATTTCCGCCGCCGCGCCGCCGCGCGGGCGGTACCGGACGCGCAGGGGCAACTTGGCCCGCGCATCGGCAACGCTGCCCATAAATTGCCGTTCGCCCGCTGCGATAATCGCAATTTCATCGCACAATCGTTCGGCATGACCCATGACATGGGTGGAAAGAATGATCGTCGCACCCGCCGCGCGCTGCGCCAATATCAATTCTTCCAGCCGTTGCTGGTTTACAGGGTCGAGCCCGGAAAATGGTTCGTCGAGGAAGATGAGTTCGGGGTCGTGCACCAGCGCGCCCACCAATTGCACCAATTGCGCCATCCCCTTGGACAGGCGGCGAATTTTCTGTCCCGCAGCATCGGCCAGCCCGACCATGGGCAGGCGTTCATCGGCGCGCCGCCGCCCCTCTGCCCAGGGGAGGCCGCGCAGCGCGCCCATGAAGGCGACCGCATCACGCGCGCGCATGCCAGGGTAAAGCCCGCGTTCTTCGGGCAAATATCCGATTCGGGCTGCCACCTTGCGCGTATCCGACTGGCCCAACAGGCGGCGTTCGCCCTTGTCGGGGTCGATTACCCCCAATAGCATGCGCAATGTTGTTGTCTTGCCCGCGCCATTGGGGCCGAGCAGCCCGAAAATCTGGCCCTTGGCAACGCGCAGCGACACATCGCGCACCGCCTGATAGCTGCCGAAATTTTTGTGAAGCCCCTGGGCTTCGAGGACGATTTCCTGCGCCAAACCGGTCAATCGAACAGGCTCGATACCGATGTTTCATCGGCGATACGGCGGATTGCCTCCCCCAACAGGGGGGCGACCGGCAAATATCGTATCTTGTCGCAAAACTCCGCTGCCGCCGACGCTTCGATCGTGTCGGTGATGACCATTTTGCGCAAGCTACTGTTCGAAATACGTTCGACCGCCTGCCCCGACAAAACGCCATGGCTGATATAGGCAACGACGTCCGACGCGCCTGCCGCTTTTAACGCATCCGCCGCATTGCACAAAGTGCCCGCGCTGTCGGCAATATCGTCAATCAAGATGCAGAAACGGTCTTTGACATCGCCGATGATGTTCATCACCTCCGACACGCCGGCGCGTTCGCGGCGCTTGTCCACAATGGCGAGCGGCGCATCATCGAGCCTTTTGGCCAATGCCCGCGCACGCACCACCCCGCCGACGTCGGGCGAGACAACAGTCATATTTTTTTCCGCATGGCGCGCCAGAATGTCCGCGCTCATCACCGGCGCGGCATAAAGATTGTCGGTTGGTATATCGAAAAAGCCCTGAATCTGCCCGGCGTGTAAATCAATGGTCAGCACTCTGTCCGCGCCTGCCGTGGTAATCAGGTTGGCGACCAGCTTGGCCGAAATCGGCGTGCGCGGGCCGGGTTTTCTGTCCTGCCGGGCATAGCCGAAATAGGGCATGACAGCGGTGATGCGCGCCGCCGACGCGCGGCGCAGCGCGTCAATCATGATCAGCAATTCCATCAGATTGTCATTGACCGGATGGCTGGTCGACTGGATGACGAACACATCCTCCCCGCGCACATTTTCCAGCACTTCAACGAAAATCTCGTCATCGGCAAAGCGCCGGACGCTCGCCTCTGTCAACGGCACCGACAGATATTGGGCGACCGCCTGCGCTAATGGCAGATTGCTGTTGCCTGCGATAATTTTCATGGGTGCGCCCGTTCAAAATTCTGAAGGTTGAATTGCGCCTTTACCCATGTGCGGGGCAGAGGAAAAGGGGGCGCACCATTGCTGCGGTGGAAATTTGGACTAACGTTGATGCGTGCTGGCCGTTGCATCACCGGCCCACTGCCCCTAACCCGCCTCCATGAAAAACAGCCTCCACATCGTCATGGCACAGACCAGCCAGCGCGTCGGTGACCTTGCCGCCAATATGGCGACGATGCGCGCGGTGCGCGCGCGCCACATGGGTGCCGACCTCATCCTCTATCCCGAATTGCAGTTGATCGGTTACCCACCCGAAGATTTGGTGCTGAAACCCGCATTGGCGGCGCGCGCGGCCAAAATGCTGGATGAATTGGCAGCGGATACCGCAGATGGCGGCCCCGCGATGCTGGTTGGCAGCGTTGAACGCGACGATGACGGGCAACTTTACAACATCATCGTCCTGCTCGACCAAGGCCAAGTGGTCGCGCGGCGGCGCAAGCATGAACTACCCAATTACGGCACGTTTGATGAAAAGCGCGTCTTTGCCGCCGGGCCATTGCCCGAACCCGTGCTGTGGCGTGGCATATCCATCGGCCTTCCGATTTGTGAGGATGGCTGGCTGCCCCACGTCTGCCGCCATCTGGCAGATGCGGGCGCGCAATTGCTGATCAGCGTCAACGGCAGCCCCTATGAAATTGACAAGGATGACCGCCGCCTGACCCAGGTTTTTGCCGCGCGGGTTGCCGAAACCGGCCTGCCGCTCATTTTCCTCAACCGCGTCGGCGGGCAGGATGAACTGGTTTTTGACGGTTGCTCGTTCATACTCAACGCCGATGGGTCAACCGCGCATCGACTGCCCGATTGGCAGGAGGTGGAGGTGGCGAGCCATTGGACACATAATGCCGACGGCCGCTGGCATTGCGCGCCGGGCGCATTGGCCCGATGGGATGCGCACCCCGCCGACCTTTATACCGCAATGGTTGTGGCTCTGCGTGATTATGTCGATACCAACGGCTTTCCGGGCGTCGTTCTGGGCATGTCGGGGGGTATTGACAGCGCGATTTGCGCCGCCATCGCCGCCGATGCGCTGGGGCACGAGCGCGTTTGGTGCGTCATGCTGCCTAGCCGATTCACCAGCGACTCCAGCCTCTCCGACGCAGCTGCCGCCGCGCAAATGATTGGGTGTCGGCATGATATCATCCCGATTAACCCGGCGGTTGCAGCGTTTGACGAAATGCTGGCGGGCAGCTTTGCCGACCGCGACGTCGATATCGCTGAGGAAAATGTCCAGTCGCGCATTCGCGGGGTCACGTTGATGGCGCTGTCGAACAAATTTGGCCATATGTTGCTCACCACCGGCAACAAGAGCGAAATGAGCGTTGGCTATGCCACCATTTATGGCGACATGGCGGGCGGCTATAACCCGTTAAAAGACGCCTATAAGACCAGCGTCTTTGCGCTCGCCCGCTGGCGCAACGCGCATGTCCCGCGCCTGTCCAAAAACCCGGTTTTCCCCATCATGCCCGATGCCATCATCACCAAACCGCCAAGCGCCGAACTGCGCCCCGACCAAAAGGATGAGGACAGTCTGCCCCCCTATGCCGAACTCGACCTGATGCTGCACGGCTTTATTGAGGAGGATTTGAGCGTCGATGATATTGTCGCGCGCCATGGTTTCGACCGCAATGTTGTCGCGCGGATCGAACGGTTGATTGCAATTGCCGAATATAAGCGCCGTCAAGCTCCGCCGGGGGTCAAATTGTCGCGTCGCAATTTTGGCCGCGACCGGCGCTATCCCATCACCCATGGGTTTCGCACGGCCTGATTTGCCACGCACAGCGGCCTTCGGGCGCGCCGCCTTGGTCGCATCTGGAATGTCAGGCTGATGTTCGAGCCACCAGAACAGCCGCCCCCGCCCGATGATGGTCACCAAAATCGGAATGCCGCCCCGGCAAATCAGCGGCGTGTTCGCGCTGGCGGCCAGCATCGCAGCGATGACCACCGCAATCATCGTCATATGGAGGAGCGGCACCTGTGCCTGCAAACGCGCGTGGCGCAACAAATCCGCCTCTGCAGCAATTTCTCGGAACCGGCGGTAAAGCAGCGACAAAATTGCCCAACAGCCATTTTTCCCGCTATAGGCGCGCGCCATGGCCATTATCACGCGTTTCGCCCCATCCCCCACCGGCCGGCTGCATGTCGGCAATTTGCGCCAAGCCATCCATAATTGGCTGTTCGCGCGCCGCCATGGCGGACAATTTTGGCTGCGCATCGATGACACCGACGCAGCACGCTCGCGCGAGGAATATGTCGATGCGATCCACGCCGACCTCGGCTGGCTCGGCCTCGCACCCGATGGGGTAGAGCGGCAATCAGCGCGGATGACGAGGTATCAGTCGGTCTTTGACCAACTGGTTGCATCGGGGCACCTCTACCCCTGTTATGAAAGCGCGGAGGAACTGGATATTCGGCGCAAAATCCTCCTCTCCCGTTCGCTCCCACCCGTCTATGAACGCACATCGCTTATGCTCAGCGCGGATGAACGCGCCGCCAAAGAGGCGTCGGGCATTTCCCCTCACTGGCGTTTCAAGCTCAACCATGATGCGCCGATCATCTGGGACGATGCGGTGCGCGGCGAACAGAAATTTGACCCCGCCCGCTTGTCCGACCCTGTCGTCCGCCGCGCCGATGGGTCATGGCTCTACCTCCTCCCCAGCGTCATCGACGATGCGGATATGCAGGTCAGCCACGTCATTCGCGGCGAAGACCATGTGTCGAACACGGCGAGCCAGTTGCAGATGTTTGTCGCCATTGGTGCCGCAACCCCCGGCTTTGCCCACACCGCGCTGTTGACGGGGGCGGAGGGGAAATTGTCCAAACGACTCGGTGCTTTGGGCTGCGATGCATTTCGCGAAAGCGGCATTGAACCTGAAGCGCTGTTTGCAATGCTTGCGCGGCTTGGCACCGCCGACCCGGTCGAACCGCTGATTGACCGCACACCGCTGATCGCCAGTTTTGATTTCGCCCGCTTTGGCCGTGCGCCCGCGCGCTTTGATATGGCAGAGCTGGAGGGGCTGAACGCCCGCATCGTTCACCAATTTGACCATGAACATGTTGCCGTGCGCTTACCCTGTGGGATGGACGCAGCGGCGTGGAACGCCATTCGCCCCAATGTCGCGCATGTTGCAGAGGCGGCGGATTGGTGGGCGGTGGTCGAAGGGCCAATTGCCGGCGACGGTGTGGAGGCCGAGGATAAGCAATTTTGCGCGGATGCAGCACAATTGGCCGCGCAAATCGACTGGGGTAGCGACCCATGGCATGCGCTGACCGATGGATTAAAGGCGACAAGCGGGCGCAAGGGGCGCGCGCTGTTCCTGCCGCTGCGCCGCGCCCTGACCGGGCGTGACCATGGGCCGGACATGGCCGCATTACTGCCGCTGATCGGCCAGCCCCGCGCGGTGGAACGCTTGCGGGTCGCTGCGAGCGGGTGATGGGTTTTTTCCGGTTCGCGCCCCCGTGCGCAAGCAGGGGGTGCTCACTTTGTGCCCCCGCGCAAGCAGGGGTTTAGTGGCGAACTTCCTGTCATGGCGCGGCTAGGCTCCTGCTTGCGCAGGAGCACAGGCAAGACTCCTCCTGGATACGCTGAAGCACACACCCATCATCATCTTCGTTCATATCTCGACTTCGCTCGATATGAACGGATTGGGGTGGCTTTGCCCTTTCCTCCCTCCCCCGATACGCCCCTCTTGACTGAAATGATATGTTGTAACATATTATAGATACCCCGCACGAACGGGAAAGGAGAGAGGATATGGCGATACCCCTATTGATCGCAGCGCAGCGAACCAGTCATCTGGGCTTTGCACTGCGCGCACCCATGACTGTCCCCAGCGGCTATCAATCGGGCGGTGGTCATCGCGGCGCGTCGGCTGGTCTGGCGCTTGGGCTGACCGGATTGATGCTGGCCGGCTTGGCGAGCGCATTGGTGGTGCCCGATGTTTTCATCCGCCGTGCCGATCCGACATTGGTGCATAATGTCCCGGCGCAGCCGGAACCCCAGCGAACACCGCCCCCGCCGACCGCAGCAACGCCGACATTGGTTGATACACCCCAAACCACTCCGCCGCCGACCAATTTGCCACCGCTGGTTGACAATTTCCCTTATACACTGCCCCCGCCGATTGGCACCGGCGACCCCGGTCCATTAATTGTTCGCCCCGCCGATCCACCGCCGGTCATCCGTGATCCGGTGTTGACAGGGGCCAGTCGCGACCCGCGCTTTGCCGGTGGCTTTCAGCCGCCCTATCCCGCCGCGCGCCAGCGCGAGGGGGCGCAGGGGAACTGCCGTGTGTCGGTCAGCATCAACGCGTCGGGCCGGGTCAGTGCGGTGCGCGCGGTTGATTGTCCCGATGACGCCTTTTTCCGCGCGACCGAACGTCAAGCGATGCGCCACTGGCGTTTTCGCCCCGCCACGCGCGACGGGGTGGCGGTGGAAACGACCATCGAGCAAAATGTCCGTTTTCAATTGGTGGAATGAACGGCGGCATCACCAAATAGCCAGCAAACCAAGCTATCAAAGACAAGGCACGTCCATGCGCAGGGTGCCCTCACGAGGAGGTCGCCTCAACGACTTTGTTCATAGAGCCTGTTTTTATTAGATTGAATCTAAACAGGCTCGAGTTATCCTTGTTTTCTCGACTTCCGAGCCGTGAAATGTTCCATTTCACTCGAAATCACTCTGGCGGGCTGGCGGGCGTCCCCGGCGCGGACTTTCGCTGACCGCAACGCGGATGCCGCGCCGCGCCAATGCTTCGCGCAACAGAAATTCAATCTCCCCATTTACCGACCGCATGTCCGCCGCAGCCGCACGCTCGACCGCTGCATGAAGCGCAGGGTTGAGACGGAGCGGAAAGGGTTTGCGGGGCGGCGGGGACATGGCGCAGTTCAGGAATAGAGCGTTCCGGTGTTGACGACGGGTTGGGTGTCGCGTTCGCCGCACAGGACGACCATCAGGTTCGACACCATCGCCGCCTTGCGTTCATCGTCGAGCTGGACGACTTGTTTTTCATTCAATTGATGGAGCGCCATTTCAACCATCGACACCGCCCCTTCGACCAATTTGGTGCGCGCCGCAATCACCGCCTCTGCCTGTTGGCGACGCAGCATCGCACCGGCAATTTCAGGCGCATAGGCGAGGTGGGTGAGGCCGCATTCATCAACCGTGATGCCCGCAACCTCCAACCGCTGGATGAGGGTTGCGCGCAATTCCTCACCCACTTCGTCATGGTTGCCGCGCAGCGTCACCTCCTTATGTTCGACATCATCATAGGGGTAGCGCGAACCGACGGTGCGCACCCCCGCTTCGACTTGGGCCAACACAAAACCGCGATAATCATCAACGTCGAATAATGCCTGCGCGGTGTCGGTCACCCGCCAGACCAGTTGCGCCGCGATTTCAATCGGGTTGCCGCGCAGATCATTGACCTTAATCTTGTCTGAAATCAGGTTATTCGCGCGCACCGAAATTTTCTTGGCGCTGTACCAGGGCAAAATCCAGCGCAGCCCGCTCTTGCGGTCGGTGCCCCGATATTGCCCGAACAGCTGGATGGCAGCGGCCTGATTGGGATTGATCAGGTAAAACCCGCACGCAATCAGCAGTGCGACGAATAGGTTGAGGATCAACAGTCCCCATTTCCAGCCCTGCTCGTCACCGCCCAGATTGCTGGCGACCAGCCAGACGGCGAGGGCTAGCTGCGCGACTAGGATGAGGAGCATGAGGTACCCGCTGCTGCTGCGCGCGGTATGTTCCCGACTGCGTTCCAATTGCGGAACATTGGATGCGTTTGCCATAAAGCCTCCTTAAAATATGATATCATAATAATATCAAATATGGCTGGGTCAAGCATTGTCGTCAAATTGTCGCAATATTGCTATTGACGGTGATAATCATTCGCAATAGTGCGGCGGCGATTTCAACCGTCCCTTTGGGAATCGGGGCGTAGCTAAGGATTTTTCCATGACACAGACGTCTGCCGCCTTCCTTGCCCTTTCTTGTGTCGGGGCGCTCATCGCTGCGCCAGCCTATGCGAGCGAACTGCCGGCCGATGCGGCGGCCGTGGATGCGGACCAGCGCGGCGACATCATCGTCAACGGGCAATTGGAATCGACCGAAGTTGAATCGCCCAAAACCACCGCGCCCTTGGTGGATACACCGCAGACGGTGACCGTTATTTCCGACCAGGTGCTGCGCCAGCAGAATCTGCTCACCCTGCGTGACGCGCTGGCGACAATCCCGGGCATTACCTTTGGCGCTGGCGAAGGCGGCGGGGGCTATGGTGATGCGATCAACCTGCGCGGCTTTTCGGCCAATAATGATATTACGGTCGATGGGGTGCGCGACAGCGCGCAATATAGCCGCACCGACCCCTTTAACCTGCAACAGATCGAAGTGTATAATGGCGCCAATTCGGTGTTCAACGGGTCGGGCTCTGTCGGCGGCACGGTCAATCTGGTCAGCAAGACGCCGCAAGCGGACGACCTGACTATCCTGCAGGCGGCGGTCGGCACCGACAATTATTATCGCGCGACGTTTGACAGTAATTGGCGGCTCAGCCCGCTGGTTGCGGTGCGGCTCAACGCTATGTTTCACCGCAATGATGTGCCGGGGCGCGACGTCGAACATTTCCGCCGCTGGGGGGTTGCGCCATCCGTCACCATCGGGATGGACGGGCCGACCAGCCTTACCATCGCCTACGTCCATCAGGAGGATAATAATAGGCCGATATATGGCGTCCCCTATTTCAAAAGTGGGGTGAATGACGGCGCGCTGCCCGGTGTCGATGACAGCGATTATTTCGGCATCGTCAATCTCGACGAACAAAATGCGCGGGTCGACCGGCTGTCGGCAATTTTCCGACACGCATTTTCCGACCATGTGTCGCTGCGCAATCTGACCCGCTGGCAACGCGTCGGCCAATATAGCCAGACCAGCGCGCCGCAGGGGACATTCTGCCTTGCCAATGGCCGCCAGCCGGTAGGGGCAACCCCCGATGCGACAATTGGCCTTGCCTGTCCGGGCAGCTTGCTCCCCGGCCAATATCTCCCCTCCGGCCCGCGCGGTTTGGTGCGTGACCAGGTCAACAACCTCCTCCACAATCAGACCGACCTGCGTATCGAAAGCGGCGAAGGGACGGGGTTGCGCAATATATTGGTGGTTGGTGCATCGCTGTCGTGGGAGGATTATGCCATCACCACCGCGTCCCTGCTGCGCAACCCCGATGGTTCGGCGGTCACCCCGCTGCCCATCATCAACCTGTTCAACCCCGATACCCGCTATACTGGCCCGTTGAATTATACGGTGACCGCGCGCAGCGACAGCGCGACGCGCAACCGCGCCATCTATGCCTTTGATACGGTCGAGATTGGTGAGATGTTCGAACTTAACGCCGGGCTGCGTTATGAAAATAACCGTGCGCGATTCCGCAATATCCCCCTCAGCTTTGTGCCGCCCGGAACGACGCCTTTGACCCCGCTGCGATCGGCTGACCAGGTGAGCGACGAAAATCTATTCTCCTATCGTGTTGGCGGCGTATTCAAACCGGCATCGAACGTCAGCCTCTACATCGCCTATGGCAATGCGCGCACGCCATCATCGGCAACGGTGCGGCTAGGCTGCGGTGTGGTTGCGGCGCCGGGCGGTGCCGACCCTTGCGCCGTAGCCCCCGAAACTGCGCGCAATTATGAAATTGGGGCCAAGGCTGACCTGTTCAACCGCCGTCTGGCGCTGACCGCTGCCTTGTTCCGCAATGAACGCAGCAATTTCCGCGTCGCGTCCAACGACCCCGCGGTGCCCGCCGCGCTGCAGGTGCTTGACGGACGCAGCCGGGTGGATGGTATTGCTCTGGGCGTTTCGGGGCGAATTACGCCCGCATGGTCGATTTTTGCCAATTACACCTATTTGGACAGCGAAGTGCTGCAAAGTGTTTCGGACTTCTGCCTCGCCAACCCCAGCGCCGCATGCCGCAACAGCACGGCCATCCGCGATCCGCAGGCGGGCGATGAACTGCAACAGACCCCCAAACATTCGGGCAGTCTCTTCACCACCTATACGCTGCCCTTTGGTTTGCAGATTGGTTATGGCTTTACCTATCAGGGCAGCTTTGCGACGCACCAGCGCACGCTTAGCCAGCGCGAACAATTTCGTTCGGACGATTATCTGACCCACCGTGCGTTTATTTCCTATGCCTTTGCCAATGGCTTGACCGCGCAGTTAAATGTCACCAACGTCACCAATGAAAATTATTTCACCGGCATCCGCAATAATGTGAGTGCGACGAGCGGTATCATCACCGGGGGTTGGGCGACACCGGGCGATGCGCGTTCAGCGGTGTTGAGCCTCTATTATAGTTTTTGACCTTGAAAGGTTTGGCATGCCATGATGCTCAAAATCCCCGACATATTGGACAAGGCCGGGGTCGCCAAAATCCGCGCGATTTTGGATGGTGCGCAATGGGTCGATGGCAATGTAACCTCCGGTGTCCAATCGGGCATGGTCAAAAATAATTTGCAACTGCCAGAATTGGGGGACGCGGCGCAGGCGGCGGGCAAATTGGTGCTGGAGGCGCTCGGCCGTTCGCCGATCTTCATGGCAGCGGCCCTGCCCGACAAGCTCTACCCGCCATTGTTCAACCGCTATGAAGGCGGCGGGCAGTTCGGGGACCATATCGACAATGCGATCCGCATCCGCAAGGGCAGCGACTATCGCGTCCGGTCCGACCTGTCGGCGACATTATTTCTGGCCGAACCCGACAGCTACGAAGGGGGCGGCCTGGTGGTGGCGGGGATGGCAGAGGAGCCGGGGGTGAAATTGCCCGCCGGGCACCTCCTCCTCTACCCTGCCACCACCGTCCATCGGGTGCTTCCCGTGACGGGCGGCGCGCGGGTAGCGAGCTTTTTCTGGATTCAGTCGATGGTGCGCGACCTGGGGCAGCGCAGTCTGTTGTTCGACCTCGACAAATCGGTGCAAAATCTGGTCGCAAAAAATGGCAATGATGATGCCGATGTCGTTCGCCTGACCGGCCTTTACCATAATCTGCTGCGCCGCTGGGCAGATGTTTGACCACAGTTATTGAAACTGCATCTCAATAGTGATAGCGCGCAACTTCAAACATGATTCTCGGGATGAGAAATGAGCAAAATTGCCCTCAGAAACGCATGGTTCCAAGTTCATAAGTGGATTGGGCTGCTGCTCGCCATCGCGATCATCCCTATTTGCGTTTCGGGCTCGATATTGGTCTGGCACGATGCGATCGATGACTGGCTGAACCCGCAGCGCCATGTCGCCGGCGCGCCGATGCTGCCGGTCGAACGCTATGCTGCCGCTGCCAGCGCCGCCGCACAGCCGGGTGAAGCGCTGATGTCGCTTGAAATCCCCACCGAGGGCGCAGTGGTCGCCACATTGGCCCAAGCACCAAAGCCGGGGGCGGGCCGCCCGGTGCGCACCATGGTCTGGCTGGCGGGGGATGATGCGCGCCTGCTTGACCGTGCGAACAGCGATGCCGGGATGATGCGGTTCATGCATGTGCTGCATGGCACGCTCTACATCCCCGAATGGGGGCGTGCGACGGTCGGCTGGATCGGTGTTTTCATGATGCTGTCCTGCCTGTCGGGCATCTGGCTGTGGTGGCCGACGGTGGGCAGCTTTGTCCGCGGCTTGCGCTGGCGGCGGCACAATGATTTCAACAATAATCTGCACCACCAAATGGGCTTTTGGATATTGCTGCCGCTCTTTGCGCTGTCGCTGACCGGCATGTGGATCAGCTTTCCCAAGGTTTTTGCCGACATTGGTCAGCCAGCGGCTGCTTCTGGCCCCAATGGTGGTGAAGCCAAGGGCAAGGGGGCAAATGGCGGTGCGCGTGAACCCAGCCGTGCGGCGCGGATGCGCGCCCGCCCGCTCGACAATCCGGCGGTGTCGCTGAACGCGGCGATTGCGGCTGCCGCCAGCCATGGGGAGGTGCGTGTTGCGCGCATCGCTTGGCCGACCGATGTCGAACCCCATTGGAACATCCGCACTGGGCCCGACGACCGCGCGCAGCAAAGCGAGGTCAAGGTCGATGCGACGAGCGGTGCCAGCGAGATTGAGCGCCCCAAGAATGAACCCGAAAGCCTCAACCGGCTGATGCGGCGCATCCATGACGGCAGCGACATGGGGCTGTTCTGGCAGCTGATCATCTTCATCGGCGGGATTTTGCCGGCGATATTGTCGGTGACCGGTATCATCATGTGGTGGCGCGCACGCAAATGGCGCGGCGAACTGGCCCGGCGTCAGGCGGCAAAATTGGCCACGGCTTAGCCCGGCAGCATCTTCGTCCGTCCGTATCTCGGCACGCTCGATACGAACGGGTTGCAACCGTTGCGCGGCCCACCCGTTCGTGTCGAGCGAAGTCGAGACACGGGCATATAGGGATTTCGAGCATGATGGCACATCATGCGGCCCGGAAATCCCGGCGGACAAGAAAGTCGAGAC
>CALFXW010000016.1 GCA_937957805.1 uncultured Sphingopyxis sp.
ATGGGCGGCGACTGACAATGGACGTGGCGGCGTTTCTCTCGACGCTATGGGCGCAGGCCATGCTGGCCATGCTACCGCTCTACGGCCTTCACCGGCTGCGGAACGGTCGTTGGCCGTTGCATCGCTTGCGCACATGGGCAGCCCTGTTTGGGGCGTCGGTATTGGCGTGGATTGTCACGCCTGCTGTGGGGGAAACGCCGTTCGTTCTTTACGCGCTTATCTGCCTGTCAGCCGGAGCAATCGCACGAATTAGCCCGGCAGGGACGGCCCAGCGCGCCATAGCGCTGATATTCGCGCTTATGGCCGCGTTCCACGTTGGGGCCTATCTGGCGGGCAGTCAGACAGGTGGGCCGATCTATTACGCCATGCTCCAATATGCCGGGTGGTCGCAGCTCGTCATTCTCCTTTTTTGGGGCTGCAAAAATGTTGGATTTGGAGCACTGGCTGGTCGCTGGCTTCCTCGCTTGGGGCATCGTTCGGCTTATCCGCTCGGCAATCGAGGGGACGCCGGATGAGCCAGCCGACGAAATCGAACGCATTGAGTGACTGGATTGCACAGAACCTGTGGGCGATTTTGTCGATCACCGCGATGGTCGGGACGGGCTGGGCGAGCATTGGCGCTTTGCAAACCCGCGTCGATGAAAACCAGCGCGCCATCATCCAACGGCTGGATTCGATTGATGCCCGCCTGACCCGTCAGGACGTGGCGCGCACCTGCATGATTAGGAACATTGACCGGCTGGCAGACCGCAGCGGGGTTGCCCTGCCGTGCGAGGGGGGCGAGGAATGAAGCTGCTAAAGCTGCCAATGCCGGTGCAGCACGTTCTGCGCCCGACGCCACCGCAACCCCCGCAACAGGTGGCGATGCCCAAAGCCGCTGATGGCAAGCGCGCCTTGGCCAATCCGCCCGGATTTTACACCGCCGTGCGCGCTGTGACTGGCCCGCTTAATCAAACGCAGGTCGATACGATTGAGCGGATGCTTGCCGGTGCTGCCCACTGGCGCACGTCATGGCTGGCCTATGGTCTGGCCACCGCATGGCATGAAGCGCGATTCCAGCCGATTGCAGAATGGGGCAAGGGTCGGGGCCGTCCCTATGCCAAAGCGGGCAAATATGGCCAGTCGCAATATGGGCGCGGTCTGGTGCAGCTAACATGGGACAGGAATTACGAGTGGGCGGACAAGGCGCTTGGCCTTGGCGGGTCGCTGCTGCGCAATTTCGACCGTGCGCTTGAGCCTGACATTGCCGCACGGATTTTGGTGCTGGGCATGGAGACAGGCGCGTTTACCGGACGGGCCTTGCAGCATTATCTGACGGGCGAAGTCGGGATGCCCTCGCAGTTCCGAGAGGCGCGGCGGATTATCAATGGCACGGACAAGGCGGCACTGATTGCCGACCATGCCACCAAGTTTCAGACCGCGCTGCAATTCGGCAAGTGGGAGGATTGACGGTGGCGAAAAGCAGCATCCCGCATATCCGTATCGTGCTTGCCGTTACCGCCTTTGCGCTCATGGGCTTTGGCGCGGTCAGCATATACGTGCTCGGCTGGGGTGCGGACGAAGTGACGCAGGGCAGCATCATCGGTGTTTGGATTGGCGCTGCGAACGGCGCGCTGGGCTTCTGGCTGGGCAGTTCGTCTGGCGGCAAGGCACGCACTGACGAGCCGGAGCCTGTTGTGCCGCCCGTTGACGAGCCGCTGCCATGACGCCGCTTGCCTTGCTCGCCATCGCCAAGCGTTTCTGGTGGCTTGGCCCTTGTCTCGCGTGTGGTGTCCTGTTTGCCCTGTGGCGCGGCGCTGAGCGTGAAGCGGACAGCTATGAAGCGCAGTGGCTTGCCGAGCAGAAAGCCCACGCTGTGACCATTGCCAGCGTTGACCGGCTGACCGATGCTGTGGACGCTGACAACGCAGAGGATGAGGCGCGGGCTGCCGTGTATCAAAACGCCCGCATAGATGAGATCGGAAGAG
>CALFXW010000017.1 GCA_937957805.1 uncultured Sphingopyxis sp.
CTCGCTGGCCGTTTTGGTTAGAATCAGCGCCTCTGCGGGGCGATCAATGGGAATATCGATCCGCACCGGGGCCGGCGTCATCAACCGGAAAACTGCGCCATAACTGCCATCTGTAATCGTATAGGGGGCACCATTGTCGGGTCGCCGGAACGGCGCCAGCTCGGCAGGGGTGGCGGTCGATGGCCAATGATAGGGATCATTGGGTTCAACCCGCAACCTATAGTTGCCGGGCGCAACAAATGGAAAGCGATAATCCCCGGTTGGGAAATTATACACCGTGCCGCCCGAATCGGTGACGCTCGTGCCCGTCACCATGCTATTGGGGTATGACGACACCCCATCATCGCCGAAAACCTGCGCCGGAAGGCCGGTATCAGCGTTAATCAGCGTCACACGCACGCCCGAAACGGGTGCGCCGTCGCCGCTGTCAAAAACGATGCCAAATGGATCGACCAGAAAGCTCACCTGCGCGGTGGCCATCGGCGTGCCTGTGCCATTTCGGAACAGATTGACCGCAACCGAACCGCCGGGGGACACGGACAGGCGGCAATCATGCTGCACTAAGGGCGGCGGCATTTTAATTGTCGCCAAATAGCCGACAAAAAAGCCGCTGTTAACCGCATCTTCGCGCAAAATCAGCGATTCTTCATCACCATTGGCGGTGCGGATGGTAACCGCCAGCGTGTCGCGAGCGTTGGGATTCAAATTATCGGCAGCAGAATTGATGCCAAAGGCTACCGGCTGTCCGGCGGTAAATTGGTTGGACGGGTTGAGTGAAACCGCGCCGCTGCCAGCGCCACCCGTAGCTGCGCCGCCGCCGGTGCCAAATATGCCTTGGCCGCCGGTGCTGCACCCGCTTGAATCGATAAAACTGCCGATCCCCGGCGTGCCGGGTGGCTGAATGGCGTAGATTTTGGCGTCAATCGGCGGGGTCGGTGTATCCACCTCCAGCAGCACCGTATTGGAACGCACCGTGCGGATCGCACCGGCATTGCCCCAGGACGCTTCGGCTGTATTGCTAATCTCCCGCGCGTGGCCAATCGCGGGCAGCAGCGATGCTGCACCCCCGACGGTCGCGCCGATCAGCAATTTCAACCAATTGTTTTTCATGGTTAATTTCGAAATGCCGAAAGGGGCGGCTGCGGCTGGGTTCGTGGATGAACACCAGCCAAACAGCCGCCCCAAATCGTCAGTTGATGGTCGCCTGGAACACCAGGGTGCGGGTGTCGCCTGCGGCAACGGTCGCAATCGTCCCCGACACGGTGCCAGCGGAGAAGCTGCCGCCCGCCACGCCGTCCGCGTTGCAGACGCCGCCCGTCACCGTGCCGTTGAGGCGGATGGAACTGGCAACATAGGTCATGTTGGCGGGCACAACGTCGCTGACGCTGACCGATGTTGCAGCGGCACCGCCCGAAGCGTTCGCAACCTGAATACAGTAGCTGATAACTGCACCCGGAATCGCCTTGGGATTGGTGGTGTTGTTGATCGGATCGGAAACGACGCTGCTCGACTTGCTGACCGTCAGCGTGGCGGTGGCGACGGTATAATCATCGTCATCGCTGTGCGCCGCATCGCGAGCTGCATCCGAAACCCCGGCACCATCGGCAAAGACGGTATCCATTGCCGCGGTGTTTGCACCGGCGGTTTGCACCAGCGCCGCACCCATTGACCCGGCTGTGCCGCCTTCGCGGCCCGTGGCGGTCAGGCGGACGTTCGACACATCGCCGGTTGCGCGACCTGACGGCACGTCGCCGACAACGAACAGCGTGACGGTCGCATCCGCTGCCAATTCGTCGATATAGGTGACGGCGGTGTCGGTGCCGGCGTCATAGACGTTGTTGCCATTGGTATCGCGATAAATGGTGACGCCGGTGACATCGAAATTATCGGTGCCGCCATGCGCTGCCGCCCCGCCCGCTGTCTGTGCCGTGGTCAGCGCGAAATCGAGCACCGCGTTCGACGTATTT
>CALFXW010000018.1 GCA_937957805.1 uncultured Sphingopyxis sp.
GCTTCCTCGACTATTTCGGCAATGCTGGCCATGATGTGGTGCAGTCCGCGCCGCTGGTGCCCTATAACGACCCGACATTGATGTTCGTCAATGCCGGGATGGTGCCGTTCAAGAATGTGTTCACGGGGCTTGAAACCCGCGAAACCCCGCGCGCGGCATCGAGCCAGAAATGCGTGCGCGCAGGCGGCAAGCATAATGACCTCGACAATGTTGGCTATACCGCGCGGCACCACACTTTTTTTGAGATGCTGGGCAATTTTTCGTTCGGCGATTATTTCAAGGAACGGGCGATTACGCTCGCCTGGAATCTGTTGACCCGCGAATGGGGACTGGCCGCGGATCGGCTGACCGTCACCGTTTATCACACCGATGACGAGGCGCATGGCCTGTGGCGCAAAATTGCCGGTTTGCCGGATGATCGCATCATCCGCATCGCAACCAAGGATAATTTTTGGGCGATGGGGGATAATGGGCCGTGCGGGCCGTGCAGCGAAATTTTCTATGACCATGGCGCACATATCGCTGGTGGGCCGCCGGGCAGCCCGGATGAGGATGGCGACCGTTTCGTAGAAATCTGGAATCTGGTGTTCATGCAGCATGAACAGGAAGCGGGCGAGATTGTCCGCGACCTACCGCGCCCGTCCATCGACACGGGCATGGGGCTGGAACGCATCGCCGCCGTGATGCAGGGGGTGCACGACAATTATGAAACCGACACATTCAAGGCGCTGATCGCCGCGTCGGAGGCTTTGACCCACAGCAAGGCGGAGGGTGCGGCTGCGGCCAGCCACCGCGTTATCGCCGACCATCTGCGCTCGACCGCTTTCCTGATGGCCGACGGGGTGTTGCCGGCCAATGACGGGCGCGGTTATGTGCTGCGCCGCATCATGCGCCGTGCGATGCGCCACGCGCATATATTGGGCGCGAAGGAGCCTTTGATGCACCGGCTGGTTGGTGCGCTGGTTGCCGAAATGGGCAGTGCCTATCCTGAATTGGTGCGCGCGCAGCCGCTGATCGTCGAAACGCTGGAGCGGGAGGAGGCGCGCTTTCGCCAGACGCTCGACAAGGGGTTGCGCCTGCTCGAAGAGGCAACGCAGGGCATGGGCGCGGGCGCGGTTCTGTCGGGCGAAACCGCCTTCAAACTCTATGACACTTTTGGCTTTCCATATGATTTGACGGAGGATGCGCTGCGGGCCGGTGGCATCACTGTCGATCGCGCCGGTTTCGACGCAGCGATGGCGCGGCAAAAGGCGGCGGCGCGGGCGGCGTGGAAGGGTTCGGGCGAAGCAGCGTCGCTCGAAATCTGGTTTGACATAGCCGAACGGCTGGGGCCGAGCGAATTCACCGGTTATGTGAGCGACATGGGTGAGGGTGAAGTTGTCGCGATCTTGAAAGATGGCGCAGAGGTCGCGAGCGCGGCGGCGGGTGAAGATGTCATCCTCCTCACCAACCAGACACCATTTTACGGTGAAAGCGGCGGGCAGATGGGGGATGCTGGAACGTTGCGCGGCGGCAGCGGCTTTGCCGCGCGCGTCACCGACACCAGCAAACCGCTGGGCAAATTGCATGCCCATCATATCCACATCGATGCTGGTCAGGTCGCAGTGGGGGATGCGGTTCTGCTCAGCGTTGATGGCGCGCGGCGCAATGCCCTGCGCGCCAACCATAGTGCAACGCATCTGTTGCACGCGGCCTTGCGTCAGCATTTGGGCGCGCATGTGACGCAAAAGGGCAGTTTGGTCGCGCCGGACCGGCTGCGTTTCGACTTTTCGCACCCCAAAGCGGTGGGCGCGGATGAGTTGGCGGCGATTGAGGTAGATGTGAACGCGCAAATCCGTGCCAATTCTGCCGTTTCGACACGGGTTATGGCCCCTGATGATGCAATTTCGGCGGGCGCGATGGCGCTGTTTGGCGAAAAATATGGTGACGAAGTGCGCGTCCTCAGCATGGGGGAGGGCGGTGATGCGCCCTATTCGGTCGAACTTTGCGGCGGCACCCATGTGCGTGCGCTGGGCGATATTGGCCTCGTTACTATAATTTCGGAAAGCGCGGTTTCCTCGGGCGTTCGCCGGATTGAGGCACTGAGCGGGGAAGGCGCACGATTGTGGCTAAAGGCGCGTGATGACGCATTAAAGGCGACGGCAGCAACCCTT
>CALFXW010000019.1 GCA_937957805.1 uncultured Sphingopyxis sp.
CCGATGCGCGCGTGAACTTCCGCAATGCGGATCAGGGCGGACCGCCCAGTTCGGGCCGGGACCTGCTGATCACGCTTGGGGGCGACAATCCCGAAGTCCTCACGGAAACGGCCAACAAGCTGGTCGAAGAACTGAAGACCATGCCCGAACTGGTGGCTCCGCGTGTTAGCGGCGATCTTCAGCGCCCTGAAATCATGATCCGTCCGCGCATGGATCTGGCCGCTCAATTGGGTGTTACGACGGCGGCGCTTTCGCAAACTGTGCGCATTGCGACCATCGGTGATGGCGATTGGGAGGGGGCGGCAGGCGGTGCGCTCGACCGGCTCGACCTTGGGGACGAGGCGGCGCTGCCGCGTTCGATCGCACCCTTGCAGCGCATCATGCTGCTCGCCGAAACTATCGCCAATGCCCGGTCTGATGTGACGCGCGATGGGGCTCTTGCGCTGGCGCAAAGCCTCGCCAGCTTGATCGATCAACTGGCGGTCGAAGAAGTGGACGTGCGCGAACTTGCCGCCGCCGCGCCCGATGATGCAAATCTGTCGACGCATTGGCAAACCGCCTATGCGCTGGTGACCGACTTTCTGCCGCCATGGACGCAATTGCTGGCGGCGCGGGGGGAGATGGACCCTGCGGCGCGGCGTAACGCGCTTTTCGACAGCGCAGCGCAGCGCTGGCAGGCCAAGGGATTGCCTGCAAAATGGATGGTGGCAGCAGGGGTTTCGACCGGCGCGCCCGCTGTCGCGCGGCTGCTATCCACCATCGCGCGCCTACCCGGGGGCGCGGTAGTTTTCCCGCACATCGACCTTGGCATGGCCGACGAGCAATGGGACAGCTTGGGCGATGATCCGCGCCGACGTTTGCGCGACGATGCCCCACCCAATGGGGAGGAAGGGCACCCGCTGTTCCATCTGAAATTGCTGCTCGACCGGATGAGCGTGTCGCGCAGCGAAATTGCGCCCTGGGTGGAACGGGGCAAGGCGGCCGATCCATTGGGTCGCGTTGCGTTTGTGCGCGCAATGACAACGCCGATTGCCTTTGCCGACGATTGGCTGGGTCTTTCCAAAAATATGCGCCCGCCCAAGGGTGTGCGACTGGGCGATTTTGCCAATGAGGCGGAGGAAGCGCAGGCGATAGCGCTCGCCATGCGTGAAACGCTGGAAACACCAGGGCGGACGGCGGCATTGGTGACCCCTGATCGCAGCATTGCGACCCGCGTTGCCGCGCATTTAGGCCGTTGGGGGATAAGGGTGGATGACAGCGCGGGGGTGCCCTTATCGGCAACGCCTGCGGGCGAATTTCTGCTGCTCACCGCCGCGCTGACCGATGCAGCCGACCCGCACGATCTTATCGCGCTGCTCAGCCACCCCCGCGCCGGTGCTGCGGGGGACAGGCGCGGCTGGATGGACAATGTTCGCAACCTCGATCTGCTGTTGCGCGGGCCGCGTGGCGCGCCGGGTTTTGCGCCGATTACGCGGCGCTTGTCGGCACGTTATGGCGGCGATCATGCCGTTCAAAAATGGTGGCAGGATATATGCGCGCAATTGGATGGTGCGGGCGATGGGCTGACGTTCGGTGCGCATCTCGACCGGTTGCGCGCGCGTGCAGAATTTTTGGCGGGCGATGGATTGTGGGGCGGTGTCGATGGGCGTGCTCTGGCGAAATTTTTCGCTGAAATCGCCGATGCCGCATCACTATGGCCGCAGCCGCTGGCGACCGCTGACCTTGTCCCCCTCCTGCGCCGACTGATGCAGGATGTGCCTGTGCGCCCGCCCTATCAAGGCCATCCACGCCTTGCGATTTTCGGGTTGATCGAATCGCGCCTGCACCGTGCCGATCTGATGATCCTTGCCGGATTGAATGAGGGGCAATGGCCGATGCCCGGCGCGCTTGACCCATGGCTGTCGCCACAATTGCGCGCGCGGCTCGGCCTGCCCACAATTGACCGTCAAACGGGGCTTGCGGCACATGATTTCATATCCGCACTCGGCGCGCGCGATGTCCTGATCACGCGCGCGGCGCGGGTCGGCGGTGCGCCTGCCATTCCCTCTCGCCTCCGGCTGCGGATTGACGCGTTGCTTGGTGATGGGGGTCGGAATGCGGTTGCCGACCAACATTTGCGCCATTGGGCCAAAATGATCGATGCGCGCGATGCGCAGCCCATTTCGCGCCCTGGATTTTGCCCGTCGCTTGCTAGGCGTCCAAAAAGACTGCGCGTTACAGAAGTCGACACGCTGCGCGCCGACCCCTTTTCCTTCTATGCGCGGGCAGGGTTGGGGCTGCGTGTACTCGACCCGCTCGACGCCGCGCCGACCGCTGCATGGCTTGGCACGGCGGCGCATGATGTGCTCGAACGCTGGCTGAAGGCCGGTGATTGGAGCGATGCAGCCATGGATGATGCGGTGAACGCCATGCTCGACCGGATCGAAGCGGGCGGTGCGCTGCGCACAATCTGGGCACCGCGATTAACTGCTGCGCTGCATTATTTTGCCGCATCTATTCGCGAACGTTTTGCACAGGGCATTTACCCCCTGACCAATGTCAGTGAACATCGCGGTGAGATGTTGATTGACGGCGTAACATTGTCGGGCAAGCCCGATCGTATCGACCAGCTGGCCGACGGGACGCTGACCATCATCGATTATAAGAGCGGTAATGGCCCCGACAGCAAGCAGGTGGAGGCGGGGCATGCATTGCAATTGGGGCTATTGGGGCTGATTGTTGAAAATGGCGGCTTTGGTGGCCATGCGGCAAAGGTCAGCGAATTTGCCTATTGGCGCCTGTCCCGCGATGACAAGCGGGGGGATTTCGGTAAGATTGAATCGCCGTTCGCGAAAACGGATCCCACCATCACCACCGATAATTTTGTTGCAGAGGCAGAGGCACGTTTGCAGATAGCGATTGTGCGCTGGCTGAACGGCAGTGACCCTTTCGTCGCAAAGCTGATCCCCAAATGGTCGAAATTTAGCGATTTCCAGCATTTGATGCGGCTTGAAGAATGGTTCGGCGCGCTCGCGCTCGGCGGGGATGCGGCATGAGCGGCGGCGCACGGCTGACAGAGGCACAGGGACGCGGCGCCGACCCATGGCGCAACGCGTGGATGGTAGCGAGCGCGGGCACCGGCAAAACGCGCGTCCTGTCCGCGCGTGTGCTGCGCCTGCTGCTCGACGGGGCGAAGCCGCAATCCATCCTCGCGCTCACCTTTACCAAGGCGGGTGCGGCGGAAATGGCGGAACGAATTCGCGGCGATCTCGCCAAATGGGTACGGCTCGGCGACAAGGAATTGAGCGTAGAACTGTTCAACATCCACCATCCCGGACATTTGGACAGTGATGTGCGCCGCCGCGCGCGCCGCCTGTTTGCAGAGGTGATTGACGCACCCGGTGGTGGCCCTCAAGTGGTGACCATCCATAGTTTTTGTCAGAGCCTGCTCGCCGCTTTCCCTGAGGAGGCCGGGTTGGCACCCGGCTTCAGCCTGCTCGATGATCGGGAAAAATTGCTGCTGCACCAGGCTTGTTTCAACGCGATGCTCGACGAAGCGCGCACCGGCGGGGATTTAGCGCTGCTCGCGCGGGTGGAGCGGCTGGCATTGCACCGCACGCAGGCGGATATCGAAAAATTTTGCGGACGATGCGCCGCCGCTTATGCGACGCTGGATAGGCTGCCTGCGACTATCGCGCCATGGCTGCGCGGACAGCTGGGTTTGCCGAGCGAGGAAAGTGCAGACGCCTATGTCGCCCGGCGTTGCAGCGAATATGCGGCATTGGTCGGTCAACTGACGGATATTGAACAGGCAGCACGCAAAAAGGGCGGGAAGCGCGCAACCGAAATCGCCGACAAATTGGCTCCCCTGATCCGCCGCGAAGCGGTCAAGGATATGGCCTATCTTGCAGCAGCCCATGACGCGCTGCACGCACAGGCAGGCAATGTTAGAGTCGATGTGACCAAGGCAGCAGAAGCCGAAGACATTTCGGCGACGCTGGATGCGGTGGCAAGTTTTCTCGCGGAAGTACGGGCAATTGCGCGGGAAATCCCTCCTGCCGAGTTGCAGGCCGATGCGTTGGAGGTTGGACGGGCGTTTGCGCGGCGCGTCCGCGCGGAAATGCTGGCGGCGGGCAAGGTTGACTATGATGATTTGATCGTGCTGGCGGCGCGCCTGCTCGCCACCGACGATGCGGCATGGGTGCGCTTCAAGCTCGACCAGCGCATCGACCATATTTTGGTGGATGAGGCGCAGGATACCAACAGTGAGCAATGGGCGATTATCGACGCGCTGCTCAGCGAACATTTCGCGCTCGGTGCGCGGGATGATGAACGCCGCCGCAGTCTGTTCGTCGTCGGGGACAGTAAACAGGCGATTTTCGGTTTTCAGGGCACCAGTCCGGTCCATTTTCAGCAAGCCGAAGGTCGTTACACCAAGTTGGGCGATGAATCCGAGCGGCATTTCGATCGGGTGGAATTTGCCACCAATTTCAGGTCGTCCCAGCTGATTCTCGATCTGGTGGACAAGGTTATCGAGGGTGTCGGCAGCGACGAAATGGGGCTGGATCATGACCCTGCACCACATGTGGCGCACAAGGGGGATGCGCCTGCGACCATCCTTATCTGGCCGCCCGTGCCCAAGGGCGATAGCGGAGCCGACGAGGGCGCGGACGATGAGGATGGAGGTGACGATAGCTCGGGCTGGGCAGACGTCGCAGAACATCGCCTGGCGCATAAAATTGCGCGCAATATCCGCCATTGGATCGACCACGGGCTAGACGGGCAGGAAGTGCACGCCCGTGACATCATGATTTTGCTGCGGTCGCGCGGCGAAAAAATGCGGATGATTGTCGCGCAATTGCAGGAAATGGGCGTCCCGGTTGCCGGGGTGGATCGTATGCGCCTGTC
>CALFXW010000020.1 GCA_937957805.1 uncultured Sphingopyxis sp.
GGGGGGTTCGCCCCGCCATGTTGCCGGCGACGCGCACGCCCCGAGGCGTGGCGGGGTCGCCCACAAGGTAGGCCAGCAGGCCACGGGCGCCATTGCCCTTGGAAATGGTGGCAATCACGCGATGACTCCCAGCAAGGCCCGACGCAGCGCGCGGACTTCCTGCTGCAAGGCATCGATCATCCGGGGATCGACGCCATCGGCGCGACCGGCATTGATGGCATGGGCAATCTGATTCAGATTTCCGGCCAAGCGCGCCAGCGATTGCCAACGCTCGGCGTTGGCAGTCGGAACCGCCTCGACCCGTTGCCCGAGGGCCACCTTCCGCAGGAAGGCTGAACGGGACAGGCCCGCCGCCGATGCCTTGGCGTCGATGCGGTGCAGCTCGTCACCATTGAGATACAACTCAATGCGCTGCCGCAGCGCCTCGCGTGGCAAAAGTTTCTTTGGCATCCGCACCCCCTGAATTCCTGTTCGCGCCCCCGGCCGAACCAAGGGCAATCCCACCCGTGCAACGGGGGTGGATTGCATACCTTGCTACCCACCTCCGAAGTTCAACCTCGCGCAACGGAATCAGGAAATCAAGCGCGCCGGTGGAATTCAGTCAGGCGGCTGGTCGCTCGGTGCTGGCCGTGACGATATGGGGGGACGAACTTTGGGAGAGACCTGTTCTACGCGCTCAATCCTCAAACCAATGCGAATTCGGAAAAAAGGCGTTTTCGCCGACGCAAAAAAAGGCTGAACGCGCGGGGATGAGCAACGTCAGCCATCAACGGCTGAACGACACTTTGCTACGTTCTGGCGCACAGCCTGGCGCTAAATGTTCGACGAAACCTCAGTTTCCGTCTGTGACATGAAATCATCGTCCCGCCGGAACCCCGAAACCCCAGGATCGGGCGCCACTCTCCATCTGCAACTGCATCATATCCAGCCGCGCCCGAGTGTAGTTGCTCTGAGCCGCCGCCTCTAACCAACGTCGGCTTTCTTCCCTATCCCGGTCAACACCCTGGCCGGCGTAATACATCTCCCCCAACTCCACTTGGGCAATAGGAAAGCCTGCCTCAGCGGCCTTCTTCAACCACGCCAGCGACTGGCGATTACTGGCTTGGTAACGCGTCACTTTGCCGCTTGCCGGATCAATCGCCTTTTCCGTTCCTTCGCGGTAGACGATGCCCAGCGTCGCTTGCGCAATCAGGCTGCCGCCATTCGCCTTGTGTTCCAGTTCAGGAATCTCGTCAGCGGTCATGCGCAACGCGCGTTGTTCAATGTCCCGATGCAGGGTGTCCCATTCGGTAGGACTGAGGTTGACGAACCAGTTGGCCGAGGCAGGCGTAACCGTCACTCCTCGGCGCGCACCACCGCCGTAGCCAATACCCGATGCCTTAGCTACCGCCAGTGACTTGCCTGCGACAACCGTCATGCCATCCGGCGGCAGAAAATAGTATCTATCGGTAAGCGACGATTCATACCAGGGAATCTGGTCATCCAGCGTCTGCTTCCGAACCAGCCCGCCTACCTTCTCGAAGATTTCGCGGATTTCCAGCCGAGGCTCGGTCAGCACCTTGGCAAGCGTGGCAGTGTAAAGACTGTTGCGCTCCTTGCCGTCAGCCGCCAATTGTCCGGGAGCTGTCGAATAGGCAATCAGCGTGCCCCGTGGTGCTTGCACCGATGCCAGGCCAAGATTCTCGAAGCTGCGATAGCGAATGGCATTGCGCGATTGGAACGGATTGTTCCGGCAGGCATCGAGCACAACGATGTTGACAGCGGATTTCGCCACAGAAAGGCGTTCAAGCAGCGTTTTCAAAGGGTAAGCCTTGACCAGCACGGTCTGCTCGCTGGTTAGCTCCATATCCACCGGCACCAGATAATTCGCACCACCGACCTGCATACCGTGCCCGGCGTAATAGACGAGCGCAGTGGCCCCCTGAGGCAACTGCTCTGCGAAGTTTGCCACCTCGCCCAACAACTGGCTGCGCGTCAGGTTGTTGCGTTCGGTTACAGCGAAACCGAGCTTGCGCAAGCTTTGCGACATCAACTCAGCGTCCCGTAGCGTGTTGCCGAGCGTTCCGTCATGATTGGCGTAGTTCAGGTTGCCGATAACCAGCGCGAACTTCTCGATGTCGTTACCGGCTGGCGCAGCGAGTCCACCGAGACTCCACGCCAAAGCAGTCAGTGCCACCAGCGCATTGAGCAGGCATCTCATTACGGGCAGCCTTTGCCGTGAGACTCAAACAGAATCGCCTCGTCTACCAGTGTGCTGGCTTGGAGTTGCCCCAACGCCTCAGCCACAGGCCGTCCCTTGGGTATGCGCACCCACCACTGCCCCGTCTCGGTTGGCCCATCGCTCACCACCGCCTCGACCTTGCGTAGCAGGATTACGACCTCCGCTTGCGGTGCCTCCGGCCGGAAGACGATGCGAATCGATGGGCCATCTTCGCAGGGCACTTTGGCGTCTCGATACAGTTCGGTTTCCGCCATCTGCCTGGGCAACGTCTGAAACAGCACGATGCCTTGGGCCACCAGCAGCACTGCTGCCGCGACGATGGCGGAGGCCGGGACTCGATGAGCGTTGGCAAACCATTCCACGATCCGGCGCCAGAAGGAGGGCCGATGTGCCAAGGCACGAAATTCGGTCAGCAGACGTTCCAGCCGCACCGCTTCTGGCACTGGCGATGCGGTGGTTCGGACGACAGTCCTCAGCCTCTCTTCAACAGCGAGCAGCGACGTCATCTCAGGATGGCTGGCCAGGTAATCCGCTAGCCATTGCCGGTCGGTGCCATCGAGACTTTTATTCGCATGGAAGGCCAACAGTTCCTCGAAGCGCAGGCGGTCACGTGTGTCGTTACGTTCAGTCATCACCCATCCCCCCGAACCAGCGCGCCAAACAGTCCATCAGCTTCTTGCGGGCATTGGCGAGCCGCGACTTGACGGTGCCGACCGGGCAGCTCTGACGCTCGGCGATGCTCACCATGTCTTCGTCCTCGTAATAGGCCCAGAACACTGCATCACGCTGGATGTCAGGAAGCGCATCAATACATTGACGGATCGTCGCTGCACTCTGCGCCTCTTCCAAGCGCGCGACGAAATTGGCCGACGGGTCGGCAATGGCGGCAAGCGTGTCGTCGTCGATTTCGGCCATCGGAATGCGTCGGCGCCGGATGCGCCCCCAGTCGGCTGCCTTGTTGTTGGCGATGCCGCACAGCCAGGTTGAGAACTTAGAGGTGCCGCCAAAAGCGTTTGGGCGATGGAGGACGGCCATGAATACATCGTGGGTGACCTCTTCTGCCGCGCTCTCGTCGGCCATGTGGTGACGCAGATAGGCATAAATGAATCCGTGGTAGTGGCGATACAGCGTGGTTGCTGCTTGGTCGTCACCTTCGCCGATTCGGTTCAGAAGATTTTCGAGCGCAGGGGAAAGAATGTCTTTCATGGACGAGATTTTATTCGATGAAATATTTTCCTGACGAGGTGAACCCAGCGACACAAGACGGCGACATAGCAACATCATCCAATAACCGCTGGAAAAACACTGCCCATGACACCGCTTGCACAAAGCATCGCCCATTTTCTGACCGAGGCATTTCACAACGAGCTTGCGCTGGTAGATTCACTCTCCCTACCGGGAAAGACCATCTATGGCTTTTACGCCCTGGCTACCGTGCTGGTCATCCGCCCCCACATCCGCCAAGCCCTGAAATACCGCCACGGCAAAGCCGGAAAAGGCGATTTCTGCCATCGCGCCCAATATGAAGCGATTTTCTGGCGGCTAGCACCACTGTTCTACGCTTTCGTAATCAACTCTAAACTGCTTGGCATTTCTGTCTTCATCGATCTCATTGGCCGTCTGTGGACCATCCATGAAAGCCACCGGGCTGAAAACCGCTTTCTTCGGCGATCACAGCCACTGATCGAAGGAGGTGAGCCGAACACCAACAACCAGCCCACCCAGCCACAGGCGACGCCCAGCGAAGGCGAAATCTCCGAGGCAGCCCTGTCCTGCCCGTTTTGCGGCTCCGATCAGGCAACGGCCTTGGAAACTGACGTTAACCGCTGGGCAGTCTATTGCTCTTGGTGCAACGCCTTCGGCCCCCATAGCCGGGACCGCCAGCTAGCTGTTGCGCGCTGGAATGCGGTGGGCTTGGAGAGCGGGAGTAAGGATGAAGCAGCGCGGGGGGTGCCAGTCATCCCGAATAGGCTCGCAACGCCTTTCATCTTTACAACCTATCCCACTTCACTGGCACGAACGACGGCGACTTGAAAAGACAAACCATTGGTAACTCAACAACGCAGCATGATCTGAAAATTCGCTTCCAACGCAGAAAAAACAATGAAAACCCGAATATCATTACCCAATTTGGGTCAAAATTGCTGTCATTCCTTCCGAAAGAGTGATCTACACCGGCCGTCAACACGACAAGGCTAGAACACCAACAACGAGCTTTGCATTTGAACTTCTACTTGACGCAACTGGCCGCTACCGCTTGATCGTCGACCAGCGAATGAACTGGATTAGCAATTTAATTTTTTCATATATTTACAAGGGGATAATTTGTGGAAATCAAAATGGAAATTCTCAGCAATGTGATTATTAAAACACTTGGCGCCTCCATCACCACCACCGACGAGCACCACTCAAAGACTTGCTATTCGTTCATCGAACTATCCGATGGACGCATATTTAAAAACGTAGAAATCTCTCATGCTCTGCAAAGAGGATTAGATGAATCGATCAATGAAGGAATACCCGTCGAACTACACATATTCTCAAACAATGAGTCCAAGCCCACTCTTGGAATCATCGCTATTAGAGGACAAGATGGCCGGCTTTTTGCACAAGAAATCCCCGAACTCCCTCTCGTGGTTAAATACCTACCAATCTCGTTGTTGGTCGCCGGGGTTTTTCTACTACCTATTTTTGGCATTGGGATCGTTGCGTTTTGGCTGTCCTGGAAAGCAAACAAGGTCGTCAAACTAGCAAAAGAAATGCGTTCTTATACAAAATCGCTGCCCAACGCAATTCTTGTATAAGGACCACCTTGACCATGGGGATCGATAACGTAGTCTCGCATTATTTTAATTTCACCCCCTTGGCTTATGAAGCCAGTTTGAAAAAAATACAAAAGCCACAGCTAACTTTTTTTAAAAAAACTTATTAAATACTAAATTTATAATTGCAAAAGCCATGAAAAATACGATCAAACACAAACTATTTGGCATGTCAGCGTTGTTTATTTTCGGCGCCATTCCCTGCGTTGCCAATGCTTTCACGGCTATCGCATGGAGCCAGTCTGGACAAAGCGGCGGATCGGTCAAGAATGCACCGACCAAGGATGCGGCAATTTCAGCAGCAATTGCCGACTGCAAAAAAAATGGCGGCGGGTCAGATTGCCAAGTATTCAAGGTATCGGATGAACCCGGTTTCGTCGCACTTTATGGCACCTGTGCCAAGACTTGCGGCGTTACTGCGGTAACCGGCCGCCCGACGCCAGAACAGGCACGAGCCGATGCCAAACGGGAGTGCGAAACCTATTACCGGGCTAGCTGCCAACTGGCCCAAGAGTGGGAAGAGGCTGGGACGAGCGCAACAAAGAGCAATGACAAAATCCTTGATAATAAGGAATGGAAATATATCCAAACCATGAATGGGTCAATGTATTGGCACGCTCCATCCAGCATCAGGAGAAGCGGCGGCATATCCAGAGTAACAGTCATGCGAAAGTTTGAAAAACCAACATCATTCAGAGAAATATATCCAAAAAAAATTAGTTACGACACAACTGATTATATATTGAACTGCAAAGCTGAGAAATTCTCTTTGGAGGGAAGTCGGGCTTATTTTACTGACGGAGAAGGCAACGCCCCTGATTATGAAATCAAAGACGATCCCAAAGTAATAGAATGGATCGACATCAAACCCAATACCCCCCTATCAAATATTTGGCAAGAAGTCTGCGGGAAGCCTATTAGTCGAAATAAAACCGGCAAAAGAGAGGCATCTATCAATACTAAAAAACCAACCTCTACATATTCCAGTGAAAATCGCCAACAGGGCAATAATGTCAGGGACTACGGTTTTGAACAACAGTTGCGTCAAGAAGCGAATCAACGGTGCATGAGCAACGGTAATTACGATGATTGCGCCACCAGGCGTTACGAGGGTCTCGAATGAAACTCGTGACTCATTATCCGCAAATTAGGTGAAAAATTATTCATGGCAAACGGGGTCAAAAATAAATAAGGGCAGCCCCCCCAATTTACTGGGTATCGTTGCATTTTGGCTACCCTGGAAAGCAAACAAGGTTGTCAAACTAGCAAAAGAAATGCGTTCTTATACGAAATCGCCGTCATTTAATTGAAATCCATCCAATTGGCATATATTTGTTTTAACGGCCCAAGCGGGGAATGAATTAAATCCCCCGCTTATTTTTATCACTTTAATCATAGCACCAGATATTTCAGCGTATTTAAGAAGACATGTTCACCAAATTATCAGAATTTCTGAGGGATCACCTAACACCCATCAACACCTTGGTAGTGCCGTTCACCCTGCTTAATGGGTTTCTCGATTTTCTTGGCGAGAATGCAGTGCAACTTAAACGATTTGTCTTCGCAGCAATTTTCACTATCTTCATCGGCATGATCTGGCTGGCGATCCGGGAAAAACGGCGGGCCGCCGAGGCTAGCGGGCTTGCCGAGCAAACGCCCAGTCGCTGGAATCGGCCATTTGCCAGAGTGCTTGCCGCCTTCCTCGGTGTTTCTGCGTTGTTCGGCAGTATTTCGCTGGCCTATGCAAGCAAGGGAGGGATGATTGCCAATGCCTACCCTCCCCTGAAAGAGGTGCAGCAGGCCATGCTTGGGGTGCTGCTGGACGTGAAGGCGGATACCATCGTGATCAAGGAGGGGGTAGAGAAAATGTCACGGCACATGGACAACCCGCGTGCGCAACTGAAATCGCGTGGCTATGAGGTGACATCGCATGGCTTGCTGGAAGCCATCAAGCAGCACGATGAAGAGGCGGTAGCGCTTTTCTCTGCTGCCAGGCTGCGCGTGGATCAGCCGGAGCCACTGGGGTTTCTGCTGGACAGTTATTGGGATGCGAAGATCGCAGGTCTGCTGACCGAGGAAATGTTCACGGACGAAAGCGCTTGTATCAATAAAAACGGAGCCGGTTCGCAAGAAATTACGATGTATCTAGGCATGTATATTCAAAATCTACGTCCCGACCAGCCCGAAAAGGCTGATACATTCAAGCGGTTGTGCAAGTCGACTCTTGTTCGCGAGTCTTTGGAAAGGCGGGTGCAGACGATGCCAGGGACGGGTGAAAATCCTGAGTTACTGGCGCAATACCGATGGGCACTGAATTACCTGAGCAAGTAATGTAGAGGATAAACTATCAATGTCCTTTGATAAAGATACCAAGAAGACAAGCCTCGTTAATTGGCTGCTTGGTATCTTCGCATTCATCGGATTGTATGCAATCGCCAAATTTTTCTTTGGCTGGCTGATCGGCTTTGTCGTCATCACACCGGTTATCGGTGTCGCCGTTTCGGTTTTTATCGTGAATCACGGGGCCGGCGGGATGTTCCGCTTGTTCAAGCGCATGGCGCTCAACGACCTTCAAGGCATCCACCACGCTTTCCACGACCGCCCTGTTTGGGTTCGCTGGCAAGACGGCGGTTGCCAAACCTTGGCGTCGGACGTGTTCGACATCCTCGACCATCAATCCAGTGGCGCGCGCCTGCGGCAATTGGCACGTCAATATGGAGACGACGGGTTTTTCAAAGACGAAAGGGGGCGATGGTGGTTCGGTGAATCAGCCCTCTTGGATTGGCTGCATTCCCGCTCGAAAACGCTGGATCATCAAACCTTGCGCCTGCATCGTTGGTTCGAGAAAGAGGTTTTTCCACCGATGCGGAAAAAGGCTGAACTGCGCGGCGAGGACACTACGCCCAGATGCCTTCGTCCTGATATTACCGAAGGCATACAAACCACACATTAACGCCCATTTCTTCTCAAATAAAGACCAGCCAAAAACGCGATCAGAACACCTGCCAAGGCACCAATTGGCCCCCATTGGGTGACGGCATAGCCGCCAACGGCACCGGCAAACGCCGCATTGATGAGCACGATGGTCACATTCCGATTCATGGCATAAAGTCCTTTGCTACGGCCTCGAACCTCCCCTACCAAGAAAGACACAGGTTTTCAGCCAGATTGTCGAGAGTTGCGCCCAAAAAAGCTCCACGTTGCTAGATTGGGCTGGCATTTGCGGATCATGCCAGAAAATGCAAAGGCATTAAAAGTCGGCATGTCCTAACTCCGCTTATTTATGCGGAGTATATGGAATATGCATGCAGAATGGAACGTGTGAATCAAATTGGACTACCGGGAGGGCTTTTCTGTATCTTTTGGCTTTCGGAAGGAGGAGCGGACGGGATTTCGGTTAGCCAAAAGGCTTGGCCTTCGGCGGACGCCCACGGCGTTTAGGCATGGTTCTCGCATCCCGTGCTGCTCTCGCTTCGAGATGATTTTTCATTTTCTCGCTCACCCCCCCTTGCTTCACAACACCGGCTGACGAGGCCACAACGGCCAGATCGCCTTTCTCAGGCGTGGCGTTCAAGGATGACTCACTGCACTCTGGCAGGACTAACTTGATTCGCTTGCGGGCAACCGCCGCCACCATTTCCGATTTGATGATTTCGACAAAGCGCCCCTTCGCGTATTTGAGCGTAGTAAAGTCGATCTCTGGAAAGACAAGACGATCCCGTAGTATCTCGAACATCTTTTGTGTCGAAATATCGGTTGCATACACGGTTTCATTGATGCCTTCCCGCTCATGCCCAACAAGTTGGCAGCGAATGCTTGTCGCGACATCATTATCTTTCAAGCGCTGATTGGCCGTTTTTCGGAATGAGTGCGCGGTTTTTGCTTCGTCATGAATCCCCAAGCCATCAAGATAACGGGCGAAGGCTTCACTGGGCACATCGCCAAAACCAT
>CALFXW010000021.1 GCA_937957805.1 uncultured Sphingopyxis sp.
AGCCGCCGCCCATAGCCTGTCGGAATCATCCGCCGCCATGCGAAAAAGAGCAACGGCAGGCCAAAGACAACACCAATCGCCCGCGCCAGCAGGCGGTGGAAAAACTCCCAGAAAAATATCGCCTTAAACGCGGCCAGATCCATCGAACGATTGACCGTCTGAAACTCCGTCGTTTGCTGATAAAGCGCAAACTCCCGCAGCCAGTCGGCGTGGTTAAGCGGCGGGATAGCCCCGCTAACCGGGTTCCATTGGGTAATAGACAAACCTGATTCGGTGAGGCGGGTGATGCCGCCGACCACCACCATTGCCACCACCAGCGCCGCGCAGGCCAATAACCAATGGAGGAGGAGGTCGGGCCGCGCCCTGCCTTGGGCATCAGATGTGGGGAGGGTTGGATTGGTCATGCCGCTCTATTCGCGCATGGCGGCGCTTAGGCAAGCGGGATTTCGCGCCCAAATTCGTCAGAAGTCATGTTGATGATATGTTGTAACCTTAACTAATCTGTGGCATTGTGCGGCCAGTGACAATCTCCGCCCGCTGATTCGCGGCGGCCATTTTTCGTGACTGGTTTGGCTTGCGATCCCAATTGGGGGCGCATGATAAAAGGAATATATGGCAAATATGGTGCGTTCTCAGCAGCCTTGGCGAATTTGGTTTCGCACGCGCTGGGCCGACCATCTGGGGATCGGGGTTGCCGCGCTGTGCGCCGCCCACTGCATCACCACCGCCATCGTCGTTACCGCTTTGGCCAGCTTTGCCGGGGTGTTTCTGAACCCCGCCATCCATGAATTTGGCTTGGTCATCGCCATCGCGCTGGGCTTTTTCGCGCTTGGCTATGGGGTGATGCGCCATGGATATATGATGCCTTTTGCCACCGGCTGCTTTGGGCTTGGCATCATGGCAGGCACGCTCAGCCTGCCGCATGGCGATGTCGAAATGGCCGCCAATCTGATCGGGCTGATGGTGCTGGCATTGGGGCATGACCTCAACGTCCGGGCCGAATCGCGGATCGCCGTTTCCATCCCCATCGCATAATATGGAACGCTGCTTTGCGCTTGATGCGCTGCGCGCAAGCGCCTAGTTTAACGCCATGTCCGCAAGCCACCATCACCACCACCAACATGGCGACGCGTTGCACGCCAGCGCGCGCGACGTGCTCGAAGCGGCGGGGGAACAATGGACGGACATGCGCGCCGCCATTTTTGCCGTCGTTGCGGCGGAGGAAAGGCCGGTTTCGGCCTATGATGTTGCCGACAAAGTATCGCAGGCGCGCGGAAAGCGCGTCGCCCCCAATAGTGTTTACCGCATTCTCGACCTGTTCGTTGCCAATAATCTGGTGCGGCGGATTGAATCGGCCAATGCCTTCATCGCCAACAGCCATCCGGGCTGCGTCCATGACTGTATTTTCCTGATTTGCGATAGCTGTGGTCAGGCGACGCATGTTGATGATGACAAGATTGCGCAAAATGTCCGCAATTTGGCGAGCCAGACCGGCTTTGCCCCTGCCCAACCGGTGATTGAAGTGCGTGGAACCTGCGCTGATTGTGACTGATTTGTCCAATATCTGACACGGAAAATCCGGCAGATTCACATATAATGCCTGTTAACGGTCGCTGATAAATCTTTGTTTTTCTTGGTAAGCTGGCGTTCAGATTGGCTGCCGTAGCTATATTAGACGCAACAGGGAGGCAAATATGTTCCAGTTTCTGAATTTCCCCGCCACCAAGGCTTTGGGTCGGGCGGCCGCCTGCATCGGCGTTGCCGCAGCGCCGGGCATCGCCGAAGCGGCCGACTATCGTCCCGTCCAGACATATAGGGTGGAGGCGCAGAGCGATTATTGGGTTGACCTCAACCTCTGCAACAACCCGGTGGTGATCGACATGCGCGGCGATGGCGACACCGACGTCGATTTCTGGATCTATGATGATCGCAATAATCAGGTTTTTTCGGACGTCGATATGGACGATAATTCGGTGGTGACGCTGAACCCGCCGGTGCGGAATGGCGGCTGCATCGTCTATCGCCTGAAAATGCATAATTATGGCAATGTCTGGAACGGCGTGCAGGTGCGCGTTGGCGACAATAATACCAATGGTGATGCGCCCAGCGTCGGCACCTATCGGGTGGAGGCGAACCGCGAATTTTGGGTTGACCTCAACCTCTGTCGCACCAGCGCGCGGATCGAAATTGCGGGCGATGGCGACACCGATGTTGATTACACCATTTATGACAACAACAACCGCGTCGTTGCACAGGATCTGGCGCTGAACGACCGCGCCAATTTCAACCTGACGGTCAATGCGCGCGGCGGTTGCCGCCCATATCGTTTGAAACTCAACAATCTGGGCAATGTCTGGAACCAGGTGACCGTGACGATCTGGGAATATTGAATTTTCATCATCAAAACCAAGGGGTCGGTCGGGGTTAGCGCTCCGCCCGGCCTTTTTTTGGTTCGACAGGGCGGATTGCAAAGGGTAAATCAGCCAGCATGACCGCCCAAAATAATCCCGAACGGCCCCACACACCCCTGCTTGACAGTGTCGATGTTCCGGCCGATCTGCGCAAAATCGCACCCGAACAATTGCGCCAATTGGCCGACGAATTGCGGGCAGAGGTTATCGCCGCAGTCGGCACCACCGGCGGCCATTTGGGCAGCGGGTTGGGCGTGGTCGAACTGACCACTGCCATCCATTATGTATTCAACACCCCTGACGATAAATTGGTCTGGGACGTTGGCCACCAATGTTATCCGCACAAGATTTTGACCGGGCGGCGCGACCGCATCCGCACGCTGCGCCAAGGCGGCGGTTTGTCGGGATTTACCAAGCGCAGCGAATCCATCTACGATCCCTTTGGTGCGGCGCACAGCTCCACCTCTATTTCCGCCGCGCTGGGTTTTGCCATCGCCAACCAATTGTCGGGCAATCCGGGCAAGGGGATTGCGGTAATCGGCGATGGGTCGATGTCGGCGGGCATGGCCTATGAAGCGATGAATAATGCCGCTGCAGCTGGAAATCGACTGATCGTTATTTTGAACGATAATGACATGTCGATTGCTCCGCCGGTGGGCGGGCTTTCGGCCTATTTGGCGCGGCTCGTATCCTCGCGCCCATTTTTGTCCTTGCGCGAAGTTGCCAAGCGTATTTCGCGCCGCCTGCCCGAACCGCTCCACATCGCGGCGCGCAAGACCGACGAATTTGCCCGCGGCATGGCGATGGGCGGCACTTTGTTTGAGGAATTGGGTTTTTATTATGTCGGGCCGATTGATGGCCACAACCTCGACCACCTGATCCCCGTGCTCGAAAATGTCCGCGACGCGGCACAGGGGCCGTGCCTTGTCCATGTCGTCACCAAAAAGGGCAAGGGCTACGCCCCGGCGGAAAACAGCGCCGACAAATATCATGGCGTGCAGAAATTCAACGTCATCACCGGCGAACAGGTAAAGGGCCCGGCGGGGCCACCTGCCTATCAAAATATCTTTGGTGATGCGCTCGCCGATTTGGCGGACAGCGATGATAAAATCGTCGCCATCACCGCTGCTATGCCGTCGGGCACGGGGGTGGACCGTTTTGCCAAGCGCCACCCGAGCCGGACGTTCGACGTTGGCATTGCCGAACAACATGCCGTGACCTTTGCCGCCGGCCTCGCCGCACAGGGGATGCGCCCCTTTTGCGCCATTTATTCGACATTTCTGCAGCGCGCCTATGATCAGGTGGTGCATGATGTCGCTATCCAGAATCTGCCCGTCCGTTTCGCGATGGACCGCGCGGGGCTGGTGGGGGCCGATGGTGCGACCCACGCGGGCAGCTTTGACCTCGCCTACCTTTGCGCGCTGCCCAATTTCGTCGTCATGGCCCCGGCGGATGAGGCAGAGCTGGTGCATATGACCTATACCGCCGCCTGCCATGACAGCGGCCCGATTGCCTTTCGCTATCCGCGCGGTGGCGGCATTGGCATCCCCCTGCCCGCTACGCCCGAACGGCTGGAAATCGGCAAGGGCCGCATGGTGCGGGAGGGTAAGAAGATTGCGATATTATCGCTCGGCACCCGTTTGGCGGAGGCGCAAAAGGCCGCCGATGAATTGGAAGCGCGCGGGCTGTCCACCAGCGTTGCCGACCTGCGCTTTGCAAAGCCGCTGGATGAAGCGTTGATCCGCCGCCTGCTCACCACCCACGAAGTTTGCGTGACGATAGAGGAAGGCAGCGTCGGCGGCATGGGCGCGCATGTGTTGACGCTGGCCAGCGATCTGGGGCTGATTGACGCCGGGTTGAAATTGCGCACCATGCGCCTGCCCGACCTGTTTCAGGATCAGGACGCACCCGACAAACAATATGATGCGGCACGGCTCAACGCCCCGCACATCGTCGAAACGGTGCTCAGCGCATTACGCCACAATAGCGCGGGGGTGGAAGAAGCGCGGGCGTGATGAAAATCGCGCAACTCCCCAAATATCATGAACTGATGCGACCCACGCTTGTTGCATTGGAATCGATTGGTGGCTCGGCATCGCTCAACGAGATAAATGATGCTGTTATTGACCAACTCCGATTGCCACCCGAGGCGCTTGATGTGTGGTATGACAGTGGCACCGGCGCCGTTATTCCGGATCGCTTGTCATGGGCACGCAGCTATCTCAAGTTGGCCGGCTATTTGGCCTCCGGCGGCAAAGGTCTGTGGCTCATTACCGACGAAGGTCGAGCTGCCATCCAACTACCGGAATCCGATCTCAAATCAGCAATTTCTGCTGCGGCCAAAGTTCAAAATGGCGAACGGAAGCGAAAAAAGGGGAGCGATTCAGTCACGGATGACCCGATGGGGCCGGACGAGGGTGAGCAGGATTGGCGCGACCGGTTGTTGGCAGTTCTGAAAGCCATGGATCCGTCCGCCTTTGAACGACTGGCACAACGGCTGTTGCGTGAGGCAGGGTTCGTCAAAGTCGAAGTAACGGGACGATCCGGGGACGGCGGCATCGACGGCACGGGGATTATGCAGCTCAGCCTGATGTCGTTTCACGTTCTTTTTCAATGCAAACGATACCAAGGATCGGTTGGCTCGGGCGCTGTGCGTGATTTTCGCGGGGCGATGATGGGGCGGACGGATAAAGGCCTCATCATCACGACGGGCACTTTTTCGCCGGATGCACGCCGCGAAGCGACGCGCGACGGAGCACCGCCGATCGATCTAATCGACGGTGAAGCGCTGTGTGACAAGCTCAAGGAACTCAACCTTGGCGTTGCCACGCGCATGGTAGAAGAAATTGTGATCAAGCCCGAATGGTTTGACCAAATCTGACGAATTGGCCGGGCGGACTTAGCCTAATTTTACGGCGTCGGGCTGGCCGAAACCGGCTGACCTGCGGTTGCTTGGGCAAATTGCCCCGCACCCGCCGGGGCACCCAAAATGTCGCGCGTCACCGTCCCCTTGTTCACCACAAAGGTTTCGGGGTCACCGACTGATGAACGGATGCCCGCTTCGCTGCGCGCTGCACCTGCGGCCACCAGCATCGAAATTTCGGTCTGGCTGCGCGGCGCAGGGCCGCCGAACAGCGCCTGCAACGTCTGTTCAGCCGACGATTCGCTGGTCGATTGCGGGGTGCCCGGCGTCGGTGGGGTCAGTGCATAATCGGGCGGCACGACCAGCGGGGCGGCGCGGGTCACCGCATATTCGTCCGGACTTTGGCGATTGAACAGGCCGGTCGAACCGCATGCCGACAATAGCAGCGCCGAACCCATGGCCCCGGCAATCAGAAATTTGCGCATCATTCGCCTTTCGCTTCGGGGGCGGCATCTGCCGCCGTAACATTCTGCCCCGCCGCCTTTTCGCGCAGAAGGAGCGCGCGTGCAACCAAAAGCAGCACGCCGATGGTAATTGCCGCATCCGCGACGTTGAAAATCAGAAAGGGGCGGAAATCCCCGAAATGCAGATCGGCATAATCGATGACATAGCCCAGCCGCGTCCGGTCGATAATATTGCCAATCGCCCCGCCAAGCACGAGCGCGAGCGCCAACGCGTCCCCACGCCTGCTTTCGCGCCACATCCAAATGGCAACGCCGGATGCGACCAAGCTGGTAAGCGCGACGAGCAGCCAGCGTTGCACATCGCTCGACGCCGACAGCGCACCAAAGCTGATGCCGTCATTTTCCGCCCACGTCAGGTTGAAAATCGGCAGCAATTTTATCTGCCCGCGCATCATGAGGTCGAGCGGGCCTGCCATAATCCATTTGATGATCTGGTCAGCAGCAACCACCACAGCGGCGATAATCAGCCCCGTCTTGCCATATTTGGTCGCCATCATCAGCCCCCCACCACATCGGCGCAGCGGCCGCACAAATCCCCATCCTCTGCCACTTCGGGCAGATGCCGCCAGCACCGCCCGCATTTATGGTGGGTGGTGCGGGTGACCTGTATCGCCGCCGCGTTATCGCTGGCGACGTGCGCCACAATCGCCATTTCGGCCAGCTGCGCACCATCCAATGCAGAGGCATTGGGGTAGGCGATAACCGCTTCAAGGCTGGAACCGATGATTTTTTCGCGACGCAACGGCTCAATCGCTTCCGATATTTCTGCACGCGCGAGGAGATATGGCTGCATATACTGCGCAAGTTCAGGGTCATGCCACGCATCCGATATATCCGGCCATTCATTCAGATGCACGCTTTGCGCGTCGGGAAAGCGGGTTTTCCACACTTCCTCTGCCGTAAAGACCAAGACGGGCGCGGCATAGCGCACCAGCGCGTGGAACAGAATGTCCAGCACGCTGCGATAGGCGCGCCGTTTCAAACTGTCCGCCGCATCACAATAGAGGCAATCTTTGCGAATATCGAAGAAAAATGCCGACAAATCCTCATTACAAAAATCGGTCAGCGCGCGGACATAAAGGTTGAAATCGAACGCATCGACCGCGCCGCGCAACCTATTGTCCAGATCGGCCAGCAGGTGGAGCATATAGCGCTCCAGCTCCGGCATTTCGGCGACATTGGCCACCCGCTCGGCCTCGTCAAAGCCATCGAGCGCGCCCAGTAAATAGCGGAAACTATTACGCAATTTGCGATATTGATCCGACACGCCTTTGAGGATTTCATCGCCAATCCGATGATCCTCGGTAAAATCGACGCTGAGCGCCCACAGGCGGATGATGTCCGCGCCGCTCGCCTCCATCACTTTCAACGGGTCGATGGTGTTGCCGACGCTTTTGGACATTTTCATGCCCTTGGAATCCATAGTGAACCCATGGGTCAGCACCGCGTCATAGGGGGCGCGGCCCCGCGTTGCACAGCTTTGCAGCAGAGAGCTTTGGAACCAGCCACGATGTTGGTCCGACCCCTCCAGATAGAGGTTGCCGGGCCAGCTTAATTCCGGCCATTTGCCGCTTTCCAGCGTGAAAACATGGGTGCAGCCCGAATCAAACCACACGTCGAGGATGTCGAAAACCTGTTCAAAATCCGCTACTTCGCGGTCATCGCCCAGAAAATAGGCGGCATTTTCCGCATCCCACGCATCAACCCCATGCGCGCGCACCCGTTCGATAATCCGCGCATTGACCGCGGGGTCGTTCAGATATTGGCCGGTGCGCCGGTCAACGAACAACGTAATCGGCACGCCCCACGCCCGCTGGCGCGACAGCACCCAGTCGGGCCGCCCCTCCACCATCGAAGCAATGCGGTTGCGCCCCTTTTCCGGCACCCAGCGCGTATGGTCGATGGCGCGCATCGCCGCCTGACGCAGGCTTTCGCCGTCCCCTTGCGCGGTGCGGATTTCAGCTTCGGTGGCGCAGCGCGGCACATTTCGGTCGATGGCGCGGTCCATCGGCACAAACCATTGCGGGGTGCAGCGATAAATGACTTTCGCCTTGGAACGCCAGCTATGCGGATAGCTGTGGGCGAAATCCGATGCCGCGATCAGCGCGCCCGCGCCGCGCAAGTCCGAACAAATCGGGCCATCGGGCGCGTTGAATTTGGGATTGATGACACTCCCCTGCCCGCCGAGCCAACCCCAGTCGGCACGATATTTGCCATCCCCCTCCACCGCGAATACCGGGTCAATGCCATTGGCTTTGCACAAGTCAAAGTCATCCTCGCCATGGTCGGGCGACATATGGACGAGGCCGGTGCCGCTGTCGGTCGTGACAAAATCACCGGGCAAAAAGGGGCGCGGGCGTAGGTAGAATTCGGCGAGGGGAGATTGCGGATCATAATTAAGTCCCTCCCCTTCAGGAGTGCCGGGTCGTCCGGCCCCCCGGACCGGACTGAAACGGCCGGGGGCAGTTTCACCAGGCACTGGGTTGGGGTGGGGATTGTCCGTTGCCTCGACCTTTGCCGGAGAGACCCCACCCCCAGCCCCTCCCCTGAAGGGGAGGGGGGAGGTGAAATATTTTGCCATCGGGTGGCGGGCGATGGTTCCGGCAAGGTCGGAGCCTTTGCCTGACCAAAGCACCTCATGACCGATTGAAATACCGCCGCGGCCCGTCAATCGAGCCACTTCATTTCGCATGCGAGAATGTAGGCTGTCTCCGATTGCATTCCGCCAAAGCTCGTTAGCCACCAACAGCTTTTGGGGATTTGAGCGATGCCAAGCCAAAGCTGCTTCGATCGCACCTGATGCATCCTCGCCGTCTTCAACCATAAACAGCGGTTGCGAACGCTCTACCAAAACATACTCAACATCCGGCCCATAAGCCAAAGCCTGGTTGACCGGGATCGTCCAGGGCGTCGTCGTCCAGATCACCGCATGCGCGCCGACCAGTTCGGGGATGGGCGATTCAATAATCTCAAACGCCACATCAATCTGGGTGGAGGTAATGTCGGCATATTCCACCTCCGCCTCAGCCAGCGCGGTTTTTTCAACCGGCGACCACATGACGGGCTTTGCCCCGCGATAAAGCTGGCCGCTTTCGGCAAATTTCAGCAGTTCGGCGACAATCGTCGCCTCGCTGTCAAAATCCATGGTGAGGTAGGGCTTGTCCCAATTGCCCAAAATGCCCAGCCGTTTGACCTGTTCGCGCTGCACATCCACCCAATGCTGCGCATAGGCGCGGCATTCGGCGCGGAATTCCTTTACCGGCACCTCATCCTTATTCAGTTTCTTCTTGCGATACTGCTCCTCCACCTTCCATTCGATGGGCAGGCCATGGCAGTCCCAGCCCGGCACATAGGGCGCATCCTTACCCAGCAGGCTTTGCGTGCGGCACACCATATCCTTCAAAATATGGTTGAGCGCATGGCCGATATGCATGTCGCCATTGGCATAGGGCGGCCCGTCGTGGAGGATGAATTTTTCGCGGCCCGCGCGCGCGGCGCGCAATTGCGCATAAAGGTCATCGGCCTGCCAGCGCGCCAAAATCCCCGGTTCCTTCTGCGGCAGCCCCGCCTTCATCGGAAAGTCGGTTTTGGGCAGAAAGACAGTGTCTCGATAATCGCGCTTTTCGGTCATGGCGGCGGCATTAGCGCAATGGCTGCAAAAAAGGAAAGCCGAGATTTGGATAGGAAGCGCGACATTAATGATGCCGCGCCATAACCTCTGCCGTCAGCACATAGCGCGCGCGGTCACAATCGGCCGCCATTTGCGTTTTCAACTGCTCAATATTGCTGAACCGCGCCTCATCCCGCAGATAGCTGTGAAAGGCGACTTCGACCGTTTCGCCATATAAATCACCGCTATAGCCCAGCAAATGCACCTCCAGCTTTTCGACCGGCGGCTCAAACTGCGGGCGCACGCCCATGTTGGCCGCGCCGCGTAACACACGGCCATCAGGCAGTTTGACGCTGACTGCATAGACACCATAGCGCGGGCGCAAATAGGTGGAGAGCGCGACATTGATCGTCGGGAAACCCAAAGTGCGCCCGACCTTGTCGCCATGTTCCACCTCCCCCTCTATGGCAAAGGGCCGGGTGAGGAGGAAGGCCGCTTCGCCGGGGTCGCCATCCACCAAGGCTTCACGGATGCGTGAGGAGGAGACGGGTTCGCCCAAATTATTGACCGGATCGACCGCACGATACGCAAATTTGCCATCGTCCGCCGCCGCTTGCAGCGTTTTGGCCGAACCGCGCTTTTCACGGCCAAAGCCAAAGTCGCTGCCGGTGACAATGCCGCCCGCCCCAAAGCGTTCGACAAGCAATTTGTCGATAAAATCTTCGGCGCTGGTCGCCGCCATTTCGGGGCCAAATTCAATCAGCAGCATGGCCGACGCGCCCGCCGCTGCAAATAAATGCTGGCGCTGCGACAGGTTGGTCAGGCGAAATGGGCGCGCGGCGGGTTGGAACAAATTGACAGGATGGGGGTCAAAACTGGCGACGATCAGCGGCACCGCCATCTTGTCCGCCAGCTGATTTGCCGCGCGCACCACCGCCTGATGCCCGCTGTGGAACCCGTCAAAATTGCCCAGCGCAATTACCGCGCCGCGCAGCGCGTCGGGCATCATCTGGCTCGAATAAATACGTTGCATATCACCCCATTTTGTAGCGGGTTGTAACGGTGATTATCGCGCTGGCAATGCCGCGCGCAGCACGCGTATGACATTGCCGCCCATCGCCTTGGCAATGTCATCATCGCTGAACCCCGCATCCTTGAGCGCGCTGGTCAGGAGCGCGAGGCGCGATGCGTCATATCCCGTGGTCACCGCGCCATCAAAATCACTGCCCAGCGCGACATGGTCAATCCCGACGAGGTTGCGGACATGCGCCATCGCGCGCGCGGTGTCGGCAGGTTCGGTGCCGCACACGGCGGCGGACCACAGGCCAATGCCCACCACCCCGCCGGTGCGCGCAACGCCGCGAATTTCATCATCATTCAGGTTGCGGTTTTCGTTGCAGGTCGCCTGCACCCCGCCATGGCTGAAGACAACCGGCTTGGTCGCCATCGCCAATATGTCGGCGACGCAGGCATGGCTGCAATGCGCAATGTCGACGACCATGCCGCGCCGTTCCATTTCGCGCAGCACCCTGCGGCCAAGCGGCGTCAGCCCACCCTTTTGCCGCCCGTGCATCGACCCGGCGAGCGCATTGTCAAAGAAATGGGTAAAGCCCGCCATGCGCACCCCGGCGCGATAAAGGGTGTCGAGATTGTCGAAACGCCCCTCCAGATTCTGCAATCCCTCCACCGAAAATAACGCGCCCGTCACATCACGCCCCGCCGCGCGGTCCGCCAATAATCGGTCGAGGTCGGCAACGGTCAATATCTGCCGCAAGCGGCCATGGCTGGCGGCCGCCGCGCCGCGCAATTTTGCACCATGCCAGAGCGTGCGACCAAGCGGGGAAAACCAGCTCGACATCGGCTGGCGCTGAAACATGGTGAGCAGCCAGAGGTTATCGCTATCGTCATTGCTTTGGTAATTTTGCCCCCACGGCGTTTGCGAGACGGAGGAAAAGACCTGCAACGCGACATGCCCGTCGCGCAGGCGTGGCAGGTCAACCTGCCCCTGCCCGCTGCGGTCCAAAATATTGCGCTGCCACAGCAGGCTGTCACCATGGAGGTCGGCGATGGTGAGCCGCGCGTGGAGCGCAGCAGCGGCGGACGAAACGCGCGCATTGGTGCCGACCACTTTATTCATCGACCGTTCGGCGATGCCGGGCAGGAAAATCACCCCGAACAGCAGCAACAGCAACAGGATAAGCGCCGACCAGCCAAATATCCGCTTCACCATGCGCCTTATCCCTCCGTTTCGGCCCGCCGCTGATAGGTAACAAAATCAAAGGCAGGTCGCCCATCCTCCGCCCCATGCGGATCGCGCGCGACCTCACGCCAGATCGCCATGTCGGGCGCATCAATGCGCACGTCCCCGTCGGGTGACAAATGCACCTCGGTCAGTTCGATGCGGTCTGCGAGCGGCACGGCCTGCGCATAAATCTCCCCCCCGCCGATGACGCAAACATGCGGCGCATTGGCAAGGGCGAGCGCCTCTGCCAGCGAGCCGGCGCGTTCCGCCCCGTCAGCTTCCCAGCCTGCGTCACGGGTGATGACGATATGCCGCCGCCCGTCGAGCAGGCCGGGCAGCGAATCAAAGGTGCGCCGCCCCATGATCATCGGGCGGCCCATGGTGATTTGCTTGAAATGGCGCAGATCGTCGGGCAATTTCCACGGCAAACGCCCGTCGCGGCCAATAACGCCATTGTCCGCACGCGCGATGACGATGATGATTTCAGGGTGGTTCATGCCGCCTCCACCCGCGTCACATGGCCCATTTTGCGCCCCGCGCGCGGCGCGCCCTTGCCATAGAGGTGGAGGTGCGCGCCCCCCTGCGCCAGCCAGCTTGCCCAATCTTCGGCATCCGCCCCGATCAGATTGTCCATGGTGACCCGGCGCCCGGTCAGCCCGGTTGCACCAAGCGGCAGGCCGCAAATCGCGCGGATATGATTTTCAAACTGGCTGGTCACCGCCCCTTCGATTGTCCAATGACCGCTGTTGTGGACGCGCGGGGCCAGTTCGTTGAACAAGGGGCCATCATCGGTCGCGAAAAATTCGCAGGCCATGACGCCGACATAATCGAGCGTCGCTGCCAGCCCCTCAGCATGGTGCCGCGCCATAGCGATCTGGTCGGCCATTTCGGGCGGCGCAGGGATGTTCGACTGGCGCAAAATCCCGTCGACATGGCGATTTTCCGGCGCATCCCAAAAACGCACTTCTCCATCCTGCCCGCGCACCAGCAGGATTGAAAATTCGCCGGTAAAGTCGATTTTCTTTTCGAGCACTGCACGGCCATTGCCAATCGCGGCCCAAGCCGCCGTCGCATCATCCGGGCTGTCGACACGCGCCTGCCCCTTGCCGTCATAGCCATCGCGCGCGGTTTTGAGGATGGCGGGCGTGCCAATGTCCGCGACCGCAGCGGCCAGTGCAGCGGCGGAGCGTATTTCCGCCCATGGGGCGAGCGGCACGCCGCAGCTTGCAGCAAATTGCTTTTCCGCCACCCTGTCCTGCGCGACGGCGAGCGCGTCGACCGGGGGAAAGAGCGGGCGATGTTCGGCAAGGAAGCGCATAGTATCGACCGGCACATTTTCAAATTCAAAGCTGATGACATCAACCTGTCCGGCAAAGCCGCCGAGCGCGCGCATATCATCATAGGCCGCATGGGTTATATGCTGCGCGGTGGCGGCGGCAACCGCCCCCTCCTCCGGCGCGAAAATATGGGTGATATAGCCCAATTGTGCTGCCGCAATGCCCAACATGCGGCCCAATTGTCCGCCACCGACAATGCCAATCGTTGCGCCGGGGGCGAGCATCTTGCCCGTCATGCCGCCGGATGCTCCGCCACCGCCGCGCTGTTGGCGGCGCGCCACGCGTCCAGCCGCTGGGCCAGCGCTGCATCCTCCAATGCCAAGATTGATGCGGCAAAAAGCGCGGCATTGACCGCCCCCGCCCGGCCAATCGCCAGCGTCCCCACCGGCACGCCAGCGGGCATCTGGACAATCGACAATAACGAATCCATCCCCGACAGCGCGGCGCTTTGCACGGGGACACCCAGCACCGGCAGGCTGGTCATCGACGCGGCCATGCCCGGCAGGTGCGCCGCGCCGCCCGCGCCCGCGATAATCACCGCATATCCCGCCGCCTTTGCGCCCTTGGCAAAATCATAAAGGCGTTCGGGGGTGCGATGGGCGGAAATAATATGTGCCTTTGCCCCGACATCCAGCGCGGCAAAAATATCCATTGCATGGCGCATCGTTTCCCAGTCGGACTGGCTGCCCATAATCACCGCAACCGGCGTTTTCATGTCATCTGCCCCAAAATATGCGCCCGCGATGGCACAATCTGCCCCTGTCGGATAGCGAGGCTGCGGCCAATCAGCAATCGCCAACCGCTGCTGCGCCAAAATGATGCGGTTTGCTACCATGTGTTAAGGGTTTGTGCGCTATGCCCCTTGCGCCCCGAGCTATTTTGTTGCCCGGTGCCTGAGGCTGGAGGTTGGATGAAACAGACGCCGATACTGGTTGACGATAATGTCGTCGCCACCTCTTTGACGGAGGCGGAGCTGGCAACGCTGCGCGTTGAAATCACCCGATTGCAACGCGAAAACCGCGCGCTTTCGATTGCCTTGGCCGAAATGGAACGGGTGGCACAGCGTGATATGCTGACGCCCTTGTTCAACCGGCGCTATTTTCTGTCCGCGCTGCACCAGCGGCTCGCCAATGCTGACCGTGACGGTGGGCGCACCGCGCTCATCTATGTCGATGTCGATGGCCTGAAACGGATCAACGATGCCCATGGTCATGGCGCGGGCGATCTGGCGCTGATCGAAGTGGCCGCACGGTTGATGGAAAGTGCCCGGCGCGGTGATGTTGTCGCGCGTATCGGCGGCGATGAATATGGCATGCTGATCGACAATATCGGTGCAGGCGAAGCGCGCGCGCTCATCCGCCATATGCGCGCCGCGATTGTCAGTGAACCGCTCGAACTCGACGAAGGCAATGTGCAACTATCGGCGGCCTTTGGCCTGACGATGCTCGAAGCCGGTCGTACGGCGGAGGATGTCATCGGCAGCGCCGATGCGGACATGTATCGGTCGAAGCGCGATCATTAATTGGGCGGGCGAGCCGCCATGGCCCGCCCCGCCCCATTGTCCGCCCCTATTGGACAGTTACGGTCACCGCGCGGCGGTTCTGCGCCCAGGCGCTTTCATCCGAACCCAGTGCCACCGGGCGTTCCTTGCCATAAGAAATGACCGACAGGCGCGCGCCATCAACCCCCAATGAAATCAGGAAATTGCGCGCGGCATTGGCGCGCCGTTCGCCCAGCGCAATATTATATTCGCGCGTGCCGCGCTCGTCGGCATGCCCCTCCACTGTCGCGCGGACATTGGGGTAACGGCGCAGCCATTCGGCCTGACTGGTAAGCGCGGCGCGGTCGATATCGTCGATATTATAGCGGTCGGTATCGAAATAAATCACATCGCTCGATACGGAGCGGACGAAATCGGCCTGACTGCCCGGCACCACGGCGTTGGCAACCCCGCCTGTGTTGGCGTTGGCATCATAACCGCTGTCGGCCACCGGGGGCAATTCAGCGGGCGCGCGGCGACCGGCGCAGCCACTAACCGCGAGAATCGTGAAAGCCATCAACATGGCTTTATGGGTGTTGCGCATGACTATCTCCTTATTCTGTCTCACGCTCAATCGAGGCATCATTGCCCCTTTGTGCCATTAAGGCAATATCGGCCCCCACGCGGGGTCGCTGCCATCAACGGGCGTCGGGATGCGGCGCAGATTAACCCCGGTCAGATCGACCTGAAAAATCTGGCTGCGCCCATCGCGTCCGCGTGACGTGCGGAAAAATTGGACCAACCGGCCATTAGGGGCCCAGGTCGGCGCTTCATCCTGCCAATCATCGGTGAGAAGGCGTTCGCCCCCACCGCTCGGCGTCATCACCCCGATACGGAAATTGCCCGATATTCGCGTAAAGGCAATCAAGTCGCCACGCGGGCTCCATTCGGGGGTCGCATAGCGCCCGCCACCAAAGCTGATGCGCTGCTGGCTCGACCCATCGGCATTCATCACATAGATTTGCTGCCCGCCCGAACGGTCGCTTTCAAAAACGATCCGCGTGCCGTCGGGCGAAAAACTGCCGCCAACATCAATTCCCGGATTGTCGGTCAGGCGGCGCGGCGTCCCCCCTTCGACCGGAATGCGGTAAATATCGGTATTGCCTGCGACCGACATGGAAAAGAGCAGGAAACGCCCATCGGGCGACCAGCGCGGGGCAAAGGTCGGGTTGCTGCTTTCATAAACAGCGCGCTGGCTCGCCCCCTCCACATCATAGATATAGACGCGCACCCGGTCGCCCAAATAGCTGACATAGGCAATATAACGGTAATCGGGCGAATAACGCGGGGTGATGGCGAGCGACTGGCCGGTGGTGATGAAGCGGTGGTTGGCACCGTCCGAATCCATGATCGCCAGCCGTTTTATCCGCGCATCCTTTGGCCCAGTTTCGGCGATATAGGCGATGCGGCTGTCGAAAAAGGGCGCTTCGCCCGACAGGCGCGAATAAATGGCATCGGCACAGCGGTGCGCAGCGCGCCGCCAATCGCGCGGCTGGACGACAAAGCCATTGCGCGCCAATTCGCTGCCCAAAGCCATATCGTAAAGATAGCAGCCGACGGTCAAATTGCCCGCCGCATCGGCGCGGACAAAGCCTTGTACCAAGGATTCAGCGCCAGTGGGACGCCAGTTGTCGAAACGTGGCGCAGTCACCTCGGTCATTGGCACCAGCCGCAAGCCGCCGGGGCCAAGCGGCGCATAGAGACCGGATCGTTCCAGATCGGCCGAAATCACATCGGCAATCTGGATACCCAGCGCGCTGGTATTGCCCGCAGGTGTTGCCACCGCATCGGGTGTGGCAAAGCCTGTTATGACAATCGACGTGCGCGCCTGCGCCCCCAAATCCCCGGTCACCGTTTCGCGCGGCGGGGCGGCGGGGGTGGCGGGTGCGGGCGTTGGCGCGGGTGTCGTGGCAGTCGTTGGAGCGGGAGTCGCCGCAGAAGGCGGACTTTGCGCCATCAGCGCGCCGCCCCCCAAGCCAAGGGTGGTAAGGGCAATGAGCGCGCATCCAAGGGTCAGTTTTTGCATCTATCTCTTTTCAAAATCGAGCGTGTAGGTCGCCCAATGGCTATAATATTCGGCGGGTAATCCTGCAAAGGGGGCGGCGAGTTGGATGGCGCGGCGCGCGCATTCCTCAAAACGGGCGACCTGGGTTCGGTTGCTGGCGGTAACTCCGGTGGTTTCAACACTGATAATCCGGTCGAGCGCGCCGCTTTGCGTCAGGTGAAAGACGATGCTGGTTTTCAGCCTGTCGACGTCAATTCCCGTAACGACGCAGCGATTCCACGGTGCGCGCACTTCGGCATTGATGCTGACGCGAATATCGGCGCGCACTTGATCGCCGGTGCGCGCCGCCGGGGCAGATGTGCCGCGCGAATTGCGCGCCGCCTCGCGCGCGACGCCCGCTGCTATGCCGTCCAACGCGCCCGATGGTCGCGTGTCACGCGCCTCCCGGTCAGTGCGATTATTTGGCGTTGCATTGGTTGGGCGGCGTGCGGTGGCAGGTGCGGGCGTCTGCCGGGTTACAGGCGGTGTGCGCGGCACTGTCCGGGGCGGCGGCTGGCGCGCCGCCTGCGGGCGCGGGGTTGGCGCTGGCCGTTCGATGACACGCGGTGTCGGGCGCGGCGTTTCGGGCTTTACCGGACGGACTTCTGGCACAGCAGGGGGCGGCGGGGTGATTGCATCACTATCAGGGTCGCCCAGCCGCGCGGCGGGTGCCTCCGCAGTCGGGGTGGGGGATGTTGAAACGGGCGCGGTTTCGGCCAGAATCTCCACCGCGATCGGCGGATTGTCGAAACGCGGCGGCATCGCCCGCCAACTGAGCGACAGCGCGGCAAGCAGCAGGCCATGGGCCAGAACGACCGCTGATAATATGCCGATCTGGCGGCTTTCTATCGTCATCTGCCCGGTCATCTGCCGAACCCTATTGCCCGCCATCTGAACTGGTGGTGACCAACGCTACGCGGGTAAAGCCCGCACGGTTGATGTCGCCCATCACGCGCATAACGCGTCCATAATCGAGCGCGCGGTCGGCACGCAGCATGATCGACGGGGTTTGCGCGCCGCCAGCACCCGCCAATGCGGCGAGCCGTTCGGGCAGCGCGGCCATCGCCACCTGTTCATCGCCGACGAATAATTGCCCATCGGCATCGAGCGTGATTTGTACCGGTTCGCGTTCGGACTGGTCGAGCGCGCGGGCATTGCTGTCGGGCAGCGCAACCGGCACGCCGCTCGTCAGCAAAGGCGCGGTCACCATGAAGATGATCAGCAAAACCAGCATGACATCGACGAGTGGCGTTACATTGATATCCGCCATCGGCGCGCTGCTGCGTCGCCCCCGCCGGCCGCGCGCCCGCCCGCCGCCCATATTGCCGCCCTGATTACCGAACGCCATCACCCGCGCTCCAACTCGCGGCTTAGCATCGCCTGAAAGCCGTCGGCAAAGCGCCAATATCGCCCCTCCACCTGCCCCAGCAAATGGGTGAAGCGGTTATAGGCGATGAGCGCAGGGATCGCCGCGAACAGACCAATGGCGGTGGCAAACAACGCTTCGGCAATGCCCGGCGCAACCACCGCAAGGCTCGAATTACCGGCACTCGCAATCCCCGAAAAGCTGCGCATAATGCCCCAGACGGTGCCGAACAGTCCGATAAAGGGCGCAGATGCGGCGATGGTGGCAAGCAGGTTGAACCCGCCTGCCAGCCGTTCCACCTCCATCGAAATCGCGCTGTCGAGCACCGCGCCCAGCCGTTCGCGCACCCCGGCCCGGTCAACCACCGCGCGCGATGTCGAGCGTTTCCATTCGTTCAATCCGGCGGACAATATCCGCCCGCTGGGGCTGTCGGCATGGCGCGGATTGGCGCTCACTTCCTCCACATTGGCGGCACGCCAAAACTCGCGCTCAAACTGCTCCGCCTCCCGCCGGGCGCGGCGCAGGCGAAGCCCGCCCTGCACAATCACCACCCACAGAAGGATGGAGGCAATAAGCAATCCCGCCATCACCACTTTGACGACAATATCCGCCTGTAAAAACAAGGCGATGGGGGAAAGTGATGCGGGTTCGAGCGCGATGTCTGGCAAAATCATTCTCTCTTTATACGTCAGCTTGGTGGGGGGATGGACGCACCATCGTCAAGTTTTGGCGATCATGGATTTGAAAATGGTCACCCAATGGGCGGGCTGGCGACGCGCGCGACCATTGGGTGCGACAAAGGCGGCGGTTATCGCGCCCTCGGTCAAAACCACATCGTCGCGGCGGATGGTCTGGACGATATCGACACTCGCGCCGCGCACCGCCACCACGCGGCTTTCGACGGTCAATATATCATCGAGCCGCGCGGGTGCTTGATAACGGATTTTAAGGTCGGTGACCGCCCAAGCCCCCTCCCCCCCCTCTTGCGCGGTGCGCTGATCAATGCCGGCAAGGCGCAGCATGTCGGAACGTGCGCGTTCCATATAGCGCAGATAATTGGCGTGGTAGACGACACCGGAGAGGTCGGTGTCCTCATAATAGATGCGCAAGCCAAACAGGTGGCTTGGCCCCACAAATTGGCCGCTTGGCGCGGGCAAAACCAATTTATCTACCATTATAGAGCCATAGACGAGGCGGCGAAGCCAAGCCAACCCCTATTTGCCCGGATCGAACAGCCCGTCCTGTGTGCCGGTGGGCGGGTTCAGCCCCAGATGTTTCCAACCCGGCGCGTTGAGCAGCCGCCCACGCGCGGTGCGGCCAATCAACCCGAGCTGGAGGAGATAGGGTTCGATCACATCCTCTATCGTATCGCGCGGTTCGGAAAGTCCGGCGGCCAGCGCCTCCACCCCCACAGGCCCGCCGCGATAAATATCGGCAATCATGACGAGGTAACGTCGGTCCATCGCGTCCAGGCCCAGCCCATCCACTTCCAGCCGCGAAAGCGCGCGGTCGGCGACCGCCGCCGTAATGCTGGCATCGCCCGCCGCATGGGCAAAGTCGCGCACCCGGCGCAGCAATCGTCCGGCAATACGCGGGGTGCCGCGCGCGCGCCGTGCGATTTCCTGTGCGCCGTCGGGCGCGATCGCCTGACCAAGCAGATTGGCCGCACGGACAATCACCTGCCGCAATTCGTCATGGCTGTAAAAATGGAGCCGCACGGGAATGCCAAACCGGTCGCGCAGCGGGGTGGTGAGCAACCCCTGTCGCGTGGTCGCGCCGACGAGGGTAAAGCGCGGCAGGTCAATCCGCACGCTGCGCGCGGCTGGCCCTTCGCCAATCATGATGTCGAGCGCGCGATCCTCCATCGCGGGATAGAGTATTTCCTCGACCGCCGGATTGAGCCGGTGGATTTCATCGATGAAGAGGACATCGCCATCCTCCAAATTGGTGAGGAGCGCGGCCAAATCCCCCGCTTTGGCAATGACCGGGCCGGAAGTGGCGCGAAACCCCACCCCCATTTCGCGCGCCATAATCTGTGCCAGCGTCGTCTTGCCAAGCCCGGGCGGGCCAAAAAATAATACATGGTCGAGCGCGTCACCGCGCGCCATTGCCGCCGCAATAAAGATACGCAGGTTTTCGCGCGCCGCCTGTTGGCCGATAAATTCGTCGAGCGACTTTGGCCGCAAGGCGGCATCCGCATCCTCTGGCGTGCGCTGCGCGGTCAGGTGCGGGTTATCGGTCATGGTGCAGCGTTACCAATATATTTCGTCATGCTGAAACAAGTTCAGGATGACGATGATGGGCAGCGACGGTGGCTGTACGCATCACCGTGCGGCCTTGCGCAGCGCCAGACGCACCAGCGCGTCGAGGCTTGCACCTGCGCCCAATTCGGCATCCGCCGCGCCGACCGCCGCGCTCGCCTCCGCCGGTTTGAAACCCAGCGATGCCAGCGCCGCCAGCGCGTCCGCCAGCACACCGCCCGCCGGTTCGCCCGGCCGAACTGCGCCAATGCCCAATGCGCTGGTGGCGACCAGCCCAACTTTGTCGCGTAATTCATTGCAGATGCGCTGCGCCAATTTGGGGCCAACCCCGTTGGCGCGCGCGATCATCGCGCTATCGCCCGCAGCCACCGCGCGCTGCACTTCGGCGGGTTCGAGGATGCCAAGGATGGCGAGCGCCACCTTGCCCCCTACCCCCTGCACGCTGG
>CALFXW010000022.1 GCA_937957805.1 uncultured Sphingopyxis sp.
CCCAATTCCTCTTGCGTCACAACTTCGTTGGTCACCGTTTTGACGACATCGGGGCCGGTGACGAACATATAGGATGAATCCTTCACCATGAAGATGAAGTCGGTCATCGCCGGGGAATAGACCGCGCCGCCCGCACACGGCCCCATGATCATCGAAATTTGCGGGACAACGCCCGACGCCAGCACATTGCGCTGGAACACTTCGGCATAGCCGCCAAGGCTCGCCACCCCCTCTTGAATCCGGGCGCCGCCACTGTCGTTAAGCCCGATGACCGGCGCGCCAAGCCGCATCGCCATGTCCATCACCTTGCAGATTTTCTGCGCATGGCGTTCAGACAATGATCCGCCGAAAACCGTAAAATCCTGTGAAAAAACAAAGACCAATCGACCATTGATGGTACCCGACCCAGTCACCACGCCATCGCCCGGCACGACTGTATCGGCCATGCCGAAATCGGTGCAATTATGGACGACGTGGGTGTCCACCTCCTCAAAACTGCCCTCGTCGAGCAGGACAGACAGGCGTTCGCGCGCGGTCAACCGCCCCTTGGCATGTTGCGCGTCGATGCGTTTTTGCCCGCCACCCATTTGCGCAGCGGTGCGACGACGTTCCATTTCTGCGATATTGGCCGACATAATTTTCCCCAATTTTGGGCATGTAGCCAGCCATCGGGGCGCTTGTCCAATGTGTTTTTGCAAAATTGCGATGCTTTAGCTATGGTCACAGCATGGCATTGAAACCGCACCCGCTCTATGCGGGGGAAAAATTGCGCGCGCTGCGCCACGCCAAGGCGCTCAAACAGGCGCAAATGGCGGCTTTGCTCGACATTTCGGTCAGCTATTTATCGCAGATGGAGGGGGGGAGCCGCCCGCTGCCCCCCGCGCTGCTCGAAAAATTATCGCGCGCCTTTCCCATAGACTGGCAGGAAAATGACGATGCCAGCCGCCGCATCGCCGCACTGGCGGAGGCTATGGCCGACCCGATGTTCGCCGCATCGCCGCCCGTGCAGGATTTACCGCGCATCGCCCAGCAACAGGGCGATTTGGTTGACCGTTTCGTCCGCCTCCACGCCGCTTATCGCAACGCGGGGCAGCGGCTTCAGATGCTCGACGAAGCGATTGCCAGCGACGTGGACGGCGACAGCCGACTGCCGTGGGAGGAGGTGCGCGACTGGTTCCACCAAGCGGGCAATTATGTCGATGGCATCGACCGCGCAGCAGAGGCGTTGGCGCAGCGGATGGCGGGCGATGGCATCACCCCTTCGCGCGCGGCGCTGGAGGGGTATTTGCGCAGCCAGCTTGGTCTGTCGCTCAGCCAGTCGAGCGATGTGGCGGTGCGCGAATTTGACGCGACCATGGGGCATTTGTCGGTGGGGGCCGCCCTCCCCCCCGAAAGCCAGCGTTTCCAACTTGCCCACCAACTGGGGGCATTGGCGCTGCGCGATGCGATTGCGCCGGTGGTCGAGCGGGCGGGGCTGCGCACCGCGTCGGCACGGCATCTGCTGTTCGTCGGCCTCGCCAATTATGCAGCAGGCGCGATTTTAATGCCCTATGGCGCATTTCGCCGCGCCGCCCGCACGGTGCGCCATGACATTGACCGATTGTGCCAGATGTTCGCGGTCAGCTTTGAACAGGCATGCCACCGGCTTTCAACGCTGCAACGCCAGGGCGAACGCGGCATCCCCTTTTTCTTTTGCCGGGTCGATATGGCGGGCAATATTACCAAACGCCATTCGGCAACCCGGCTGCAATTTGCACGGTTTGGCGGTGCCTGCCCCTTGTGGATTGTGCATGAGGCGGTGGCGATTCCCGACCGCATCCTCGTCCAGCTGGCCGAAACAGCAGATGATGTGCGCTATGTTTCAATGGCCAAGGGGCTGGTGAAACCGTCGGGCAGTTACCAGCGCGCACCGCGCCGCTATGCGGTGGCATTGGGCTGCGAAACCGCCTTTGCGGACGAGTTTATCTATGCAGATGGTCTCGACCTCAGCAATGCGGGGGCGGCAACGCGCATCGGTTCGTCCTGCCGCATCTGCCCGCGGGAGGATTGCGACCAGCGCGCCTTTCCCGCCAGCGACCGCGCGATCATTATCGACCCTGATGCGCGGGGGATCGTCCCTTATCGTTTCAGGTGACGATGCCGCGGGCGATCAAGTCCCGCGCGCTGGCCACAATCGCTTCTTCGGGCGGACGCATTGTCCAGCCCAGTCTTTTGGTCGCATGGCTGCTGTCGCCATGGCGAACATTGCCCAATTCATTGACAACTTGTTTTAATTCTCCGCGCACCAACGCCATCGCGCGGAGCAGCAAATCGGGCATTTTGCGTGTCGGCACCTTGGCGGCTTCGCTGCCCAAATTATCCCGTAAAATCCGCGCAATATCGATGAATTTTAAGAATGGGCCGCAGGCGATGAAGCGTTCGTCGCGCACGCCATCGGCGGTCAATGCGCGAAAATGCAGGTCGGCGACATCGCGCACATCGATGATGCCAAAGCCGACATCAGGGCACATTGGCACCTTGCCGGTCAGCATTTGACGGATAACCTCTATCGATGTGGACAGATCATCGCTGATCAACGGGCCGAAAACCGCTGCAGGATTGACCGATGCAAATTCCATTTGGGGTGCATTGGCCGCCGCCCAATCGCGCGCCGCGCGTTCCGCCACGGTTTTGGATCGCGGATAGGGCATCAGGCTGGGCGCATCCAGATTACTCCAGTCCTTTTCGCTATAGGTTCCACCGCCATCACCATGGCC
>CALFXW010000023.1 GCA_937957805.1 uncultured Sphingopyxis sp.
GCGATGCCCAGATGCACATCGGGCCACACCAACATAACCGCGAAAATCGCCGCGCCGACCAGCAGGGCACGGGTTACCGCCGCGCCCACCAGCGCCAACAATAGTTCCAGTTCGGACAGTGGCGGCATCAGATAATCAACGATGGTTCCCTGCAACTTCCCGACCAGCACCGAAAAACTGCTATTGGCAAAACTGTTGGTCATCATCGCCATGGCGATCAGCCCGGGGGCGAGAAAGGTCGCCAGATTGACCCCCAATATCTGAAAGTCGCCGCGCCCCAGAGCGACGGTAAAAATTATAAGATAGAGCAAGGTGGTCATCGCCGGTGCCCAGATCGTCTGCAGCTGCACCTTGATAAAACGGCGCACCTCCTTCATATATAGGGCGGACATCCCAGCCCAATTCACCCTGCCAATGGTCGGCCGCGATGCGAAAGCAGCCTGCGTTTCCATTGCTTTGGGGTATTGGGTGGGTGATGAATATTTTTGGGGCTGGTCGGGCATCAATAGTTCGCCTATCGGCTTCGCCGAATGAACGCAAGCGGCGCGAAACAGAGCCGCAGTAAGAAAGGCTCAACGCCAACCATGTCTTGGACCGACGAACGTATTGATACGCTGCGCAATCTTTGGGAAAAGGGACTGACGGCCAGCCAGATTGCCGAATCTCTGGGTGGCGTCAGCCGCAATGCCGTGATTGGCAAGGCGCACCGTTTGGGGCTGAAGGCGCGGCCCAGCCCGGTCAAGGCGGCGGAAGGATCGGCACCGGCACGCCCTGCAAAAACGGTGACAAAGCCCGTTGCAGCGCGCCCGCCCATTGCCAAACCGGCGGCAGTCAAGCCCGCGCCGGGCATTGATCGGGCGCCGGTGCGCGCTGCGCCCGAACGCCCTTCTGTGGCGGATCGCCCTGTTGCTGCCCCCAGCCCAACGCCACAGCCGACCGCTGCCGCCCCCGCCACACCTGTGAGCACGCAGCCAAAGGATGATGCGCCGCGCATGGTTTCCATCGGCCCCGGCGGTTTCATCCGGCAGGGGCCGGGCGACCAGCAGGCCCCGATTCCGCCCGCCCCGCCGCGCCGCCGCGTGCCCGCCAAGCCAAGCCCGGAAATTGCCGACAAAACCAGTCTGCTCGATTTGAACGAACGCATCTGCCGCTGGCCGATGGGTCATCCGGGCGAGCCGGATTTTCATTTCTGCGGCGCGGCGGTGAACCCCGGCTACCCCTATTGCGTCGAGCATTGCGGGCGGGCATTTCAGGCACAAATGCCGCGCGGCACCCGTCGCCCGCCACCGCCCCCACCTTTTGGCGGCCCGCGCGTGCGTTGATCCCGGGAAAACTTGTCCAATAGTCATCCCTTTGCCGTCCTCATCGGTCTGACACTGGACGTGTCCGGCGACGGCGCTTCGGCGCACCTCACCATCGACCCGGCGCGCCACCACAACCCCAATGGGGTGGCGCACGGCGCAGTCGCCTATGCCATGGTGGACACGGCAATCGGCAGCGCAATCATGCGCCGATTGCCCGACGGCATGGGCTGCGCAACCTTGTCGATCACCATCAACTATCTAGCCCCCATTCGCACAGGCGACATAGTCTGCCGGGCGGCGGTGACCCATATGGGGCGACGCTTTGCCAATGGCAGTGCCGACGTATTTGTCGACGGGGTGCTGGTCGCGAACGCCAGCGGCAATTTCGCGCTGTTCGAACCAAAGCCCTGAACCAATATGCCGCTTGCATCGTGGACTCGGGCACCGCTAAGGCACGGGCATGAACGATGATCTGTTTGATGCCCTGCCCAAGGGCGGACAAAATTATGATGCTTCGGACATTGAGGTGCTGGAGGGGCTGGAGCCTGTGCGCCGTCGTCCCGGCATGTATGTCGGCGGCACCGATGATCGCGCGCTCCACCATCTTGCCGCCGAAGTGCTCGACAACAGCATGGACGAAGCGGTGGCGGGTCATGCCACGCGTATCGAGGTGGTGCTGGATGTTGGAAACCGCCTAACCATCACCGACAATGGGCGCGGTATTCCGGTTGATCCGCACCCGAAGTTTCCCGGTAAATCAGCGCTCGAAGTGATTTTGACGACGCTCCATTCAGGTGGCAAATTTGAAGGCAAGGCCTATGCCACATCGGGCGGTCTGCATGGCGTCGGGGTCAGCGTGGTCAATGCGCTGTCGGTCGAAACACAGGTGGAGGTCGCCCGCGCGCGCCAATTATTCCGCCAATGCTTTGCACAGGGTAAGGCGTTGGGGCCGGTTGAATCGCTGGGGCCAACCCCCAATCGGCGCGGCACCAGCGTCAGCTTCATTCCTGACCCACAGATTTTTGGCGACCACGCCCGTTTCAAGCCGCAACGACTCTATCGCCTCGCCCGGTCCAAAGCCTATTTATTCGCAGGCGTTGAAATCCGCTGGAAATGCGCTGCCGAACTCATCGGCGACGACACGCCGGCAGAGGCGGTTTTTCAATTTCCCGGCGGGCTGGCCGACCATTTGCGTGAGCAGATTGGCAGTCGCGAATGCGCAACGGCGGAAGCCTTCACCGGCTCGCAAAGCTTTGGCGACGACCAAGGACGCGTCGAATGGGCGGTCGCCTGGCCTTTATGGTCAGACGGCAGCTATAGCTGGTATTGCAACACCATCCCCACCCCCGATGGCGGCACGCATGAAGCGGGGTTGCGCGCGGCCCTCACCAAGGGGCTGCGCGCCTTTGGCGAATTGGTCGGCCAGCGCAAGGCCAAGGATTTGACGGCCGACGATGTGCTCAATGGCTGCGAATCCATGCTCTCCCTTTTCATTCGCGACCCGCAATTCCAAAGCCAGACCAAGGATCGGCTGACCAGCCCCGAAGCATCCCGCCTCGTCGAAGCGGCGATACGCGACCATTTCGACCATTGGCTATCGGGCAATGTCGAACGGGGTCGCGCTTTACTCGGCCTCGTCCTCGAACGGATGGACGAGCGGCTGAAACGCCGTGCGGAGCGCGAAGTTAAGCGCAAAACCGCCACCAGTGCGCGCAAATTGCGCCTGCCGGGCAAATTGACCGACTGCGCAAACGATGGGCCGGAGGGCACTGAATTATTCATTGTGGAGGGCGACAGCGCGGGCGGCAGCGCCAAACAGGCACGCGACCGCAAGACGCAGGCGATATTGCCCATTCGCGGCAAAATATTGAATGTCGCATCGGCCAGCGCCGACAAAATCCGCGCCAACAGTGAAATCGCCGATCTGGCGCTCGCGCTCGGCTGCGGCATGCGCAAGGATTGCGACGCCGACCGGCTGCGCTACGAACGCATCGTCATCATGACCGACGCGGATGTCGATGGCGCGCACATCGCCACTTTGCTGATGACATTTTTCTTTCAGGAAATGCCCGACATCGTCCGGCGCGGTCATGTCTATCTGGCGCAGCCGCCGCTCTATCGGCTTACCGCGGGCAAGGACAGTGCCTATGCCCGTGATGAGGAACAGCGGGCCGAGCTGGAATCGGGCCGCTTCAAGGGCAAGAAGGTGGATGTTTCGCGCTTCAAGGGGCTGGGGGAAATGATGCCCGCCCAATTGCGCGAAACAACGATGGCACCTGAAAGCCGGTCTTTACTGCGCGTTACCCTGCCCCAGGAATATGAGGAACGCAGCAGCGTCAAGGATCTGGTGGACAGGCTGATGGGCAAAAACCCCGAACATCGGTTCCAATTTATTCAGGCGAACGCCGCCACCATCGATGATGCGGTGATCGACGCCTGACCCCCCATCAGCGGATTTGATTCACCAGATGGTTGGCCAACCGCTCATTTTCTTCGCGCGCGATGCCGGGGATTAGGATCGCATCGACCAGCACCCAAATGCCCAGGACTATCCACCCGGCAAACAATGGTATCCAGCCGAGCAAACCCAGCAACAATTGCGCAATCGCGCTGCCATTGCGCCCCAGATAGAAACGGTGGACACCCAAACCGCCAAGGAAAAACCACAGCAAATAGGATATGCCAACCGACTTGGCATTGGCCTGATACATCATATTGGCGCGCGAATGCGCCCGCGTTGAAACCAGCCTGTCCATTCGGTCAAGATCACGCATGTTCGCCCTCCATCAGCGTGGCCACCAATGCCCTTACCTTCTTTTGCCGCCATTGCGGGGTCGGCGCAACCAGCCAGCAGGATGGTTGTGCGCCCGGCACCCTGTCTATCACCCGAACCCGGCCCGCTGCAATTTCGCCCGCCGCCAATATTTCGGGCACTTTGGCCTGCCCCAGCCCCGCAACAACCGCATCAACCGCCAGCCCCGCATCCGCAACGTGCAGGACGGCACGGTCAGACCCCGTGTCGCCGCCATCCCCCGTCCAGCAGATATAAAGGTCGCCATCATCCGCGATCGGCGCGATATGCACCATCGTCCCACCATCAATCGCCGCGCCCTCCAGATCACCCGGGCCATTCGCCCAGCGCAGCGCGAGGTCGAGATTGGCCTCGGTAAAGTCGAGCAAATTGTCGGCGGCAATCAACCGGAACTGTAATTCGCTGTCGGCCGCGCTCAAACCCGCCAAACGCGGCATCAGCCAGCGCTGCGTCAAATCGCGCGGCGCGGCAATGGTCAGTGATTTGGATGATTGCCCGGCGCGCATCAGCGTCACCGATTCCTCAAACTTCAGAAAGCCACCACGCAGCGCATCCAACCCCGCCTCTGCCTCCGCAGTCAATTCCAGCCCCTTGGGCGTGCGGCGGAACAGGACGACGCCCAGCACATCCTCCAGCGCGCGCACCTGCTGGCCCACCGCCGCCGGTGTGACCGCCAGTTCATCCGCCGCGCGGGTGAAATTAAGGTGGCGTGCCGCAGCATCGAAAACGCGCAGAGCGTTGAGCGGCAAATGGGTGCGCTTCATTGGCTGACCGTCGGCACCGTCAACGGAAAGCGCGGAATCGCAACGCGAAATCGCTGCGATGCCCCATCGAGCATGACAAAATAACCCTTCATATGCCCGCTGGGCGTCGCCAAGGGGCAGGCCGATACATAATCATATGCACCGCCGGGTTCGATAATCGGTTGCTCGCCAATCACCCCCTCCCCCTCCACGATATGGAGCGCGCCGCGCGCATCGGTAATCTCCCAATGGCGCGAACACAGCTGCACCACATCATCACGATGATTCTCGATGCGGATATGATAGGCCCAATACCAGCGCCCCTGCACCTCTTGCGATTGTTCGGGCAAAAAGCTGACCGCAACGCGCACACAGACCCCTTCGGTAGTCTGAGCATGGGGGTAGAGCGCGCCAATCATGGAGCCAGCCTGCGCCTAAAGCCCGATCCGCGTCAATGCCTGATCGAGGTCGGCGATAATATCGTCCATATCCTCCAGCCCCACATTGAAACGCAACATCCCTTCACTTATGCCCATTTCCGCGCGCCCCGCTTCACCCACACCATGGTGGGTGGTTGTCGCGGGGTGGGTCAAAAGTGAACGCGAATCCCCAATATTATTTGAGATATCAATTAATTGCAGACTATTGAGCAGGGCATGTGCCTGCTGCCGCCCCCCCGCTACCTCAAAGGCGAAAATCGGCCCGCAGGCGTCCATCTGCGCCATGGCGAGATCATGCTGCGGGTGGCTGGGCAGACCGGGGTGCATGATGCGTTCAACCCGTCCTTCGAGGAATTTGCCGACCGTCAGCGCATTTTCCGACTGACGATGGATGCGCAAATCCAGCGTTTCCAACCCCTTGAGCACCACCCACGCGCTGAATGGCGACAAATTGGGGCCGGTATTGCGCTGAAAGGGCAGCAGATATTCGTTCAGAAAATCATTCGAACAGCAAACCGCGCCCGCGAGCACCCGGCCCTGCCCGTCCATCATCTTGGTGGCGCTATAGGCGACCAAATCCGCCCCAAACTCCAGCGGGCGCTGCAACACATTGGTTGCAAAGGCATTATCGACGACGCTGGTGATGCCATGCGCGCGCGCAAGGCCGCAGACATAGCCCATATCGACAATATCCATCGTCGGATTGGCCGGCGTTTCAAAAAAGAAGACTTTGGTGTTGGGGCGGATCGCCGCCTCCCACGCTGCATTGTCACGCGAATCGACAATCGTCGATTCGATGCCGAAACGTGGGAAAAGATTATCCGTCAGCCAGCGGCATGAACCAAAGGCGGCGCGCGCCGCCACCACATGGTCGCCCTGCGACAATTGGCACAGCAGCGCCGTTGTCATCGCCGCCATGCCGCTCGCCTGCGCGCGGCATGCCTCTGCCCCTTCCATCATCGCGATACGCTCTTCGAGCATTTCGACGGTCGGGTTTTGCAGGCGCGAATATGTCATCCCCTGCGCATCGCCGTTAAATCGTGCAGCAGCGACTTCGGCATCGTCATAGCTATAGCCCGACGTCAGGAACAATGCCTCGCTGGTTTCGCCATGCGCGCTGCGCCATGTGCCCGAACGCACCGCGCGGGTGCGCGGTTTCCAATTTTTGGTGATGTCGCGATTGCGCCCGCTATCCCGCTTCATATTTCCCATCCATGCGTAATTTGCCAAGGGGCGACAATCGGCGTCTGCCCCGATAGAACCTCTGCCGCCTGACTCATGTCGAGGTTGCCGCCCGACAGGATGACCGCGACCTTCTTGCCGTGCATCGCATCACGTTCCTGCACCAGCGCCGCCAGCGCAACCGCGCCCGCCCCTTCGGCCAGATTATGCGTATCCTGCCAGAAAATGCGGATGGCATTCGCTACTTCATCGTCGGTTACGGCAACAAAATGGTCGGCGCGCGGGCCATAATAATCAAGCGCGGCCTGCACTGGCGTGCACACCGCCACACCATCGGCAAAACTGTGCGCGCTGTCGTTGCCGATCAGGCGGCCTGCCTCAAAACTCTGTTTGGCCGCATCGACATGCGCGGATACAACGCCGATAATTTTGGCCTTGGCACCCAGCGCTTCCTTTGCCGCGATGGTGCCGCACAAGCCCGACCCGCAGCCGACTGGGACATATACGGCATCCAAATCGGGCACCGCTTCGAATAATTCCAGCCCATAGCTCGCCACGCCGCGCACCAACTCGTCATGGTAACCCGGCACCATATGCAGCCCATATTGCTGCGCACGCGCCATCGCCTCTGCCTTGGCGGTATCGAAATCATCGCCATGTTCGATCAATTCCGCGCCAAAGGCACGCATCGCCGCATTTTTTTCCTTGGCATTGCCGTTGGGCACCAAAATTGTAGCGGTCAGCCCTGCCGCGCGCGCGGCGCGCACCTGCGCTTGCCCATGGTTGCCGCGCGTCGCAGTGATGATGCCGGTGACATCGGGTTGAGTGCGCCGCAACCAGTCGATATAGGTGATGGCACCACGCACTTTAAACGCCCCTGTGGGCGTATGATTTTCATGCTTCACCCAGACGCTACAGCCCAGCCGTTCGGCGAGCAAAGGCCATGCGGTCTGCGGTGTCGGCGGCACTTGTTCGCGCACCAGCGCCTCCGCCGCGCGCAGAGATTCCAGCGTAAAATCGGTCATGGCATTTCCACTTCCAGCGCGCGGAGCACCGCATCACCCATTTGCTCGGTTGTAAGCCGCCCACCCAGGTCGGCGCTGCGTGCGCCGCCGGCCAGCGCGCGATGGACAGCTCCTTCGATACGCGCCGCAGCACCCTCCAGTGCGAAACTGTGGCGCAGCATCATCGCTGCCGACAATATGGTCGCCAGCGGGTTGGCACGCCCCTGCCCCGCGATGTCGGGCGCGCTGCGGGCGGTGCTGCCCGACACGGTGCGCCTCGAGGCGCTGAAGTTCGAGATCCCGCCGAACCCGGCGCAGATCCTCACGGCCGACAAGGTCGACGCGTACATCTCGAAGGCGATCAACGGCACGACGGGCGTGTCGGACATCGTCGCCGGCGCGCGCGCCGCGCACGAGACCGCCGCCGCGAAGGCGATGACGCCCTACCGCGTCGACTGCCGCGACGTCGCGCGCGTCGGCACGATCCTCTTCCACCGCTTCGTCCGCGCGAACCCCGACCGGTTCAAGAGCGGCGCCCCGCCGAAGCTGCGCGCCTCGCACGAGGAGGCGCTCGACCTGGCGGTGTTCACCGGCGCGATCAAGTCGGCCGTCGACGCCGGCGCGCGCATCGCCGAGCCGTGGTTCCTGGAGCAGCTCGGCGCCCC
>CALFXW010000024.1 GCA_937957805.1 uncultured Sphingopyxis sp.
CGATATTGAACGCACCCAATTAGTGCCCAAGCCGCAGCAGCCCGCTTATGCCATATTGGCCGGCACAATCGCCGGTTTCGATGCCGCCCGTTCGCTGTTTGCCGATGATATGAGCCGCAATCTGGCCCCCGCGCACGCCATGGGGATGCAGACTTTGTGGATCGACAATGGGTCGGAAGCCGGGTCGCGCGACCATGACCACACCCATGTCAGCCACCATATCAACGCCTGCGGTGCCACACATATTGACGCGCTGGCCGACTGGCTTATGCGCGCGGGAAATTCAGCGAAGGAAAGCCGCCATGGCGCATGAAGATCTGATATCCATAATCGATGCCGCGTGGGAAACGCGTGGCGAATTAACCAGCGGCACAAGCGGCGCGGTGCGCGACGCGGTAACAGCCGCGCTCGATGCGCTCGACAATGGCGCCGCGCGGGTGGCAGAAGCGGACGGCGCGGGCGGCTGGCGGGTCAACCAATGGCTTAAAAAGGCGGTTCTCTTGTCCTTTCGGTTGAACGATAATCGCATCATGGCGGGGCCGGGCGGCAGCAATTGGTGGGACAAGGTGCCATCCAAATTCGCCAATTGGGGTGAAGATGCTTTTCGCGCCGCCGCTTTTCGTGCCGTGCCCGGCGCGATTGTCCGCCATGGGGCGTTCATCGACCGCGACGTGGTTTTAATGCCCAGTTTCGTCAACATCGGCGCGCGGGTCGGCGCAGGCACGATGGTCGATACTTGGGCGACGGTGGGCAGTTGCGCGCAAATCGGCGCCAATGTCCATCTGTCGGGCGGGGTCGGGATTGGCGGCGTGCTCGAACCCTTGCAGGCAGGCCCGGTGGTGATTGAGGATGATTGCTTCATCGGCGCGCGCAGCGAAGTGGTCGAAGGGGTGCGGGTGCGCCAGGGCGCGGTGCTGGCGATGGGGGTTTTTCTGTCGTCCACCACCAAGATTATCGACCGCGCAAGCGGGGAGGTTTTCGTCGGTGAAGTGCCCCCCTATGCCGTTGTCGTGCCCGGCGCTTTGCCCGGCAAGCCGCTGCCCGACGGGTCGCCGGGGCCGAGCCTTGGCTGCGCGGTCATCGTCAAACGCGTCGATGCGCAAACCCGCGCCAAAACCGCGATCAATGAATTATTGCGCGAGGGCTAGGCGCGGATAGGGCGGGAACGGCGTAAATCCTGCCCCCGTTGGTGGAGGGGGTTGTTCGGGTTCGCGCAAGCCAGCGTTGTGCCCCTGCGACAGCAGGAGGAGTCTTACCTGTGCTCAGGCGTATGCAGGAGCCTAGCCGCGCCATGGCAGGATGTTTCGCCACTAGGCCCCTGCTTTCGCAGGGGCACAAGATTCACCCGTGTCTCGACTTCGCTCGACACGAACGGAGGGAGAATTGCACCCCGCTCCGTTCGTATCGCCCGTTCGTATCGAGCTGTCGAGATAGGAACGGGTGTAGGGATACATGTTCCAGCGCATGCGCCGGAATGACGATGGGGGTTGAATGTTATAGCCGCCCAACAACTACACTTGTTGGCAATATCCAATGCTTTATAGCGACGAAATGCTCCCCCGCCGAAAAACAACCCATATTCGTCAAATGCCTGCCGTTTCGCTGGTATTATTGGCATTATTGCAGCCCGCTATGCTTTATGCGCAGAGCAATGATGCTGCCAGCAGCAATGCAGCCGCCAGCGCAACCGAAACCTACCCCCCCGAATATTTTGCGCGTTTTTCACCGCGCAGCGCGCTCGACATGGTCAATCAGGTGCCCGATTTCCGGCTGGCCGAAACCAGTGAGGATCGCGGTTTGGGGGAGGCGAGCCAGAATATCCTCATCAACGGGCAGCGGATTACCGGCAAGACCAATGATGCGCAAAGCGCGCTGCGCCAGATTGCGGCGAGCGCGGTGGTGCGTATCGAGGTGCTCGACGGCGCGCAGATCGGCATTTCGGGGCTGACCGGCCGGGTGGTCAATGTCATCGTCCGGCAAAATCAGGTGCGCGTCCAATATAGGTGGGAGGGGCAGAACCGCCGCAACATCGAAGACCAGATTACCAACGCGCGCATTTCGGCAAGCGGGCGGCTGGGCGCGACCGACTTTACGCTCAGCCTCGCCAATGATGCGGGTGCGCGGCGCGGCGGGCAGGGGCCGGAACTGGTGCGCGATGCGCTGGGCAATTTGCTGATCGACCGTTTTCAGCTCGACGAATTTCACATGGATAATCCGACGCTCAGCACCACCATCCACCGCGAATGGGGCAATGGCACCATCCTCAACCTCAACCTGTCGGGGAACAGCGAATATTCGACCATCCACCAGACCGGGCTTGCCAATATCATCGCGCGCAACGTGCTGCGCGACGAATTGTTCGAACGGCGATACCGCGAACAGGGGGTTGAGGGCGGCGGCGACGTTGAATTTGATCTGGGCGGCGGACGGCTGAAAATCGCCGGGCTGCAAAGCTATGACCACACCAATATCGGCACCGCGACCCGCTTTACCGAGCGCGCCACCGGCAACCCGGCCACCGGCAACCGTTTCAACCCCGTGTATGATGAGGGTGAATCGGTGCTGCGCGCCGAATATGGCTGGGGGTCGGGCACATGGACGGCAAGCGTGGAGGGCGCGTATAATTTCCTGCGCACCAGCGCCGACTTTTCGGTGCTCGACGCCAGCGGCAATTTCATCAGCCAGCCGGTCAGCGGCACCGATTTTTATGTCGATGAATGGCGCGGCGAGGCGCTGGTCACCCGCAATTTGTCGCTCGCCAGCAACCTTAGCGCGCAATTGACGCTCGGCGGCGAATATAGCGCCATTCGCGCCACCAATTTTGCCCCCGCAGGGGCGGGGTCCACAACGGTCGTGCGCGAATATTTCCGGCCCAAGGGTGCTTTGTCGCTGACATGGAATGCCAGCCCGCGCATCCGCATCAATGCCGCGATCAGGCGGCGGGTCGGGCAATTGGCGCTCGATGATTTCAGCGCCGGGGTTGACCTGATGAACGGCACCGGCACTGCCGCCAATGCCAATCTGGTGCCCGAACAAAGCTGGCGGGTGGAAGGGCAGGTCGCACGCACGCTCGGCCCGGCGGGGTCGATCAGCATCGGCGGATACCATGAATGGATCAGCGATATTGTCGACCAGATCCCGGTCAGCCCGACCGAGGAAGCGGTGGGCAATTTGCCGCGCGCGCGGCGTTATGGCCTTACCGTCCGGGGGACATTATTGCTCGACAGTCTGGGTTGGCGCGGCGCGCGGATTGACCTGCGCGGCAGTTTCAACCGTTCGCGCGTCCCCGACCCGGTCACCGGCAATGTCCGGCGGATCAGCGATGACCCGATCAGGGATTGGGCGCTGGATTTCCGTGATGACATCCCCGGCACGGCGATAGCTTTTGGCGGGCAGATTACCGAATTGATTCGCGGGCCCACCTTTCGGCTCGACCAGTTTTTCCGATCCCAATTGGCGCGACCGGTGACCACCATCTATGTCGAGCATAAGGATGTGATGGGGCTGAGCGTGCGGCTGTCGCTGCGCAATCTGGTCAACACCTATGACGACATCCGCCGCGATGTGTCGGTCGACCGGCGCGACGGACCACTGGCCTTTTCCGAACGGCAGGTGCGCAATATTTACCTGATCGGCATTTTGACGATTTCGGGCAGTTTTTAACGTTTTTAACGAAATTCGCTGACGTGCGAATTTCGGGTGCTGCACCAGCCCACTCCCCGCCTGACGAACCATGAAAATGTCTGGGAGACATTTTCATCGGAGGGCCGACCACCCACGGGATCGTATCTTATGGGTGGTCGGGTGGGGGAGTGGGCCGGAGCCGCGCGATCCGAAACATTTGTTTCGGATCAGACAATCAACGCTCCGACAGATAATAGCGATCGATGCTGCGCAAATCACCATCGAGGTCATAGACAATCGGCTGGCCGGTCGGGATTTCGAGGCTGGTGATCGCATCATCGGCGATCCCCGACAGATGTTTGACCAGCGCGCGCAGCGAATTGCCATGCGCCGAAATCAGCACCCGCGCGCCGCCGCGCAATTGGGGGGCGATGGCGCTTTCCCAATAAGGGAGCACGCGTTCGATCGTGTCTTTCAGGCTTTCGGTCGCGGGAACATCTATGCCTTGATAGCGCCGGTCGCCACTAAGGTCGAAGGGGCTGCCCCCCTCCATCGGCGGGGGCGGCACGTCGAAACTGCGCCGCCAGATATGCACCTGCGCATCGCCATGACGCGCGGCGGTTTCAGTCTTGTCCAGCCCGGTCAGTCCGCCATAATGGCGTTCGTTGAGCCGCCAATCCTTGGTCACCGGCAACCACAAACGCCCCATTTCTTCGAGTGCCAGATGGAGCGTCTTGATCGCACGGGTCTGGAGCGAGGTGAAACAGGCGTCAAAATCCAGCCCCTTGTCGCGCATCAACCGCCCGGCGGCGCGCGCCTCCTCCGCCCCCTTTTCGGTCACATCAACGTCCCACCAGCCGGTAAAACGATTTTCCAGATTCCATTGCGACTGACCATGGCGGATGAGGACAAGCTGCGGCAAGATTATAACTCCAAGGTCATGAAACGGCTAAACGGGTCGGCGACATAGTCGGCAAAGGGCGGGCCATAGGCAAAGCCAAAGCGCAAATAAAGCCCGTGCGCCGCGTCAAATGCGGGGCCGGACCCGGTTTCGAGGCTGAGGCGCGCCAGCCCCATTTGACGTGCCTCGCCAATGATATGGCGGAGCATCCGCGCCGCCACCCCGCGCCGCAGATGCGCATCATGCGTGCGCATTGATTTTATTTCGCCCAATTGCGCGTCATGGATTTTGAGCGCGCCCATCCCCGCCAGTGCGTCACCATCCCAAATCGACCAGAAATGGACATCGGGCTGGCGCAACCCCGTCAGATCGAGGAAATGGCAGCTGCCCTTTGGCGAATTGCCCAGCATATGCGTCATATGCGCGCTGAGGAGGGCGCGGATTTCCGCCCCCTCCAGATCATCGCGGATGATGCGCATCAATTATCGATCAGATATTCGGCAAGCGTCTTGAGACAGGCACGGGCGAGCAATTTCGATCGGGCCGGGCTCCACCCCGTATCGGGGTCGGGCAGGTCGATATTATCCTTGAACGGCATTTCGAGCGTCATCGCCATCGCGCCAAATCGTTCGGCGAGCTGGTTGGTCGAAAGCGACAGATTGGCCTCCCCCGACGGGGTGAGCACATAGCCCAATTTCATCTGAAAATCGGGTGAGCGCGCGGCCAGCCGGTCGCGGAAAGCATAAAAGCGCGCGCCATGTTCGTCGGTCCACGAAGGTATCCCCTCATAACCCGCGACGAAATTGGCCGGAATCGCTTCATCACCATGGACATCGATGGCAATGTCCAGCCCGCTTTCATCCATCGCGTCAAGGACGCACAGCACTTCGGGGCTGCGTTCCGCGCTCGGCGCATGCCATTCGCGGTTGAGGTTCACGCCCACAGCATTGGTGCGTAAATGGCCGCGCACGCTGCCGTCGGGGTTCATATTGGGCACGATGTGGAGCCGCGCATGGCGCAGCAACAGCTTTGTATGGGGGTCGGCGGTATCGGCGAGCATTTCGAGCGCCCCTTCCATCCACCATTCGGCCATCGATTCGCCCGGATGCTGGCGGGCATAGAGCCAGATTTGCGTCTGCCCCTCCCCCAGTTCCAGACAATCCATCGGCCGCCCGTCGAGTGTAAAGCCCAAAACCCGGTGTTCCACCCCGACAATGTCGGAAAAGGCAGCGACCATGTCCTGATGCCGTTCCCATGAAAATGGCGCGAAATAGGCGAACCACATCGGCCCTTCGGGCAAGGTTTGTTCGATGGTGAGCGTGCCGCCATCGACCTTTTCATCCCAGTGGGTCGCCTCTGTCGTATACCATTCTTCGCCGCGCGCGATGCTGCACCGCGCGGCATAGCCCGGCCAGCCGTCGGGAAAGCCCGCTTCGTTCAGCCCGGTAATGCGCAGCACCGCCTTTTCCCCCGCTGGCCCATCGACACGGAAATGGAACCATTGGAAAAAGTCGCTGTCCTGATCCTTGCGGATGGTCAGCGTGGCGTGGGTGCCGTCGATATGTTCGACGATGATATTGCCCGAATCAAAGGCGCTGGAAATATACATGGTCATGGTATGCTGATCGTTTCCCCATTATTGCCCGGATAGGCAGAAAAAATGGCGCGAGCCAATTTGTCGGCGACCAGCCCCACCTGTGCAGCAGGGCTGTTGCGGCGCGCCAGCGCCTCTGCCCGCGCTTCCCAGACGAGCGGCGCATCATCACCTGCACCCGCCGCGATGGTGACGCGCATGCGCGTTGCAATGCGGCTGCTATCCCCCGCCAACAGGCGCGACAAATCCAGCCCGACCCCAACGCCGACGCCTGAACGATAGCCACCGGTGCCGCCGCCAACCCCGACGCTGACCCCGCCGCCGCGATTATCCGCAGGCGCTTCGGTGCGCGCCACATCGACGCGCACGACATAATCGGGCGTCGTGCCCGCCGCCGCGCGGGCAAAGCCAAGTGTTTGCAATTCGCGCGCCACCGCGCCGGAAAAACTGGCGTCAAGCGTTGCTGCCGCACCCGGCGCGCCGTCAAAAATGGCAAAACTGCCCGGCGCATGCGGCGGGGCGATGCTGGCATTATGGAAACGGGTGACGCTGACCGGCGGCATCGGCGCCATACAGCCATTAAGGGTCGGCAACGCCAGCAGCATAGCCGCGACGGCCACAGGCTTTGCGCGCAAAATCATATATGCCTCCGCCAATAAAGGGCGCCCCGCGCGCTCCTTAAGCCATGATGCGCGGGGCGGCAATGGCTGGCACCGCGCAAAAATGCGCCATATACTGCGCATAGCCCGGCCATATGCTGCAAAATTGGCGCGCACGTGGCGCAGGGACAGTTGACTTTGCCCGCGCCGCAGCTTAGGGGCGCGCCTTCATTTCCAACGCTTGCCGTTTGTATCACCGTCCGCTGCGGACAGGGTCGGGACGATGGCGGGTGTGCCAGATTAGACAATTAGATTTAGACAAAGGGTGACCCGATGAAAATCCGCAACAGCCTGAAATCGCTGAAAGACCGGCACCGCGACAACCGCGTGATCCGCCGTCGCGGGCGCACCTATGTCATCAACAAGACCAACCGCCGTTTCAAGGCGCGCCAAGGCTGATATAGTCCGGCTGAACCAGTCCGGCGTGGCGCCATTACGCCCGCGAATCGCAAAAATCAAAGGCCGCCCATTTTTTGAGGCGGCCTTTTTATTTTTGTCATTGCGAGTCCGGCCTGTGCCGGACGAAGCACCCCCTTTTCCCCCGATTTGATGCTTGGCATCGGCATGGCATGGTGTAAGCTATGCCGGAACGAACGGGAAACAGATGCTCCAGTCCACCGCCTTGGCCCATTTGCCTTTATTCTCCACCTTGGAGGAGGATTTTGCGAGCGAGCAAGCCGGTGGTGACGGTGACATTGTCGATCAGCTTTTGCAGTTCAACGCGTTCGGTCAGGAAACCGTCGATGAACAAATCGACGGCATCCGCTATTTTGTGAACGCATTTTGGACCGCCGGGCAACGCCAAGCGCATTCATTACATGAAATCAGCTATCGCGCTTGCTTTAAGGGGCAATTGCCGGAGTTTTTCATCCAGCGCTTAACCGCGCCGGAGGATGCGGTTTACGACCCCTTTATGGGCAGGGGCACCACCCCCATCCAGGCCGCGCTGATGGGCCGCCGTCCTGTGGGTAATGATATCAACCCGCTTTCCACATTGCTTACCCGTCCCCGTTTGATCCCGCCCACCATTGCCCAGATAGCGGAGCGATTGCGCACCATTTCGTGGAGCGATTGCGGCGAGCAGCCCGATGAATTGCTCGCCTTTTATCATCCGCAAACCTTGGCTGATCTGTCCGCGTTAAAAAAATGGATTGCACGCGAAGCCCCATTGGCCGAGGCGCAACCTGACCCTGTTGTCGATTGGATCAGGATGGTGGCGATAAACCGCCTGTCGGGACATTCGCCGGGTTTCTTTTCGGGGCGATCCATGCCGCCCAATCAAGCCGTGTCAGTAAAAGCACAAATCCGGATAAACGAGCGGTTGGGGCTGACCCCGCCACCGCGCGATGTCGCGGCGATCATTTTGAAAAAGAGCCGTTCGCTGCTGTCCGACGGCAGTATGCCGCCACACCCGCCGCACCTGCTGCATGTGGGCAGCGCCGACGATACACCGGCCATCGCATCCGGTTCTGTGGCGCTGGTTGTAACCTCCCCACCTTTTCTAGATATCGTTCAATATGCAGCGGACAATTGGCTGCGCTGTTGGTTCGCCGATATTGATGTCAGCACCGTGAATATCGCCATGCACCGCAACGAAGCGGCATGGACGCAAATGGTGCGCGATGTTTTGACCGAACAGGCCCGCATCCTCAAAAGTGGCGGCCATGTTGCCTTTGAAGTCGGTGAAGTGCGCAACGGCACCGTGCTGCTCGAACGGCTCGTCTGGCAGGCTGCCGAAGGCCTGCCGTTTGAGCGGCTGGGGGTGATGGTCAACGCGCAGACATTCACCAAAACGGCAAATTGCTGGGGTGTCGCCAACGGCAAATCGGGCACAAATTCCAACAGAATCGTACTTTTGCGCCGCCGCTAATTCGGTTGAAATTCGAATCTGGACTCCCGCCACGGTCAATGCTGAAAAGCATCCGAAAGGAATGCCCGTGCAAGCAAGATTCACCATGACTTGGGATGAGGAAGAACTCGCTAGGGCCTTCAAGGTGACAACCGCTGATATCCGTGAGTATCTGACCGATGGTCGCCGTGTATCCTTTATAATTGAACGTCGCTTGAAATGGGAAAATGCTGGCTGGTCGCTCGCCGCATCCGAAGGGGCGGGCTATGATTTACGCGCGCCCGATGGCGGATACTGGGAGGTGCGGTCGATCACGCGACAGGGCGTCTATTTCAACCCGTCCAATCAGGTGGGGTCAGGCAGAAAATTTGACGAAGCGGGCTTTCTTGCCAAATTGGCGGCTTTGCAGGGGTTCATATTGTCGGACATTACCGGATTTCCCGAAGTGGAAGTCTATGTTGTTCCGGTAGAATTCGTGCGCAAATGGTATCAGGAAAAACGCCTTGGTTCGAACTGCAAAGTCTCCCGCGACAAATTCTTGCAGCAACTGGCACCCGAACTCCCGCAAAACTAAACCCCCATATGGTGGAACAGGAATGCCATTTCCTCTGCATCTTCGGTCAGCGAATCGAACCGCCCCGACTTGCCGCCATGGCCTGCGCCCATATTTGTTTTGAGGATCAGCGCACTATCCCCCGTCTTGGTTGCGCGCAGCCGCGCCACCCATTTTGCCGGTTCCCAATAGGTGACGCGCGGGTCATTGAGGCCAGCGGTGACCATGATCGGCGGGTAATCGCGCGCCGCCACATTATCATAGGGGCTGTAGCTGGCGATCAGGTCATAGGCCGCGACATCCTCAACAGGGTTGCCCCATTCGCCCCATTCGCCCGGCGTCAACGGCAATGACGCGTCGAGCATGGTGTTGAGCACATCGACAAAGGGGACGTGCGCGACCGCCGCACCGAACAGGGCAGGTGCCAAGTTGAGCACCGCGCCGACCAATTCGCCCCCTGCACTGCCGCCGGAGATGGATATGCGCCCCGCACCCGTCCAGCCCGCCGCCACCAGCCCCTCTGCCACGTCGATGAAATCATGGAATGTGTGCATCCGCGCTTCGCGCTTGCCCGACAAATACCAGTGGCGGCCCAGATCATCGCCGCCCCGGATATGCGCGATGGCATAGACATAGCCGCGATCGAGCATCGACAGGCGATTGGTCGAAAATCCGGGCGGAATGGCGATACCATAAGCACCATAGCCATAGAGGTGGAGCGGGTTACCCCCCGCCGCATCGCGCCGGTCGCGCCGCCAGACCAGCGACACCGGCACCAATGCGCCGTCGCGCGCGGGGAGCATCAGCCGCTCGGTCGCATAGAGGCTGGCATCATAGCCCGATGTCACTTCCTGCACCTTGCGCAGGCTCAATTGGCGCGTTGCCACATCATAATCATAGACACTGCCGGGCGTGACCATCGATTCATAACCGATGCGCAGCACGCCGGTTTGATATTCGGGGTTTTCGCCGAGCGCGACATCATAGCTCGCCTCTGCAAAGCCGATGCGCTCGATGCGCGACGGGTCGTCATAATAACGGATTTCTATATAATCCAACCCGTCCTCACGCCCGTCCACGACGTAAAAATCGGCAAAACAGGTAACGCCGGTCAGATAATATTTGTCCGACCCCGCGATCAATTCCTGCCAGTCGCCCGGTGCATCGACGCTGGCCGTCACCAGCCTGAAATTGGGGTGGGCATCATTGGTGAGGATGAATAGCTGCCCGCCATGTTCCTCCACATCATATTCGACGCCGGTGCGTCGCGCGGCAACCAGCAAAGGTTCGGCCAAGGGGTTGTCGGCGGGGAGCAGGCGGACCTCACTCGTTTCATGATCGCCCGTTACCAACAGCAGGTGCGTTTCGCTCTGCGTTGTTGAAACATCGATGCGAAAGCCGTCATCCGCCTCCTTCAAGAGCAGAACATCCTTGGCCGGGTCATCGCCCAGCCGATGGCACATCGCGCGGTCGGTGCGCCATTGCGCATTGGCAAGGCCATATAGGATCATCGTCGAATCGGCGCTCCACGCAATCGACGATAAAGTGTCGGGGATGACTTCGCCGAGCAGCGCGCCCGACGCCAAATCGCGGACATAAAGGGTAAATCGTTCCGACCCATCGCGGTCGGTGGCAAAAGCGAGATAACGCCCGTCGGGACTGACCGACAGCGCGCCGAGCCGGAAATATTCGGCATCGGCGGCCAGCGCAGGCTCATCCAAGATGCATTGCACATCGCCGCCGTCGAGCGCGCTGCGCCACCATGTGCGATATTGCGCGCCAGCGGCAAATTCGCGCCAGTAAAGATAATTACCCTCTTTTGCGGGCACGCTCTTGTCCGCTTCCTTTATCCGCCCCTTCAATTCGGCATAAATGCCATCAACCGCGCCTTGGAGCGGCGCCATCTGCGCGGCAAACCATGTATTTTCCGCTTCCAGATGCGCGATAATTTCGGGGTTTTTCACCTCCGGATAATCGCCATCGCGCAGCCAGCCATAATCATCGCTGAGCGTGCGGCCATGGTGCTGGACGCTTTGGGGGCGTTTTTCGGCAACAGGCGGGGCGACAGTTGGGGCGGCGGGCGTATCAATCTGGCTCATCCCCTGCCCATAAGCAAAAAGCGCGGCGGGGGAATAGGCAAGATGATTGGCGTTGGCCGCGTTAGCGATTATAGCGGCGCGCATGAATATGCCCGCACCTGCATCGCTCCTCCCCCAACAGAAATTGGAACGGCTGCGCAACGCGTTACAAACGCGCGGCGTGGATGGTTTTATCATCCCCATTTGCGATGAGCATATGAGCGAATATGTCGGGGCCTATGCCCAGCGTTTATGCTGGCTGACCGGCTTTAACGGCAGCGCGGGGACGGGCGTTGTCCTCGCCGACAAGGCAGCAATTGCGGTCGATGGCCGCTATGAATTACAGGTGCGCGCACAAGTACCGGGCGCGCTTTACACCTACCTCGACATTCCCAGGGACAGCCTTGGCCGCTGGATCGCCGAAAATGCCGCATCGGGCGCGCGCATCGGTTATGACCCATGGCTGCACGACGAACGCTGGCTGGCCGCAATGGGCAAATTGCTGGGTGCGCGCGACATCCGCCTCGTCCCTGTCACCCCCAACCCCATCGACGCCGTCTGGCACGACCAGCCGCAGCCCAGCGAGGCACAGGCATTTGTGATGACCGACGCGGCGGCGGGGCGTTCGTCGGCCGACAAACGCGGGCAGATTATCGACTGGCTCAAGGAAAAGCGGCTCGACGCGACGGTGATGACCGCGCTCGATTCGATCGGCTGGACGTTCAACATTCGCGGGGCTGACGTGTCGCGCACCCCGGTCGCGCTCGCCTTTGCATTGCTCCATGCCGATGGCACCACCGAATTATTCATCGACGATGCCAAATTGACCCCCGAAGTGCGCGCGCACCTGGGCAATGCGGTGCGCACCGCGCCGCGTTTCGACATCGTCACCTCGCTCGACGCGCTGGCGGGCAAGCGCGTGGCGGTTGACCCTGAACGCACCGTCACCGCCATCATCGACCGGCTCGAAAAAGCGGGCGCGATTTTGGTGCGCGAACGCGATCCGGCGGTGCTCGCCAAAGCGATCAAAAATCCGGTCGAAATCGCGGGGATGAAGGCCGCCCATGTGCGCGATGGCGCAGCGGTAACGCGCTTTTTGCGCTGGGTCGAAGCCGAAGCGCCCAAGGGGCAGCTCGACGAATTGGGCGCGGCAGCCAAATTGCTCGACCTGCGCCGCGAAGCGGGGGAAGCGGATGGTAAGCCATTGATCGACCTCAGCTTTGACACCATCACCGGGGCGGGGGCCAATGGCGCACTGATGCATTACCGCGTCAATGAAGAAACCAACCGCCGCCTCGACATGAACAACCTCTATCTGTGCGATTCGGGCGGCCAATATGGTGATGGCACCACCGACATCACCCGCACCGTCGCGGTCGGCCAGCCGAGCGAGGAAATGCGCCGCCGCTTTACCCAGGTGCTCCAGGGGCATATCGCCATCGCCACCGCGCGCTTTCCGCAGGGGACGCGCGGGTGCCAGATTGACGCTTTTGCCCGCATGTTCCTGTGGGCCGATGGGGTCGATTATGGCCATGGCACCGGCCATGGCGTCGGCCATTTCCTCGCCGTCCATGAAGGGCCGCAGCGTATCGCCAAGCCGGCGGGCGGACAGGCGGGCACCGATGAGCCGCTGCGCGCGGGGATGATCCTGTCCAACGAACCGGGCTATTATAAACCGGGGCATTTTGGCATCCGCATCGAAAATCTGGTGATCGTCATCGACGTCGATATTCCGGGGGCGGAGCAGCCGATGCTCGGATTTGAAACCATCACCTTTGCGCCACTCGACCGCAGCCTCATCGATACCTCGATCCTCTCGGAGCGGGAGATTCACTGGGTCGATCAATATCATGCCGATGTGATGGACAGGCTCGGCCCCACCCTTTCCAGCGATGAACGCGGCTGGCTGGCGAGCGCCTGTCGCCCGCTGCGCGCCGGGGCCTGATGCCGCCATGAACCGCGACTGGTGGCAGGTGGGCCGCGCCGATTTTGCGCACAGCCATGATATCCGCGTTCGTTTCAACGAAGTCGACCCGCAAAGCATTGTCTTTAACGGCAATTATCTGATTTATGCCGATATTGCGGTGACCGAATTTTTCCGCGCGCTGGGCAACGGCCAGCCGGGCGGTTTCTTCGCCCAATATGGCACCGACATTGTCGTGGTGAATGCAGAGGTGGATTATCATGCTTCTGCCCGATTGGATGAGGTGGTGACCCTCTCGGCACGCATCGCGCGCTTTGGCCGCACCAGTTTCACCATCCATGTCGCGATTTTCCGGGGCGATGAACGGCTGACCGACATGGCGCTCACCTATGCGCATGTCGAACTCGACCATAGCAAGGCGGTGCCGCTGCCGGGCAGCTTCATCGCCGATGTGCGCGATTTTCAGCCCAAAGCGCCTGATTAAAGCACCGCCCGACGATGGATGCTGAAATAAATTCAGCATGACAAAGTGGCATGATGGCACACCCGAGCCGGAATCCAATTGAAATAAATTTCATTTTAATTTTCAGTTATTTACTAAATTTCATCTGAGCGACAGGCCCCCAAAAAAGCCCCAATTCGGTCCCGCTGCAATCGGGAATCGCACCGAACGCGCTATACCTATACCACAACCTGCGACCGAAGAGAGTGCCCCCTGTATAGAGGGACGAATAGCTGGGCCGCTCCTGATCGGAGCGGTCTCGATCATCAACAGACCATGCCGTTTCCTTGATCGCCTCGGGTTCTCCCATCTGGTGCAGAAAGCAGCGGCACGCTCGGCATGGGCTGCGGTAGCACGAGCACGGTTAGGTTGACGGTGACATATGAAACGCGGAATAAATATAGCGTGTCTGCTATCATTTATCTCGACGGTCATGCGTCCACTCCCCTCGCACCAGAGGCGCTGACAGCGATGGCGCAAGCATGGCAGGAAGCTGGCAATCCGTCGTCACCTCACGCTGCCGGTGCGCGCTCGCTCGCCATCGTAGAGGATGCGAGATCGGCGCTAGCGAGTCTCATCGGCTCAATGCCGTCGGAGCTGATTTTCACATCGGGCGCGACGGAAGCGAATAATCTAGCGATCATCGGCTGCGCGCGGGCGGCGCGGGGCCGGAACGATGGCAGAAACCGTATCGTCGTGTCGGCGATTGAGCATAAGAGTGTGCTGGCGACGGCGCTCGCGCTACGCGGGGAAGGCTTCGCCGTCGAAATTGCGCCCGTTGACCACCAAGGAAGAATCGACCTTCGGGTGCTGGCCGAATTAGTCGATGGCGAAACCCTACTGGTCTCCATCGGTGCGGCGAACGGAGAAATCGGCACGCTCCAGCCGATGGCCGAAATCGTCTGCCTGGCGCGGCGGGCCGGGGCGCTTGTCCATAGCGATTTGGCGCAGATGGCAGGCAAAGTCCCTGTCAGCGTTTCCGACCTCGATCTCGACTATGCCTCGCTGTCGGGACACAAAATGTATGGGCCGGTCGGCATCGGCGCGTTGTTCGCCTCGTCGATGGCGCCGCAGCTCGTCCCCATCGCTCATGGCGGCGGGCAAGAGCGCGGCTTGCGTCCAGGAACATTGGCCGCGCCGCTTGCGGCGGGCTTTGGCGAAGCAGCCCGCCTTTGTGCCCGCCACCTTAGACGAGACGCCGATCATGCCAATGCGCTTGCGGAGAAACTACTTATCAAGTTGGATGCGCAGGGAATCTATTTTATCGTAAATGGTGATAAATATAATCGCCTTCCTGGAAGCCTAAGCCTCAATATAAATGGCGTAAATTCAGATTCTCTTGTTGACAGAATTTCACATAAATTGGCGATTTCGACCGGATCGGCCTGCCAGTCTGGCGAAGTTCAACCTTCACATATTTTGAAAGCTATAGGGCTAAGCGACAGCGAGCAGCGTTCCACTATCCGACTTTGCATCGGACGCTATAACAGCGCCGACGACATACAGGCGGCGGCGGCACTTTTGGTCGATGGAATTGAGAAAGAACGGCTTGCTGCTGGAGGCATTCTCCAGTAGCAAGCCTCTATGTTGGAGACGCTCACCGATCCGGCCACGAAAGTCCAATTCGCAGGCCACGATACTTTCCCCCTTCGCTTGCTGTGGCTCAAGAAAGCCTATGATGCCGTGCGCGATGGGGCGGGCAAGGGCCTCTTTCAGAGGCCCGACGCGATTGCTCGTTTCGGGGTTGGCCGGAATATGGTCTTCGCCATCAAGCATTGGGCGGTCGCCGCCCAAATGATTGAAGAAGTGGAAGATAGGTTTTTTCCGACGCCTCTCGGTCGGCTCTTGCTCGATGACGCGGACGGCCTTGACCCCTATCTCGAAGACCCGGCGACGGCATGGATCACGCATTACATCTTTGCGGGGGCGCCGGAGCAAACAACAACATTTTGCTATGCTTTCAATTTCATTACACAGAGCGACTTTGATCGCGCCGCTATCGTTAAAAGCCTGCTCGAACTCGCGGACTCCCGGAAAGCGGTGCGCGCGACGGCGGAGACGATCAAGCGTGATGTCGAAGTTTTCGTTCGCTCCTATATCTCGCGCGGCGCAAGTGAAGACGCAGCCGAGCCGCTGCTAGCCGAACTCGGGCTGCTGAGGGAGGGGCGCGCTGCTGGGCATCTGGAATTCGTG
>CALFXW010000025.1 GCA_937957805.1 uncultured Sphingopyxis sp.
GCTCTTCCGATCTGGCCACCCGTTCGCGTGACAGGCTGCGGAGCAACGGCGCCTTGGCGCGCAATAATTCCAGCGTCGCTATGTCTGCTGCGCCCCGGCCAAAGCGCGAAAAAAAACGGAACCAGCGCAGGATGCGCAGATGGTCCTCGTCAATCCGGCGCGCGGGCTCGCCGATAAAGCGCACCTGCCCCGCCGCCAAATCGGCAATGCCGCCGGTCGGATCATAAATCTGGCCGCTCGCAACATCGGCATAAAGCGCGTTGATCGTAAAGTCGCGCCGCGCCGCATCCTCCGCCCAATCATCACTGAAGAGGATAGTGGCACGCCGTCCGTCGGTGGTGACGTCGCGGCGCAATGTCGTCACCTCAAAGCGCGCGCCATCGGCAATCAGCGTCACCGTCCCGTGCGCAATGCCGGTCGGTATAGCCTTCATCCCCGCCGCCTCTGCCGCACGCACAACCCAATCGGGTTGCCGCCGCGTTGCAATATCGACGTCTGCAACCGGCAAATTGGCCAAAGAATCGCGCACCGCCCCGCCGACCAGCCGTGCCCAATCGCCACCACCCAGCAGGGCGATGACCCGCTGGAGCGCGGGTTCGTGCCACCATGGCGCGTCGGGCAGTTGGGGGGAGCCTTGCGTCATGCGCACCGCCGCATGCCAAAGCCATTGAGCGCCTGTGGCTCCCCCTCCAGCGCCAGCGCGTCGCCGATGGCGCGGATCAGCGCGGCGGTAATCCCCCACACACGTTCGCCATCGACATGGCTTTCCCAATATTGCCGCATCGCGCCCTGCCATTCGACGCGGGTCAGTGTGCGCTGCGCAGGGTCGAACAAAATGTCGCATGGCGCTTCAAACAGACGCGCAACCTCCCCCGCGTCGGGCACCAGCGGCAAATCGGGCGGGATGGTCGCCAATACAGGCGTAATCGCATAGCCGGTAAAAGTGCGAAACGCCGCCATTTGCCCGATGATGCGCACGGCATCGGGGGGGAGCGCCGCCTCCTCCCACGCTTCGCGCAATGCCGTCGCTGCCGCATCTTCATCGCCATCGCTACCGCCGCCCAGAAAGGCGACTTGACCTGCATGTTGGCGCAGATGCGCCTGTCGCCGCGTCAGAAGCAAGGTCGGGCGTTCGCGCGCGACAAAGGCGACGAGCACGGCGGCGCGGCGCGGCTGTTGGGGGAGCGGCAGGTCGGGCGCTTCGGTCGCCATCAATTCGCCCAATGGCGGCGCATCAGCAAATCGGCGCAGCAAATCATTGTGGAGCGCGTCGTGGCGGGTCATGCTGCCGCACCCAATAGGGAGAATTGCTGCCCCGCGCTCCATACAAGACCGCTGTCGTCTGCATGTTCGGCCAGCGCATAATAGCAAGCCCGGGTCAGTCGTGCCTCCAGCGGACAGGCGGCATCGCCGCGCACGCGGATATAGGGGCGCGCACCTGTGTCCCCGCCGCGCCAATAAATCGGGTGCTCAGCATCGGCGAGGATATTTTCCCCATTGTTGAGGCGGAACAGCAATAATTGTTCGCCGTCCCATTTTTCGGCGCGCATTTCGACGGCGGTAAAGGCCGCATCCTCCACCTTTATGCGCAGTAACTCAGCCGGGGTGACGAGCACGTGGTTGCCATCCCCCTCCCGCCGCAGGATGCGTGAGAATAGCCGCACCATCGCGGGGCGTGTAATCTCCCCCCCCTCATGCCACCAACTGCCATCGGCGCGGATGATGATGTCAATGTCGCTGTGCTGCGCCGGGTGCCAGTCATCGACCGGCGGCGGGGTGTCGGCATCGATATAGGCCAGCAGCGCGTCGAGCGCACCGTCGAGCGGTGGTGGGGGTGGGGCAAATCGTGCCATGGCGCGGACACTGCCTGTGCACCGCGACGCGCGCAAGTGCGTTACCGCAGTGACCCTATAAACTGGGCAGGCAACAAACAGGGCGGGCAGGCGCGCGACCAAAGGGTCTTGACGCCGGATTGATTCCGGCCCTCCGGCCCCCTATGAAGGGAGCGGACCAGATCAGGCGGCCCATTGGGTCGCCTTTTTGTTTTGGAGGATGGCGATGACGATTACCCCCCTGATGCCCGTTTACCCACGTTGCGGCTTTCGTCCCGTGCGCGGCGAAGGGGTGCATTTAATCAGTGAGGATGGTCGCCGTGCGCTCGATTTTGCGGCGGGGATTGCAGTAAATGCGCTGGGCCATGGCCACCCCCATCTGACGCGGGCGATTGCGGATCAGGCCGCAACCCTGATGCATGTTTCCAACCTTTACGGTAGCCCGCAGGGGGAAGCGCTGGCGCAGCGCATCGTCGATAACAGCTTTGCCGACACCGTTTTCTTCACCAATTCGGGGGTGGAGGCGATTGAATGCGCGATTAAAACCGCGCGCCGCTACCATGACGTCAACGGCAACCCCGAACGCTATAAGCTCATCACCTTCAAAAACGCCTTTCATGGCCGTTCCCTGGGCGCGATTTCGGCGACCGACCAGCCCAAGATGCGCGATGGTTTTGAACCCTTGCTCCCCGGCTTTGCCTATGCCCAGTTTAATGATCTGGCGGGCGCGCTGGCGCTGATTGATGGTGAAACCGCCGGTTTCATGGTCGAAACCGTGCAGGGTGAAGGGGGGATGACCGCTGGCACGCACGAATTTATCACCGGGCTGCGCCAAGCGTGCGACGAACATGGCCTCCTCCTCATCCTCGATGAAATTCAGTGCGGCTATGGCCGGACGGGCAAGATGTGGGCCTATGAACATTATGGCATCACGCCCGACATATTAACCTCGGCCAAGGGGATTGGCGGCGGCTTTCCGCTGGGCGCCTGCCTAGCGACGGCAGAGGCGGCCAAGGGCATGGTCATCGGCACCCATGGTTCCACCTATGGCGGCAACCCGCTGGCCATGGCAGCGGGGAGCGCGATCCTCGACGTGATGGAGGAACCCGGCTTCCTCGACCATGTAACCCAGATGGGCGACAGGCTGCGCGCCGCATTTGAACAGATGCTGCCCAACCATGACCATCTGTTTGAGGAGATTCGCGGGCGCGGGCTGATGCTGGGTATCAAGATGAAGGAACCGGCGGTCAGCCGCGATTTCGTCGCCCATCTGCGCGATAATCATGGGCTGCTGACCGTTGCGGCGGGCGAAAATGTTTTTCGCGTCCTGCCGCCGCTGATCATCACCGAAGAGCATATCGCCGAATGTATGGAAAAATTGTCGGCAGGGGCGGCGTCCTACACGCCCACCCCCGCATGACGCGCCATTTCCTGAACCTTGCCGATGCAGGGGGTGACGGCATCGCCGCGATGCTGGCCGACGCGCTGACCCGCAAAGCGGCGCGGCGCGGCGCGGATGGCGCGCCCTGGCCCAAGGGGCGGGTCGATGATGATGCCCCCTTGGCCGGGCACACATTGGCGATGATATTCGAAAAAAACTCCACCCGCACCCGCACCTCGTTCGAAATGGCGATGAAGCAATTGGGCGGTGACAGCATTTTCATGGCGGCCGGACAAATGCAGCTTGGTCGCGGGGAAAGCGTCGCCGACACTGCGCGCGTCCTGTCGCGTTATGTCGATGCGATCATGATCCGCACCGATGACCATGCCAAGATAGAGGAAATGGCAGCCTATGCCAGTGTCCCTGTCATCAACGGGCTGACCGACCTGTCGCACCCTTCGCAGATTATGGCTGATTTGCTGACGATTATCGAAAATGGCAAGGCGCTGCCCGGTCTGAAGCTCGCATGGCTGGGCGATGGCAATAATGTCCTCCATTCGATTATAGAGGCGGCGGGGTTGATGCATTTTGAAGTGCGTTATGCCGTTCCAGAGGGGTATGAGCCCGACCCGCGCTTTGCCGACGCCGCGCGTGCGGCGGGCGCAACCATAACGCTTACCCGTAATGCGGCAGAGGCTGTTGCGGGGGCCGATGTTGTCGTCACCGACACATGGGTTTCGATGGGGCAGGAACATGTCCATAATAAATTGGCGGCAATGGCCCCCTATCAGGTCAATGACGCGTTGATGGCGCATGCGGCGGGCGATGCCATTTTCCTCCACTGTCTGCCCGCGCACCGGGGGGAGGAGGCAAGCGACAGCGTGCTCGACGGCGGCCAATCGCGCATCTGGGATGAGGCGGAAAACAGGCTGCATGCGCAAAAATCCATCCTGTTGTGGGCATTTGGCCGGTTGTGAGCGATGCCGGGGACAATGTTGACGGTGGGGAAACCCATTTCGACCGCACGCTGTCGCTAACCCTGCCGGGCGTCGATGCGCGCGGGCGGCTGGTGCGTCTCGGCCCGGTGCTCGACACCATATTGTCCGCCCACCAATATCCCCCCGCCGCCGAACGTGTTTTGGCCGAAGCCTTGGTGCTGGCCGCCTTGCTCGGCGCAACGCTCAAGGATGATGCGAGCCAGATTACGCTCCAGGCGCAAACCGAAAACGGGCCGATCCGCCTGCTGGTGGCCGATTATCGCGCCGGGCAATTGCGCGGATACCTCGACTTTGATGCCGAAAAACTGACAGAAGCAGGCGTTGACCCCAGCCTGTTTGCGCTGTTCGGCAATGGCTATCTGGCGATTACACTCGACCAAGGGCCGGTCGCGGGCAGCGATGGCACCCGCTATCAGGGGATTGTCCCGTTGGAAGGCCATGGTCTGGCCGACGCGGCGCAAACATATTTCCGCCAATCCGAACAATTGCCGACTTTTGCGCGCATCGCGGTTGCCCATGTGGCTGGCCAGGGGTGCGTTGCGGGCGGGGTGCTGATGCAGCAATTGGCGGCGGGTGAGGTTGGGCGCGAACGCATATCCGTGCGCGACGAACATCTGGGGCCGGATGCGCGCTGGCAGCATGTCGAAACGCTGGCCAGCACGCTGTCGCATGATGAATTGACCGACGGGACGCTCAGCCTCGAAGCCTTGGCGTGGCGGCTTTTCCATGATGATGGCGATATTTTGGTCGAACAAGGCCCGCTGCTGACGCGCGGCTGCCGCTGTGACGCTGGCCATTTGCAGGCGGTCGTCGCGCGCTTTCCGGCGGACGAACGCGCCGATATGGTGGGGGATGATGGGATGATTGGCATTGATTGCGCCTTTTGTTCGCGCCATTTTGCCATCGACCCCGCCGCCCTGTGCCCCCCGTCATAGCGAAAGCCCCTGTTCATCTAGTTTACGCTAGGGCGCGTATATAAAGCTTGGGCGAACAGCGCGTGGGGGCGTTGCGGTTTGCACCAGCGGTTGAGGGGCTGATGCAGATGATCCACAAATTGTGGAAATATAAATATGGTCTGGCGGGCGCTGCATTTGCGGCGTCGGTCGTTGCGCTGCCTGTCACGGCGCAGACGCCGGGGTTGGCGATGCTGGGGCAATTGGAACGCGGCGGCTGGCAGTTGACCGACCGTGACGGCGGGGCGAGCCAGCGTATTTGCCTGGGCGATACCGCGCAGCTCATCCAGATTCGCCACCAGCGCAGCGCCTGCACCCGCTTTGTCGTCGCCGACGGCAATGCAGAGGTGACGGTGGGCTATGACTGTGGCACCGCAGGCTATGGCCGCACCACGATCCGCCGCGAAACCAACCGGCTGGTGCAAATCGAAACGCAGGGCGTGGTGCGCGGCGCACCCTTTTCCCAAACATTTGAGGGGCGGCGCATCGGCGCTTGCGGCTAGGGGCAGGGATATGGCGGCGCGTGTCTCGACTTCGCTCGACACGAACGGATGACACATTCTCCACCCGTTCATATCGAGCGTGTCGAGATAGGAACGGGGATAGGGGCACGAACCACCCCCTTCACGCAATTTTAACCATATCCCGCGACAAGGGTGGAGTGAACCCTCGATTGTGGCTCACTTCCTCCCAAGCAGATCCTGATGGATCGACCTGAGCCGCCCCAACCCGGGGCGGCTCATTTTCTGTGGGCGACTTGCCCAAATCGCGCGCCGGGGGCATAGCGCCGCCATGGCGCACCCCACAAAAACACGGCCGTTGGCGGTTACTTTGCTGTCCGGCGGGCTGGATTCGACCGTCTGCCTCGGCCTCGCGCGCGAAGCGGGGTTTGACGCAATCGCGCTCACCATCGATTATAATCAGCGCCACCGCTGCGAATTGGATGCAGCGGTGCAGGTGGCACGCGCGCTGGGCGCGGTTGAACATATCGTCCTGCCGCTCGATTTGACGCGCTTTGGCGGTTCGGCGCTGACCGCCGATATTGCGGTGCCAAAGGATGGTGTTGGCGCGACGAGTGGTGCAAGGGGCGATGCGCAAAATATCCCCATCACCTATGTGCCGGCGCGCAACCTCATCTTCCTCAGCCTCGCGCTTGGTCTTGCCGAAGCGCGCGGGGCCAAGACCATATATTTGGGGGTCAATGCGCTCGACTATTCGGGCTACCCCGATTGTCGCCCCGCCTTTGTCGAAAGCTTTGCCGCGACCGCCAATCTGGCGACGCGCGACGGGGTGGAGGGGGCGGGCTTTGCCTTTGCCACCCCTTTGCTCCACATGACAAAGGCCGACATTGCGCGTGAAGCAGCGCGGCTGGGCATTGACGCGGGGATAAGCTGGACCTGCTATGACCCCGACCCGACAGGGGTGCATTGCGGGCGCTGCGACGCCTGTCGGCTGCGGGCCAAGGGCTTTGTAGAGGCTGGCCTGCCCGACCCGACGCACTATGCCGCCGACCCGCTCCGCCCATGAGTTATGCGGTCAAGGAAATGTTCGTCACGCTCCAGGGTGAAGGGGCGCAGAGCGGCGCGCGCGCCGTTTTCTGCCGCTTTGCCGGGTGCAATTTATGGACGGGGCGCGAAGCCGACCGCGCCGATGCCATCTGCCAATTTTGCGACACCGATTTTGTCGGGATGGACGGGCAGGGCGGCGGGCGCTTTGCCGATGCCGACGCGCTGACCGCCGCAATATCCGCAATTTGGGGTGATGGGGCGACGGGCCGACTGGTCGTCCTCACCGGCGGCGAACCGATGCTACAGGTGGATGCGCCGCTCATCAATGCGCTGCACGGCGCGGGATTTCGCATCGCCATCGAAAGCAATGGGACATTGGCGGTGCCGCGCGCCATCGACTGGATCTGCATCAGCCCAAAGGCGGGCAGCCACGTCGTCCAGACATCGGGCGATGAATTGAAACTCATCTGGCCGCAACCGGGCAGCGACTGGCGCGTGATGGAAAATTGGGCGTTCAGCCATTTTTTCGTCCAGCCGATGGACGTTGCGGATGCTGCCCAGCGCGCGGCAAATGTCCGCGCCGCAATGGCGCATATCCACGCCAATCCGCGCTGGCGCCTGTCGTTACAGACGCACAAGATTTTGGGGATAGATTAACGGTTATTCTTGGCGGGGGCGTCGCTGGCGGGCGGGGCGATGACCTGATCGCCCCCATTCGCCCCGTCGGCGGGTGCTGCGTCTGTCCCCTTATCCTCGGCATCGCTGGCGTCACCTTCGCTGGCGGCGGCGGGGGTGGCAGGGCCGGTGGCGGTGCTCGGGTCAATCGCCGTGCCGTCCCCCGCCGCGCTGTCGAGCGTTATCATCTCGTCCGACGCGGTGCCGGGCAATATTTCGACGTTGCGCATGTCGCTTTCGCTTTTTTGCCCCGAAAACCAGTCACATCCGCTGATTAGCGGGAGGAGGAGGATGGGCGCGGTGCGCAATAAAATCTTGCTCATGCGCATCCCTTAACGCCTCCCAGTCGTTGGAGGAAGCCCGGAAAATGGCGCGCCAGCGCGGCATCCACCGCCGCCATATCGGCATCGATGCCCAGGTCGGCTAAGCTGGTGACCCCAAATTCACTGATCCCGCACGGGATGATGCCCGAAAAATGGGCAAGGTTGGGCGCGACGTTGATCGACAGGCCATGCAGGCTGACCCAGCGACGCACGCGCACGCCGATCGCGCCGATTTTCGCCTCCCGCCCGTCCGGCCCATCGCACCAAATGCCGATCCGCCCCTCCGCGCGGCGCGCAGCGATGCCAAAATCGCCCAGCGTATCAATCACCCACGCTTCGATAGCATGCACGAAACAGCGTATGTCGCGCCCACGATTGGCAAGGTTGAGCTGGATATAGGCGACCCGCTGCCCCGGCCCGTGATAGGTGTAGCGCCCACCGCGCCCCGCATCAAAAACCGGAAAACGCGCATCGACCATTTCAGCAGGATCGGCGCTGGTGCCCGCAGTATAAAGCGGGGGATGTTCGATCAGCCAGATGCGTTCGTGCGCCTGTCCTGCAAATATGGCGGCGGCGCGGGCTTCCATATCCGCCAGCGCATCGGGGTAATCGACGCGCCGTGCCGCAATTTGCCAATCCACCCCGTCGGTTAAGGTCATATCACCGTCCATGCGCTGCCCCTGCGCCGCTACGGCGCGCTTGACAAGGGGGCTGGTTGCGCCAGACAAGCCAAACTGTCCAATCGGGCGGGGCGGAACAGGGGATTTTATGCGCGATTTTGATATTGGTTCGGCGACATCGTCGGCGGTCGCCTTTGTCAGCCGGAATCTGCGGCTGATATTATTGCTGCTTGGCGGGGCAATATTGGTGGGCCAGATTTTGGTATATGCGATGGTGGGCAGCAGTCCCGAAGCCATTGCGCAGCAAATCGCCAGCGCCGGAACATCGGGCGATGCGAGCCAATTATTCCGTTTGGGCGGCGGGTTGCTGGCCGCGTCGGTCGTTGCCGCGCTGTTACAGGCAACCGCGCAATTTGCGATTTACCGCATCGCCTTGTCCGATGAACAGGATATGGGCAGCGCCATTGGTTATGGCACCAATGCGGCCATCCTCTATTTATTGTTCAGTTTTGTGGTTGGCATCGTCGTTGTCCTGATTTTGGCGCTGCTGATCGCCGCATTTATAGGCATGGGCGTGATTTCGAGCGGCGGCGCTTCGATGAGCATCGCCATGCTGGGCGTGGGGTTGGTGCTGGTGCTAATCCCACTCCTCATCTGGTTGGCGGCGCGCCTGTTTGTTGCTGTCCCGGTTATGGCCGATGCGCGGTCGATCAACCCCATTTACGGACTGACGCAAAGCTGGAAATTGACGCGGCGTCACCAATGGCCGATTGTCGGCTTTGTCCTGCTCTATATCGTCGCGGTGCTGATCCTGCAGGGGGTTTTGGGCCTTGTTGGCGCGATCTTCGCCCTTGCCTTGGGGGATGTGGTGGGCGCGATTTTGGCGGGCATCATTGTCGCTCTGCCGGTCGGCATCATCGGCCTTGCGGTCGCTTATGGCGCCTATGACCGACTGCGTCCCGACGATGCGGGGGATATTTTCGGATAGGGGCGGGAGAGCACCTGAAACCATGGTTTCGGATAAATATGGTGACCCCGGCAGGGTTCGAACCTGCGACCATCGGATTAGAAATCCGATGCTCTATCCAGCTGAGCTACGGGGCCGTGGCGTGGCCATAACCCAATTTGCAATCATCCGCGATAGCGATATGTTCGTGCCCCATGGCAGATGACAGTGAAGATGGTGCGGCGGGCGCGCTGACCAACCTTGACGGTGCGGCGCTCCACGGCCGGCAATTGCGCTATTATGATCTGGCGATGGCGGCCTTTGTCGCCATCCTCCTCCTCTCCAACATCATCGGTGCGGCCAAACGATCCTTCATCGACATCCCCTATATCGGCGAATGGCCGTTCGGCGCTGGGGTGCTATTTTTCCCGCTATCCTATGTGCTGGGCGATGTTTTGACCGAGGTTTATGGCTATGCCCGCGCCCGCCGCGTTATCTGGACGGGCTTTGCCGCGCTCGCCTTTATGGCGGTGATGGCCTTTGTCGTCGTCAAACTGCCGCCCGCACCCGGTTGGCAGGATCAGGCGGCCTATGAAGCGGTGTTCGGCAATAGCTGGCGGATCGTCCTTGCATCGATGAGCGCATTTTGGGCGGGCGAATTTGCCAACAGCTTTGTCCTCGCCAAAATGAAACTGGCCGACAATGGGCGGCGTATGGGGCTGCGCTTTGTTGCCAGCACCATCATCGGGCAGGGGATCGACAGCCTGCTATTCTACCCGCTCGCTTTTTATGGGGAACAAAGCTGGCCGACCGGCGAATTGTTCAAAACCGTCTTTTCGCAATGGGTGACCAAATCGGGGTGGGAGGTTTTGCTGCTGCCCATCACCATCTGGATCGTCACGGCGATAAAGCGGCGCGAAGGGCTGGATGTCTATGACCGGGGCACCGACTTCACCCCGTTCAAAACGGGCATTTGAAACCGGACAGGAACGGGTTGAGAACCGCTGCTCGGCGGTGGAGGGGTATTTGGGTTCGCGCCAAGTCGCCAAGGCGCAAGCGGTTGCGTAGCTACCTGCCCTTTTGTGTCTCGATTTCGCTCGACACGAACGGGGTGGGCGGCGGTGCCCAATTCCGGTTTCACGCAGAGGCGCGAAGGCGCAGAGATTTATCCCCCCTCCCCCATGGGGGGAGGAATTAACGCTCACCCCAGCATCAATAACACCCACCCCAGCATCAATAACACCCACCCCAGCATCAATAACACCCACCCCCTAACCCCCCCCCGTAAACGGGAGGGGTGAAATAATCTCTGCGCCCTCTGCGCCCTCTGCGCCCTCTGCGCCTTCGCGCCTCTGCGTGAAACATAGATTCGGCGCGAAATTGACGATGGATCCCCGCATACGCGGGGATGACAATAGAGGGCTGTGCTCCGGCGTATGCAGGAGAAGCCTTACTTGTGCTCCCGCGAAAGCGGGAGCCTAGCGGGCCAAGGCAGGATATTTTGTCTTAAGCCCCTCCCTGCACAGGGGCGCAAAGGGCATATCCCCGCCTTCGCGGGGGTGGCAGGCGTCCTAAGCCAAAACCCCCAGCAATCCTTGGAACAGGCGCAGCCCGTCCAGATTGCCATGCGCAGTTTCGACCGCGCGTTCAGGGTGCGGCATCATGCCCAGAACATTGCCCGCCGTGTTCAGGACGCCGGCGATATTGCGCGCCGACCCGTTCACATCGCTGCGATAGCGAAAGGCAATGCGCCCCTCCCCCTCCAACATGTCGAGCGTATCGGCATCGGCGGCATAATTGCCGTCATGGTGCGCGATGGGGATCGCCAATTCCTCACCCGCGCCATAGCCGCTGGTAAAAATGCTCTGGCTGTTTTCAACGCGTAGCGGTGCATCCTTGCACAGAAAATGCAGCCCGGCATTGCGCATCAGCGCGCCGGGGAGCAACCCAGCCTCTGTCAGCACCTGAAAGCCGTTGCACACCCCAAGAACCGGCGTGCCACGCGCTGCAGCATCGATGACCGCGCGCATAATCGGGCTGCGCGCCGCCATCGCCCCCGAACGCAGATAATCGCCATAGGAAAAGCCGCCGGGCAGGGCGATGAAATCGGTGCCTGCGGGTAGTTCGCTATCCTTGTGCCAGACCATCTGGGGGGCATGGCCGCTGACCAGTTCGATGGCGCGCGCCATGTCGCGGTCGCAATTGGAACCGGGAAAGACAATGACCGCGCTGCGCATGGGCCGACCTTTCTTTGTTCAGATGCCGCTGATGCGGAAATTTTCGATGACCGTATTGGCTAATAATTGCTGGCACATTTCCCGCACCTCAGCCTCTGTCGTGCCGTCGGCGACGTCGAGCGTCAGATAGCGTCCGGCGCGCACATCCTCCACCCCCGCAAAGCCCAGCCCGTGGAGCGCATGGGTGATGGCGCGTCCTTGGGGGTCGAGCACGCCCGGTTTTAATGTGACGAAAACTTCGACTTTCATCGCGCGCGGCCTCTTTAATCGCTGGGTGGGGCTATGCGCGCGCCTATGGCCCGACGCGCGCGCGCTGGCAAGGGTAAAGGCCGCGCGGCGGTGGCTCCGCACCGCTTATTAACCATTTTGCTTTAGGTCGGGCCGCGACAATCAAGTGGATTTTCACAATGGGCCTGATTTCGCTCACCATGTTCATCGGTCTGTGGGGTTGGGGTCATCAGCTTTTCGGCTGGTATGACCCCGACGGACAGGTGCAATTGGCGATTTTCGCATCCTTTCTGTTCGGGATTATCTGCGGCTATCGCGTGCATGCGTAGGGCATAGCGCCCCCCCTTTTTGTTGGTGCCGAACGAAAATTGCTGCGCCGCAGCGCATGATGTCACATCATGCGGCCTCACCCTGATGTAGCTTACCTCTCTGTTCAGCTTGGCGACAGACAATGCTGGGCAGTATCAAGGTTACTATATATCATTTAGGGGTGGGCAATGAGGATACATATTGGGCTATCTGGCGCAGCAACCATCGCCCTGTTGCTCGCCGCCCCGGCGTGGAGCCAAGCGTCCGCGCCGCGCCGACCCGCCGCCAGCTCCCCTGCCAGCGCCCCTGCACTCCCAAGCGTGCAACTGCTCGGCCATGTGCGCGGCGTCAGGTCGGACGCCGGTGCCAGCCATGCGCTGGCGATAGAGGTTATGGATGTGCGCGTGCGTATCATCGGCGGGATCGCCGAAACCACCATCACCGCCACCTTCAAAAATGAGGGGGGGGAGGTTTTGGAGGGCGATTTTCGTTTTGACATGCCGCGCGGGGCCGTCGTCACCGGCTATGCGCTCGACGTCGGGCAGGATTTGATCGACGGGGTCATCGCCCCGCGCGATCAGGCGCGTGAAGCCTATCAGCGGCGCGTTGCGGTGCGGGTTGACCCCGGCCTTGCCGAAGTCACATGGGCCGACCAATTTTCAACCCGCATTTTCCCGATCAACCCGCGCGCCAGCCGCACCATCCGCCTTGTCATGACATCGCCGGTTGATGCGCGGGAGGGGTATGTTCTGCCCATGCGTCCGTCAGGGCCGGTCGGCCGCTTCACGCTCCATATCGAACGCGATGCGGGGCAGATCAGCTTTCCCGATGGTTTGGGGCAAAGACCGGGCGAAAATGGCGCAGCGGTTGATGTCGAACGCTGGCGTGCGCAATTGGACGGTACGCTGCGCATTTCGGCCAATGCACCCGGTGACGCCGCGCGGCTCAACCTGTCGCGCCATGCAAATGGGGAGGGGTTTTTCACCCTCGACGCGCCGATCCCGGTCGGCGCCGCTGGGCCGGATCGCAGCGCGCCAGTTCATATTTTCTGGGATCGTTCGGCCAGCCGCATCGATGATGACCGCGCCGCCGAACAGGCGCTGCTGACCCAATGGCTGGCGCAGCGGCGGCCATCGTCCATTACCATCAGCCTGTTTGATTCATCGGGGGTTGAAACGCGGCGGGTCAATGGCGCGGCCGATCTGGCAGCGGTTCTCGCCGCCGTCCATTATGCCGGTGGCACCAGCTTTGCCGCCCTGCCGCAAATAGTAGTTGCACCGGGGGCGACCTGCCTCCTTTTCAGCGACGGGCGCGTTTCAATTGATGCGCGGGCCAATTTTTCCCTGCCCTGCCGCACCCATGCCATCGCATCGGACCGCGAAGTGGACAGGGGTTGGCTGTCCGCCGTTACCGGCGCGTCGGGCGGTGCCTTTGTCGATTTGCGCAGTGTCCGGGCAGAGGCGGCGATTGCCCTGCTCGACGGCGGCGATGCGGCGATCGGCGCGCTATATGATGACGCGGGCAACCGCATTGACGCGTTGCGCCTGCCCGCTGCGCCGGGGCGTTTCCGGCTGGTCGGGCCGATGCCCCGAACCGGCGGCCTGACGCTGGTCGCGCCCGATGGTCGGCGCACCCCCTTTCAACGTCCGATGGGCGAAGGCGCGGTTTTTTCGGGCGCAGGGGCCATTTGGGCATCGCGCCGTCTGGCCGCCGATGCCGCCGACATGCCGATTGACCAAATGGTCGCGTGGGCGCGGCGTTATGGTGTCGCCAGCCCGATGGCGAGCTTCATCGTGCTCGAAAATCCGGGCGATTATGTGGAGGCCAATATCCCGCCGCCCGCCACCTACCCCAAAGCGCTGGCCGACCAATATGCCCAAATGCGCGCCAATGCCGACCGGCAAATCGCCAGCCTGCAGGCACAGCGGTTGGGGCAGGTGGAAGGGATGTGGCGCGAACGCATCGGCTGGTGGGAAACGCGCTTTCCGGTAGAAACAACTCCGCAGCGGCCACTACCGCGCGATAACAGGCGCGATGGACGCAATGATGACCGGCGCAACCGGGCGGAAAGCGTCAATGAAGGGCCGGTACCCCCACCGCCGCCTGCCCCTCCGCCGCCACCGCCACCGCCGCCCGTCATGGCCGCACCGACAGAGGACATCGTCCTCACCGCATCGCGCGTCGCTGGCGGTGCAGTCAATGCCGAAGCCGCCGAAATGGCATCGAACCAGCCCGCAAGCAGCGCGACCGAAGGCTATGCTGCCGATGACGGCATTCGCTTGCCGACATGGTCGTCGGACAGAATATGGATCGCCCGGCTGTCCAATGCTGCCGACTGGCAGGCGGAACAGGATGTTTTGGCCCGCGAATATGGCGCGTTGCCGATTTTCTGGTTCGATGTCGCCGAATGGCATTTTCGCGCCGGCCGCGTGGCAGAGGCGCGGCGCGCGGTTGAATCAGCGCTCGATCTACCCGCCCGCGATAATGAAACGCTCGCCATCGTTGCAAATCGCCTGACCCGTTATGGCGATGTTGATCGGGCGATTTTCCTGCTGCGCCAGTTGGCGATGCGCGAAAATGAACGCCCGCAACCGCTCTATACCCTGGGTGTGACGTTGATGGCGCGGGCAGAGGCGCATCGCAGCGCGGGCAGGCGTGATGCAGCGCGCGCCGATTTGACCGAAGCACTCGCCAGCATCGCCGATGCCGTGCTCAAGGTGCGGCGCGAAAATTATGCAGGTTTTGAAACGGTCGCGCTGATGGATGCCAACCGCGCACTGGCCCAATTGCGCGCGCTGGGCGGGGACAGCCGGGTGCTGCCTGCGTCGCTGATCCGCAACCTGGACCTCGACCTGCGCGTCGTGGTCGAATGGAATACGCCGCGCACCGACCTCGACCTATGGGTCACCGCAGCGGATGGGGAACGCGTCGGCTATAGCAACCGGCAGGGGCGGCGTGGCGGCCATTTGACCGCCGATGTCACCAATGGCTTTGGGCCGGAGGAATTTGTCCTGCGCCGGGCCGACAATGGCAGCTATCAAATTCAGGCGAACAGCTTTGCCCCTGACCGCACCAACCCCAATGGCCCATCCACGCTGAGTGCGCGGATCATCCGCAACTTTGGCCGCCCCAATCAGAGTGAGGAACGGATTGATGTGGAAATGCAGCCCGACCGCGCCAACTGGTCGCCGATTGCCACGGTCGAAATGGGCAAGACAGGCGGGTAACGGGTGAAGCGTCGGGGCCTGGGTATTGGGACCAGTCGTTACCCACCCCGACGCTTCGTTCGGACAGTTTTACGCCATTGGGACCAACCGGGCGCGCCTGTCCAAAGGGAATTTACTGACGTTCGATACCGTGACGGCGCATCCTGTCCTGCAAAGTTGTTCGGCAAATCCCCAATTGTCGCGCCGCCGCCGCCACAACCCCGTTATTATTGCTGAGCGCGGCCGAAATCGCGGTGCGTTCGACCGCCGCCATGCGGGCATCATGGCCTGTGTCCAGTTTGGCCGGGCTGTCGGCCAGCGGGTGGAGCAGACCTGCCACATCCTCTGCCTGCACCAACATCGGGTCAGGCAGATGTGCCGCGCGCGCAACGACATTGCGCAATTCGCGGACATTGCCCGGCCAATCGTGACGCATCAGCCGCAGCATCGCAGCATCGCTGAAACGCACTTCCACCCCCAGTTCGCGCGCCAATGCCAGCACCAATTGCGGCAGGTCGCGTGTGCGTTCGATGAGCGGGGGCAAACGCACCGGCAGGACGGCAAGCCGGAACCACAGGTCGCGGCGGAAACGCCCCTCATCGACCATCTGCACCAGATTACAGTGGGTGGCAGCGACTATCCGCGCTGCAAAGGGTAAATTGCCATAGCCACCAAGGCGGCGGAAACAGCGCCCCTCCAGCACACGCAGCAGGCGGCTTTGGGCATCGA
>CALFXW010000026.1 GCA_937957805.1 uncultured Sphingopyxis sp.
CGGCTTGCCGCTGCCCAGCTCGATGCACACCAGATCCCAGCGGCCGCGCAAAAGGGTGGCCTGGTCGCTGTTGCGGATCAGCTGGAAGCGCCGCTCCATAGTCAGCTTGCCGTCGCTGGCCACCAGCCAGGTGCCCAGGGTGAGCGCGTCTCCCAGAACCGAAGGCAGCAGGTAGTCGTATTCGCTGCGGCGGATGGCCATGGCGCGGTTCAGGCGGTGGTAGTCGTGCAGGTCCAGGCCCAGGGCCTGCGAATGTGCCCAGGCGACCCTTTCGCACCACTGCACGTACACGGCGTTGTTGGTGTGGTTCAGGCCGTCGATGTCACCGGACTGTGGGGTGAGTTCAAGGGTGAAAGGCTGCGCAAGATCCCAGGGCATGGCGGGATTGTCGCCGCCCTGGGTGCGGGCTGGGTGTCAAAGGCTTGACAGTGGCGCGGCCGGCTGCGGCGTCACTCGCGCAGCAGCCGTATGCCCACCAGCGTGTAGCGGGTGCTGGGGTCGTTCCAGTTGCGGAAACTGCAGCGCGCATAGAACGGCCAGGTGTGCCAGGAGCCGCCCCGGCGCACGCGCACCGTGCCCTGTGCCGGGCCTTGGGGGTCCTTGCGCGGGGAGTGGGCGTAGTAGTCGTCGCCATGCCAGTCAGACACCCATTCCCACACATTGCCCAGCATGTCCTGCACCCCCCAGGCGTTGGGTGCATGGCTGCCCACGGGTGCGGTGAAGGCGTGCCCGTCGCTGCCTGTCAGGGCGTGCTGGCTCCAGCGCGGCCAGTAGGGGGCCGCGTCCTGGTCGAACAGGTTGGCGTGCTGCACCAGCGCCTGTGGGTCGGCCATGCCGACATCCTCCACCGCAAAACGGGTGATGCGCCTGAGGACATAGAGCGGGTCTTCCCCCGCCACCAGCATCCGCGCCAGATAATATAGCGCGGCATCGACATCCGATCCGCGCATCGTCTTGTGCAGCGCGGAAATCAGGTTGAAATGGGCGTCCCTGTCCTTGTCATAAGCGGGCATCCGCTGCCCCAACAGCGCGGCGGTGGCGGCGGCATTCAGCGGTTCATCGCCATCGCCCAGCGCGATAAATATGGTTTCGGCCATGCCGATGAGGTTGCGCCCATCGCCCCCCGCCCGTTCGATCAGCATCGCGCGCGCGCCAGCGTCGATGGGCAGCGCGCGGCCCAATGTTTGCTCCGCCCGGTCGAGCAGCACGCCCAGCGCCGCTTCATCGAGCGGGCGCAGGATCAATGTTTGCGCGCGGCTCAGCATCGCGGCGTTCAGTTCAAAGCTGGGGTTCTGGGTCGTCGCCCCGACAAGGGTGATCGTCCCATCCTCCATCACCGGCAAAAATGCGTCGAGTTGCGCGAGGTTGAAACGATGTATCTCATCCACGAACAGCAGCAACCGCTCCCCCAGCAACCCTTGGTCACGCGCTTCGGCAAACAGGCGCTTCAAATCTGCAACGCCCGAAAAAACTGCCGAAATCGCCTGAAAACGATAGCCCGCCGCATCGGCAAGCAGCCGCGCGATGCTGGTCTTGCCGCTGCCCGGCGGCCCCCACAGGATGATCGATGGCAGATGCCCGCTGGCGACAAAGCGCGTCAGGCTGCCTTCAGCGCCTGTGAGGTGCGGCTGACCGACGATATCCGCCAATGCCTGCGGCCGCAGCCGCTCGGCAAGCGGCATATCGTGGCTCATCGCGCAGTCACGCGGCAATATTCGTCGATCACCTTTTGGTTGATAATGTCCCAATGATAAGCGAGCGATGCCGCACGTCCCGCCGCACCCGCCGCCGCCAGCAGCGCCCGGTCGGCGGCATAAGCGGCAATCGCGTCGGCATAAGCGGATATGTCGCACGGGGCGATCAACCGGCCGCTGACGCCATCGTCAACCAAGGTGCGTGCGCCGGTGGCGTTTGCAGCAACCACGGGGACACCCGCCGCCATCGCCTCCAGCGTTACATTGCCAAAGGTTTCGGTGACGCTGGGGTTCAAAAATATGTCCATGGCAGCCACCGCGCGGCCCAAATCATTCCCCGACTGGAATCCGGCAAAAATGACACCCGGCACATCGGCGGCAAAACTGTCGCGTGCCGGCCCGTCGCCAATCGCCAGCACCCGGTGGTGAACGCCGCGCCGGTTTAATTCGGCACAGACGGCGGCGAAAACATCCAGCCCCTTTTCGAGCACCAGACGGCCCAGAAAGCCGATAACCAGTTCGTCATCGGCGATGCCCAATTGCCGCCGCCAGCCATTGTCGCGCCGGTCGGGGTGGAAACGCGCATGGTCAACCCCGCGCGACCAGACCGAAATTGGCCGTTCAATCCCCTGGCCCTCCAGCCGCTCCGCAATCTCTATCGACGGGGCGACCAGCGCATCGCAGCGATTGTAAAACCGCCGGAGCAACGCGACCAGCGGCCCTTCCATAAAGCCCAAACCATAATAGGCAGGGTAGGTTTCAAACAAAGTATGCACCGACGCCAGCACCGGAATGCCCGCCGCGCGCGCCATGGTGAGCGCGCGATGGCCCAATATGTCGGGCGCGGACACATGGAAAATATTGGGGGCGAAGCGTTCAATATCCGCGCGCACCCGCCCCGGCAGCCCGCGCGCCAGCCTATATTCACCGCGACCAAAGGGCAGCGGAATGGCAGGGACATCGACCAGATCGCCGGTCGGGGCAAAGGCAGGCGTGGCGGTGGTCGGCGAATAAACGCGCACCGATGCTCCCTTGGCCAGCGCATAACCCGCCAGCCGGTTCAACGCCTGATTGGCCCCGTCGCGGACATAATTATAATTGCCGCTGAACATCGCGATGCGCAATTTGCTGGCAGGGGATGTTTGGGCAGTCATAGTGCCGCGCCTAATGTCCTTTTTGCCGCAAGGCAATTGGGGCGGCGTTAAGGCTTTGTAGCAGGCGGGGTCAGCAACAGCCGCGCCACCCGTCGTTCATCGCCCGCCGTCACCGTCATCGTCCAGCCGCTGGGATGGGCAATCACCTCCCCCACCACGGGCACATGGCCAGCCAGCACAACGGCGAGCCCGCCCAAAGTATCGACATCATCATCCGCATCAATCAGCCGCGCATCCACCTCTGCCGCGACATCGGTCAGTTCGGCGCGTGCATCCGCGTCCCACCCGCCGTCATCGCGCTGGTGAAGCAGGATTTCGGGCGCATCATCATATTCATCTTCGATATCACCGACGATCTGTTCGACCAGATCCTCAATCGTCACCAGCCCTTCGGTGCCGCCATATTCGTCAAGCACAATGGCAAGATGGACGCGCGCTGCCTGCATTTCACCAAGCAGGCGTGATGCGGGCATTGACTGCGGCACGAACAATGGCTGGCGGATCAGCCCCTTTTTGTCGGAAATCTTGCCTGCGCGTTTGGCACCGCTCGCCATCAGGCGGAACAGATCCTTGACGTGGAGCATGCCGACAACATTGTCGAGCGCGTCGCGATACACCGGCAGGCGCGAATGGTCGGCTTCTGAAAAAAGGGAAATGGCATCGGCCATGCTGGCGCTTTCGGCTATCGCCACAATGTCGGCACGCGGCACCGCCACATCATCGGCGGTCAGCGACCCAAAACGCAGCATGTTGCGCAGCATGTCGCGTTCGGCGCGCGCCAATGCCCCATCACCCCCTTCGGATTCGATGGCGGCGGCATCCTCCTCCGCCTCATCAATCGCATCGGCGATCTGTTCGCGCAGGCTGGGTTCGCTGCCAATGCCGATCAGCCGCGCCAGCCAGTGCCGCCAGCCGCCATTTGCCCTGCCCTCATCCCCTCTGGCGCTTGCCATCATCCCCCCCCTGCCGCGCGATAGGGGTCGGCGAACCCCAATGCCGCCATCGCGCGTATCTCACGCGCCTCCATATCCTCAGCCGCCGCATCCGCCACATGGTCATAGCCCAAAAGATGGAGCAAGCCATGGATTATCAAATGGCTGGCATGCACGTTGATCGGCACCGTTTTTTCCGCCGCCTCGCGCGCGCAGGTTTCCTGCGCGAGGATGATGTCGCCCAGCAATATTTCCGGCCCCGCGCCCGCCAATTGGCTGATCGTCGCCAGATCATCGCCGTCAAGCTGGGGAAAGGACAAAACATTGGTCGGCGCATCCTTGCCCCGCCATTGCCGGTTCAATCCATGCACCGCCGCATCATCGGCGAGCTGCACTGCAACCTCGACCGTCCGTTCCCCCGTCGTCAGCGCGGCAAAGGGTGTTTCAGCCAATGCAGCGGCCAACGCATCATCGCACAATGTCTGCCAATCAACCGACGCGCCCCACAGGGGGCTGGATATATGCACATCAGCTTCGATCATGCGCGCGGCGCATCCGGCCCTTCATAGGCATCGACAATCCGCCCGACGATGGGGTGGCGGACAACATCGGCGCTGGTGAAGCGCACCACCGACATGCCATCGACATGTTCGAGCCGCGCGACCGCATCCGCCAGCCCCGACGTGCCCGGTGCGGGCAAATCGACCTGTTTGGGGTCGCCGCACACCACCATCCGACTGTTCATGCCGAAACGGGTCAGGAACATCTTCATCTGCGGCACCGTTGTATTCTGCGCCTCATCCAAAATGATGAAGGCATCCGCCAGCGTGCGTCCGCGCATAAAGGCAAGCGGTGCCACCTCTATCTCCCCGCTCGCCAAACGTCGTTCGACCTGTTCGGCGGGCAGACAGTCATAAAGCGCGTCATAAAGCGGGCGCAGATAGGGATCGACCTTTTCCTTCATGTCGCCGGGCAAAAAGCCCAGCCTTTCGCCCGCTTCGACCGCCGGGCGCGACAATATCAGCCGCTGCACCGACCCTGTGATCAACTGGCTGACCGCCTGCGCGACGGCGAGATAGGTTTTGCCGGTGCCCGCCGGGCCAAGCGCAAAGATGATGTCACGGCGCGCCAGTTCGGTCATATATTGCGTCTGCATGACGCTGCGCGGGACGATCGTTTTCTTGCGCGTGCGGATCATGATTGTCGGCGCGGCTTGATCTTCCTGCCGGATGATACCGTCGAGCGCGGGTTCGGCGGCCATGGCGATTGCAGCGTCGATCAGGCCGGTATCCACATCCTCCCCCCGCTGGATGCGGCGGTAAAGCTGGTGCAACACGTCGCGCGCCATGGCGACATTTTCGGCGGGCCCATCGACCCCCACTTTGTCACCGCGCGCGGTGATATAGACACCCAGACGGTTTTCGATGGCGACAAGATTTTGGTCAAATTGCCCGAAAAGCTGCGGCAATAATTGCGGGCGGTCGAAATGCATTTCGGTCCGGCTATGCTCGCCCGAACGGGCAGGTGCGCTTTTACGGCTCATCGGGTTCCTAAAATGGGCGATGGCGGCACAGAATCATGCCGTAATCGGGACATGCCGATATTGCCCGCTATTCGGCTATTCGACAAGCCGCCCCGACAGGCTGGCTGGCCCCGCAGCGATGATATCAACCTCCACCATGTCGCCGATGGCGCAGGTGCCGTCGAGGTGTAGCGATTGCAGCCATGGCGTCTTGCCCAGCAACTGCCCCGCCTTGCGCCCTTGGCGTTCGAGCAACACCTTTGTCCGCCGACCCACACTGGCCTGATTAAAGGCAAATTGGTCACGTTGCAGCGCGGCCTGCAAGCGTTGCAGCCGTTCGTCCATCACTTCGCCGGCAATCTGGTCTGCCATGTCCGCCGCCGGGGTGCCGGGGCGCGGGCTATATTTGAAACTAAACGCCTGTGCGTAGCGCACTTCGTCGATCAATTGCAGCGTCTGGGTAAAATCCACCTCGCTCTCGCCGGGAAAGCCGACGATGAAATCGCCCGAAATGGCGATGCCGGGGCGCGCCGCGCGCACCCGTTCGATGATGCGCAGATAGGATTCGCGGCTGTGGCTGCGGTTCATCGCCTTGAGGATGCGCTCACTCCCCGCCTGAACCGGCAGGTGGAGGAAGGGCATCAGCTTTTCCACCTCGCCATGCGCGGCGATGAGCGCGTCGGTCATGTCATTGGGGTGGCTGGTGGTGTAACGTATGCGTTCCAGACCGCTGATGGTCGCCAAATGGCGGATGAGGCCGTCCAGCCCGCAGCCCTGCCCCTTGCCATTTTCGCCCGTCCATGCGTTGACATTTTGGCCCAGCAGCGTGATTTCCACCGCACCAGCGGCGACCAGATTTTCCGCCTCTGATATTATGGCGGCAAAGCTGCGGCTAACCTCCGCCCCGCGCGTATAGGGGACGACGCAATAGGTGCAAAATTTATCGCACCCCTCTTGCACCGTTAAAAAGGCGCTCGGCGCGACTTTTTTGCGCACCGGCAACGCAGTAAATTTGGACTGCGCGGGCATGTCGGTGTCAATCGCCGTCTTGCCGCTGAGTGCGCTGTCCACCAGCGTTGGCAGATTATGATATGCCTGTGGCCCAACCACGATATCAACGCCGTTGCGCCGCGCGATTTCCGCCCCTTGCGCCTGTGCGACGCAGCCCGCCACCGCGACCATCGGGCGACTGCCATCATCGCGCAACAGGCGGCCAATGTCGGAATAGACTTTCTCGGTCGCCTTCTCGCGGATGTGACAGGTGTTGAGCACCACCAGATCGGCATCTGCTGCGCTGTCGGCCAGCGCCATGCCGTCCGCCACCAGCAATTCGGTCATACGTTCGCCGTCATAGACATTCATCTGACAGCCAAAGCTTTTGACATGCACCCGCTGCGGGCGCCGCCCATGGTATTTTCCGCCGATTACATCACCCTTGCGCATGATTGGCGCGATTAGCCATATGCCCGCCAGATGCAAGGGGCGGCAGTGATTTGCACCTTATCATCGGCGCCCTAGTCACACCGCCTTAATGGCGGGGACGGTGCATCACTTCTTCCATCCGACGGCGGCTTTCGCTCGCGATTGCCTTGCGCCCGCCAATGCCATCGCCCGCAAAGGGTTCCAGGAAATGAATCACCGTCACAATCGGGCGGCGACGCGCAAGAATATGCAGGACATTGTGCAACCCCGGCTCCTCCCCCACCCACGCAATGGCGGACGCTTCAGCACCATAGTCGATATATACGGGCTGAATACTAATGCCCGGCGGGGGTGGTTCAAGCACGGCGAGCAAAGATGTTTTGAAGGGCAGCAGGCTTTGGCCATCACTCGTCGTCGCCTCCGGGAAAACGGTGACCGCGCGCGTTTCTGCCAATGCTTCGCGCACCATTGCAACCTGATTGCCAACATTCATACGTTCGTGGCGCGCAACATAGATGGTGCGGTTCATATCCGCCAACCAGCGCAGCAACGGCGATGCTCGCAGCTCCGCCTTGGCGACATAGGCGGTGCCGCTCACCCCGGCGAGAACCAAAATATCGAGCCAAGAGACATGGTTGGCGATGATGAACATGTCACGGCGCGGCATTTGCCCCGTCATGCGAACCCGCGCGCCAAAAATGCGCGCCGTGCCGCCCAGAAAATATTTAGGCCATGGCGAGCCACGCATCAAAAACTGGGTCAGATAATGGAGTGGCACGCAGGTAAATAGCCATGCCAGCGCAGTCAGTAACCGTGCAATAACGCGCGCCCAGCCGATGACGGTTAGGCGCGGCAGCGCGTGCGCGGCAGCGTCAATCCTTGCGGTCGAGGGCGACGCCATAAAGCTCCATGCGATGGTCGACGAGCCGATAGCCCAGCCGTTCGGCAATGACCTTTTGCAAGGCTTCCAGTTCAGGGTCGACAAATTCGATGACCCGGCCGGTTTCGACATCGATCAGATGGTCGTGATGCGCCTCAGGCGCCGCCTCATAACGCGACCGGCCATCGCCAAAATCATGCCGGTCCAGTATCCCGGCTTCTTCAAAGAGGCGCACGGTGCGATAGACGGTTGCAATCGAAATGCCGCTGTCGATGGCGGATGCCCGCGCGTGCAGCGTTTCCACATCTGGGTGATCGGCCGAATCGCTGATGACACGCGCAATAACGCGGCGCTGCTCGGTAATCCGAAGCCCCTTTTGCGCGCACAGCGCCTCAATATCGATTGCGTGACCCATTATTGCTCCGTTCGCCCGACAGGCCAGCAACTATAGGACGAGGCGCGCGCGCGGACAAGCAAGGAGTGCCAGCCCGCGCGCAACCTTTTCATCTGCGATTACTTATTTCGCCCGCTTACGGCGCCCACCGCGCCCCGATTTGCCAAGGCCAATCTGCTTGGCCAGCATCCGGCGCTGTTCGGCATAATTGGGCGCAACCATCGGATAATCGGCGGCAAGCCCCCATTTGGCGCGATAATCATCAGGCGTCATGCCATAATGCGTCATCAAATGCCGCTTGAGCATTTTCAGCTTTTTGCCGTCCTCCAAGCAGATGATATAGTCGGGCTTGATCGACGAACGGATAGAAACCGCTGGCTGGGGACGTTCTTCTGCCACGGCAGGTGCATCACCCAGCCCGTTCAACGCGCCAAATACCGACTGGATCAACCCCGGCAATTCCGTAGCGGAAACACTATTGTTGCTGACATGCGCCGAAACAATGTCGGCGGTTAAAGTAGCGAGAAATTCGCGTGTATCATTGGTATCAGACATATGCCTTCTTCCTGAGTCGATGGGGGAATGACAACGGCTGAGTCGATATATCTTGCCAACTCAGTCCGATTGTTTTCGCCTAGGCTTATATATTGGCCGGCGCAATATAAATTATTGAATGATATTTGACATTTGCCTATCGTCGTTATCGATAATCAAATGTTGCATTGTTTCAGAATCGCGTAACTTTCCGTCGCCGCCGCGATAATAATTGGGTCGCGTTGCAATTCGGCTAAAGCCCATTTGCTGGTATAATGTGCGTGCCATATTGTCGGCGCGCACCTCCAAAAGCAAACGTTCGACGCCGCCTTTTCGCGCAGCGGCACGCCAATATTCGATCATTGCACGCGCCATACCACAGCGCTGCATTGCCGGATGCACCGCGAGCAGCAACAATTCGCTTTCATCCAACATACGCCGGACGATGGCGAATCCGGCAAGTCCGCCGCCCTCCGGCGCCATGCATCCGAACAATTGATATCCCGGCAGACCAATAATTGCGATTATCTGCCCGACATTCCACGCTTCGCCATAGCTGGGGTCAAATGCCGCCGCGCTGACATGCGATATTTGTTCGATATGTCGCCCGTCGAGCGGAATAATCGCGTAAGTCATCCACCTTTACCCGAAATCGCTGCATCGGGCGCGCGCGCATAAATGCTGCGCGGCGGGTCGATAAAGGCCGCATTTTCAATCCCCATCGCCGCGCGACTATCTGCGCTGGCTGCAAAGCCATGGCCCGATCCGCGCTGGGCAATAAGGTCGGCCGCACGCTCGCCCGCCACAAGGAACTGGCACACCTTCACTGCGTCCGGCGGTGCCAGCGACTGGGCATCATGCGGTGCATTGGCGACCAACCATTCGCCATGCCCAGCATCGCACACTATCGAGAAATTATCGATACCGTGCGCTTCGCGGGCGGCGGCGGCGACCAGCGCCAGCGAATCGAAGCCGCGTAGGCTAGCCCCCCATGCAAAGGCAAGCGCGCGCGCGGCGGCAATGCCAATGCGCAACCCCGTAAAACTGCCGGGGCCACAACCGACCCAAATTTCTTGCGCGATCCCGCCGTCGGGCAGGGCCGCAACAGCGGGGAGCAGTGCTTCGGCATGGCCGCGACCAATATCGCGGTGGTCATGGGCAATCAGTGCCCCGCCATCGAACAATGCCAACGACAGGAAACGACTGGTCGTATCGATTACCAACAGTCGCGCCATGACTGTCAGCGCTTCAGATTATCTGATTGAAACGGGCAAATTCGGGGCGCGGACTGCGCTCAAAAATGCTCGCCGGGTCACCATAGCCGATGGTGGCAATGAAATTGCTGCGGATATGCGGTGTATCGCCAAAGAAAGCGGCATCGACCGCTGCATTGTCAAATCCCGACATCGGCCCGGTGTCGAGACCTAGCGCGCGCGCGGCGAGGAGGAGATATGCGCCTTGCAGGCTGCTGTTGCGAAATGCAGTCAACCCCGCCAGTTCGGCATTGCTGTCAAACCAACTTTTAGCGTCGGTGTGCGGAAAAAACTCCGGCAGATGTTCGTAAAATTGCTGATCCATGCCGATGATGGCGGTCACCGGCGCGGCCAATATCTTGGGCGCATTGGTCGGAATGGCGCAAGCGGCAAGCCGTGCCTTGGCAGCGTCGCTGGTGCACCAGATGATCCGCGCGGGCAGGCAATTGGCACTGGTCGGACCGAACTTCATCAAATCCCAAATGGCATGCAATTGGGCATCGCTGACCGGCCGGTCCAAATAGCCATTATAGCTGCGGGCACTGCGGAATAATTGGTCGAGCGCAGCGGCATCCAGCGTCTGATTCATCACCTGCCGCACCTCAGACTGCATGCACCGCGGTCACTTCGGGCACATAATGTTTGAGCAGGGATTCAATACCATGCTTCAGTGTCGCTGTTGACGACGGGCAGCCTGAACAGGCACCCTGCATCGTCAGATAGACATTGCCCTTATCAAACCCGCGAAAAATAATGTCGCCACCGTCATTGGCAACCGCCGGGCGCACCCGCGCGTCGATGAGGTCGCGGATCTGATCGACAATGTCCGCGTCCGCAGGATCAACCGGAAACTCGAGTAAATCTTCATCCGCTGGCACATTTATGCCCGCCGCGCTCGCCGGGTGGAACAGCGGCATATCGCCAACAAAATGGTCGAGCAGAATCGCTGCAATATCGCCGTGCAGTGCATTCCAGTCGGCACCCGTCGCGGCGGTTACCGAAATGAAATTGCGCCCGAAATGC
>CALFXW010000027.1 GCA_937957805.1 uncultured Sphingopyxis sp.
AAGAAAAAGCGCGCTACATCGCTCGTCGGACTGGTATAATCCTCATTCCAGCGCACCCCCGATGTCATGGTCAGCAATTGGCGCACGCTCACCCCATCATAGCCGCTGCCCGCCAGTTCGGGGATATAGCGCGTGACCGGATCTTCGAGCGAGGAAATCGCCCCATCGCGCAGTGCCGCCCCGACCAGGGTGGAGGTAAAGCTTTTTGCCACCGAAAAACTGGTCCAGCGCCCTTCCCGCCCAAAGCCAAGCCCATATTGTTCCAGCACGACGCGCCCGTGGTGGAGCACGATAATCCCAGCGAGGCGCTGATCGGCCATATAGCTCGCCAAATCCCAGTCGCGCCCATCGGCGTTCCACCGCGGATTTATAGGCGCGCCATCGGCCAGAATGTGAAAATTGCTCCCTGCGCGCACGGTATGAAAGGGCAAAATCTGTTCCATCGCGCGGAATGCGGTGTCGCGCTGCGGCGTGGTCCAGAACAGGGCATTGCCATCGCGTGGCAAGTCAGCAGTGCTGGTCGCGGCGTTAGCTGCCGGGGGGGTGGCCGGGGTGGAAGATTGCGCCTGCGATGCGCCGGTCAGCGGCAGGCTGATCATGACCGCACCCAGTAAAGCTGCCACCCGTGCTGCCTTCATCCACTTCGCCATGTCCGACCCTCCCACCTAATTTTTTACCAGCGTCACCTGCGCCACGCTAATCCCGCCGCCGCGAAACCCACCCTCACAATAGCTCAGGTAAAAAGTCCACAGCCGGTCAAATGCATCATCAAATCCGCCGGGTAGCAGGCCCGCCGCGCGCGCTTTGCTATATGCTTCGCGCCAGATGCGCAAGGTTTCGGCATAATCCATGCCAAAATGCACCTCGTCCTGCCAGTCGAGGCCCAATTCCAGCGCTTTTGCCCGAAATTCACTGGTGGAAATCAGGCAACCGCCCGGAAAAATATAGGTCTGGATGAAGTCGGTGTTCGCCGCATAATCGGCAAACATGGCATCATCCATCGCGATATATTGGATCGCAGCCCGCCCACCGGGGCGCAATAGCCGCGAAATCGCGCCCAGATAATCACCCCAATATTCGCGGCCCACTGCCTCCACCATCTCGACGCTGGCAATCGCGTCATATGTGCCTGTTGCATGGCGATAATCGCACAGCGCAATTTCGCCGCCCAGCGGTTCGACGAGCGATCTGGCATGCGCGGCCTGCGCCTCGCTCAGCGTCAGGCCAATATATTGGACGTCATGGTGGCGGATTGCCCGTTCGCCAAGCGCCCCCCAACCACAGCCAATTTCCAGCAGTTTTGCGCCCTTTATCAGCGCACAGCGCGCCAAAATTGCGTCCATTTTGCGCGTTTGGGCGCTTGCCAGATCATCGCCATCCGCAAAAATCGCACTCGAATAGAGCATTTTGGGGTCAAGCCATGCGGCGTAGAAATCATTGCCGAGGTCATAATGCGCGGCGATATTTTCGCGCGCGCGCACGACATCATTGGCTTGGCGGCGGTGCAGCAGCCGGTTGAACCAGCGGCGCAACCCCTTTGCACGGCCCAATTGGCCCATCGCCGCACCATTGGCGGATATAAAGGCGAACAGCGCGGCAAGGTCGGGGCTTTCCCAATGCCCCGCCTGCCAGGCACGATACCAGCCGACCGATCCGGCGAGCCGCGCCTGCCATAGCGCCGACCAATTGTGCAGAGTTAGGCTCGCGACCGGCCCATTGCCCGACCCTTGCAGCAATTGCGTCGAACCATCGGGCAAGGTCAGGTGCAGCGCCCCTTCGCGGGTGACGCGGCCAAATCGCGCAATCCAGCGGTGGAGAATGGGTTGCAGCATCCGGCGCGCGGCAACGGAAATGGTGCCGTCGCCACCGGAAAAACGATCGCCCAAGCGGGCAAGCTGTGCACCGCGACCATTAGCCATGGTGGCAAATATGCCCCCAAAATGCCGCCAAATCCATCACTGCGACGTCATGGAGCCGCATTTATGCCGCGACCGTCCACGTCTGCCCCTTGGCGAGCAATTTTTGCAAATCGGGCGTCTTGCCCGCGCTGGCGCTGGCCATTTGTTCGCCGACCTGCGCGTCAAAATTTGGGCGCGGATCATCATATAAAACCCCCAATGCCATCGGAAATTCGCCAAAGCGCATCTCCACCAGCATATGGGCAATCGAACGGTTGGTCACATCATGGACGATCACGCCAGCCTTTTGCCAATCACCATCGGGCACGTCGACGACCTTTAACGTCAATTTCTCGGTATCGAGCGCGATGCCCTTTACCCCACCCGATTTTTCGCTGCCGAACAGCATCGGCTCACCATTTTTCAGCCACAACTGCTGATGATTATTCGCCTTTTCGGTGAAACCTGCGAAAACATCTGCATTATAGACAATACAATTTTGAAATATCTCAATAAATGCCGCACCCTTATGCGCATGCGCCGCCACCAGTGTGGCTGGCAATTCCTTGGATACGTCAAAGGCACGGGCAACGAAACGCGCCCCCGCCCCCAGCGCAAAGGCACAGGCCTGTGCGGGCCTGTCCACCGAACCATATGGGGTGGACGGGGTGCGCGTACCCACCGCGCTGGTCGGCGAATATTGCCCCTTGGTCAGGCCATAGATCTCATTATTAAACAGCAAAATCTGGCAGTTAAGATTGCGGCGCAAAATATGGAATGTGTGGTTGCCGCCGATCGAAAGCGCATCGCCGTCGCCGGTGATAATCCAGACATCAAGCTGCGGATTGGCCAGCTTCACCCCCGTCGCAATCGCTGGCGCGCGCCCGTGGATGGTATGAAAACCATAGGTTTCCATATAATAAGGGAAGCGTGACGAACAGCCGATGCCGCTGACAAACACCGTATTTTCGGGCGTTGCGCCAATTTCGGGCATGGTGCGCTGCACCGCCTTCAATATGGCATAATCGCCGCACCCGGGGCACCAGCGCACTTCCTGATCGCTCTCCCAATCCTTGGGGGAGGATTTTTGCGGTGGGGTCATATCGTTCATCTTGCTTCCCTGCCCTATGGCCTAAGCTTTGGTAATGGATTGGAGCGCGCACCAAAACGCACGAATGGCAATGCCGCCGAACAGACCCGCCGTGGCATATGTGACACCATAGACCTGGCCTGCGACACTGCCCAAATCCATGTAACTAAGTTCAGAGCGCGTAACCCAGATCAGCAGCGCGGCGAACAGCAGCACGCCAAGGGCGATGCCCAGCGCAACGGCTGCGGGTGCCCCCGCCAGATTTGGAATGATTTTTGTCGCCAGCAACACGCCGATAACCACCCCCAGCATCAGCATATTGGGGCCAAGAAACCAGCCCGCCAGTGCCAGACCGACCAGCGCGGCAATGGTCCAGAGCGAGGCGCGCGCGTCAATCATCCCCGTGTGCCTGCCAGCGCAGTATCAATCGCCGTCTCTATTTCCGCGATGGTAAAGGGTTGCCCCGACACTTTGTTGAGCGGGCGCGCATCGACCAGAAACTGGTCGCGCAGCACGGTTTTGAGCTGGCCTGTGTTCATTTCGGGCACCAAAATACTGCCAAAGCTGCGCAATAAATCGCCCAGATTGGCGGGCATCGGCCAAATATGACGCAGATGGACGTGCGCCACCTTTTTTCCAGCCGCACGCGCACGTTTCACCGCTTGCTTGATCGGGCCATAGGTCGATCCCCAGCCAACGACCACCAGCGCATCACCCGCTTCGCCCTGATCGACAATCTGGTCGGGCACCTTAATCCCTGCCACCTTGTCGCGGCGAATGTCGGTCATCGCCTGATGGTTGGCGGGATTATAATCGATATTGCCGGTGCCCAATTGCTTTTCGATACCGCCGATGCGGTGCATCAGCCCCTTGGTGCCCGGCTTTACCCATGGTCGCGCCAATTTATTGTCGCGGGCATAGGCCATAAAGCCACTTTCAGGTGCTTTTTCCATAAATTGAACCGGAAACCTGTCAAAACTTGCCAAGTCTGGTATTTTCCATGGCTCGGCCGCATTGGCGATATAGCCGTCGGTCAGCAACATCACCGGCGTCATATATTGGGTGGCGATGCGGCACGCCTCTATCGCGCATTCAAAGGCATCGCCCGGCGCGCGTGCGGCAATAACGGGGAGCGGCGCATCCCCATTGCGCCCATATACCGCCTGATACAGGTCGGATTGTTCGGTCTTGGTCGGCAGGCCAGTCGATGGCCCGCCGCGCTGTGAATTAACAATGACCAAAGGCAGTTCGGTCATAATCGCCAGCCCAATCGCCTCCGTCTTAAGGGCGATACCCGGCCCCGATGAGGATGTTACGCCCAATTGGCCCGCATAGGATGCACCAATGGCCGACGCGACGGCAGCAATTTCATCTTCTGCCTGAAAAGTGGTGACGCCAAATTCCTTGAGCGGGGAGAGGTAATGCAAAATCGCACTGGCGGGCGTGATCGGGTATCCGCCAAAAAACATCGGCAAATCCGCAAATTGCGCGCCCGCAACGAGGCCATAGGCAATCGCTTCCGCCCCCGTCACCGTCCGGTAAAGTCCGGGCGCAACATCCGCAGGTGCCAGTGCATGCTGTTTCAGCGGCGCGGCCAGTTCCACCGTTTCGCCATAGGCATGGCCGGCGTTCAGCGCGGCGATATTGGCGTCGGCCAGCGTCGGCGCCTTGGCGAATTTCGCCTTCAGCCAATCAACCAGCGGCTGCCGGTCACGGTCGAACATCCACAGCGCCAACCCCAGCGTCCACATATTTTTGCAGCGCAGCGCCTCTTTATTACCGAGACCAAAGGGCTTCACCGCCTCCATCGTCAATTGCGAGATATTGATCGGCACCAATTGCCAGCGCGACAGGCTGTCATCTTCCAGTGGGTTGCGGTCATATTTCGCCTTGGCAAGGTTGCGGTCGTTAAATTCGCCAATGTCCGCGATGATAAGGCCGCCCAGCCGCAAATTTTCGACATTGGTTTTCAGCGCCGCCGGATTCATGGCCACCAAAATGTCGGGCGCGTCGCCCGCCGTGGTTATTTCATCCGACCCAAAATTGATCTGAAAGGCAGAAACGCCGAACAAAGTGCCCTGCGGCGCGCGAATTTCGGCGGGAAAATCCGGAAAAGTCGCCAAATCATTGCCGGTCAGCGCGGTGGACAGGGTGAATTGCCCGCCGGTGAGCTGCATCCCATCGCCGCTATCACCGGCAAAACGCACCACCACCGCCTCGGACGGCGGCTTTGCCCCTGCCACTTTGCTGCTTGCCAAATCCTGTTCTGCGGCGGACGCCATATGCCTGACCCTGTTCTGCTTGATTTTTCCTCCCTAAGCGCGCTTGCGCCAAAGGGACAAATAGATTTTGTTCTGCAACGACAAAATTGATGCTTTGATGGCGGTGATTCGCCCGTGGAGAGATAATAATGGCCGATACGCCCTTTGTACGCGACGATGTTGCAGCTTTTCTGGCCTTCCTCAACGCGCAGGAGGGGCCAAAGATGAGCCAGCTATCCCCCACCGAAGCGCGGATGATGATGCGCGGGATGCGCGAACTC
>CALFXW010000028.1 GCA_937957805.1 uncultured Sphingopyxis sp.
GCGCGAGCGGGAACTCCAAGCTGCTCTTGAAGAACTTGTAGGGCGCGCTGTCGGGATTGCGTCAAGCGCCGGATGGACTCGGTGGTCAGCAGGGTTCGCCTGCCTATTTTGATGGAGTCGAGGCCGCCGGATTTTATCAACGTGTAAACCGACGATCTTCCGACCCCCAGCGCCTTGGCGGTGTCATTGATGGATATGGCAACGGGTTCCATGTGCGTCTCCTTACTTGCCGACTCGCGGCGAGAGACATGCCAAGTTGCACATGATTGCCTGTGGATCGTCCAGTAATGGGAAAGCCGCAGAAATCCGCCAATGCCGTGCCCGACAGAAAACAAAAGGCGTGCGCCGAAAATGCCCCGCCGATTCGCAAAAAAGGAAGACGGCGGTCAGCGGCCTTCGGGTGACGGGCGATTCTTCAAATGACTGAAAATTTTTCTGGCATAGGGGATCAATAATTTGCGGTCAGGCACGTCAGCGGACACATTGGCAGGGCTTTGGAACCATTCTGAAAGCCAATCGGTGATGGAACGCGTCGCTGCCGCTTCATCGTTCAGGTCCAGTGCGTCCAATCGCTGATCGGCGCGCATATCGAACACCGCCTCGATATAGGCATATTTGACGTTCCGGCCCGGTCCCGCTGTACGCTTCGGCGCGCTCATCGCCAATATCTTCTCCATATCGTCACGATGGAGATAAAGGTCAGCAGGGAGGGGCATCGCGGTCGGGAACCGCATGACCATAGCCCGATCTTTGCTATGTTCGGAGAATAGGAAATAGCGCAGCCTGCCAAAAAACTGCCTGCGGTTGAGCGGAATCCGCTTCTTGCCAAAGCGGGAGAGGTAATAGGCTTGTGGGCCATCTACCTTCTGCAAGTGCCCCAGCACCTCGTCCAACAATTGATCGGATTCGTGGGGCAGTTCCAGCGGAGCATCCGGGATTTTCAGGCCATATTGATATGCCTGCCGCCAGAGGTGCGGCGCTACTGCCGCCGCCAGCATGGCCAATGTGAGATAGAAGAAAAAATCGGTCGCTTCCGTGCGAAGCGAAATCACAAGTCCGATCAGGAAAAAGGCGGACAGGAATCCGAAACCGCAGCTTGTAACGAGAGCAAGATTGTAATTCCGCGAAAATGGCGGCTTGATCCGATTGAGCAGTGCTGCATTTGCGTTCAACCCTTCGCCCAGATCATCCGTCCTGATCTTCGCCAGCACCTTCCAGAGTGGAATATCGTCAACACCATCCCCGTCCGCGAAGACTTTCCATCCTTCACCGGGGCCGCTTGTCATCTGTTTCCGCCTTCCCGTAGCTCGTCCAGATAGTCGCTCCACCACTGCGCCATTGCAACACGTTCGGCCCAATAGGCCGATTGGTTGTAGATGCGCCGAACGCTACCCGCGACCATATGCGCCAGCGCCCGCTCAATGGCATCGGGGTTCCATTTGCCGGATTCGTTGAGCATGGACGATGCCGAGGTACGGAAACCGTGGGCGGTCATCTGGTCCTTGGCATAGCCCATGCGGCGTAAAGCCGCGTTGACAGTGTTGTCACTGATCGGTCTCGCTCGTGTCCGCACGGATGGGAACACGTAGCGTCCCGAACCGGAGAGGCTTCGCATCTCGGTCAAAATTGCCAAGGCCTGCCGAGATAGCGGCACCGCATGAGGTTGACGCATCTTCATCTTGGCTACCGGGATCGTCCAGACCGCCTTATCGAAATCGACCTCGACCCATTCCATCTGCCGGATTTCACCGGGGCGCTGAAATACGTGCGGGGTCAGTTTCAACGCATACATGACGGAAGGGTCGCCCTGATAGTCTTCTATGGCGCGCAGCAACGCGCCGAACTCGGTCTGGTCGATGATCGCGGCGAAGTGCTTGACCTTGGGCGATGTCAACGCGCCAACCAGCAATTGTGCTGGATCACGATCAGCGCGCGCCGTGGCAACCGCATAGCGGAATACACGGCTGACAAAGGAACGCAGCAGATTGGCGGTTTCCAGCCGTCCACGCTTTTCGTGCTTTCTCAATTCATGCAAGATTTCCTGCGGCGTGATCTCCGTTACAGGACGCCTGCCGAAATCCGTGCCAAGCAGCTTCACGAACCAGCGCATCTTTTCCAGCGTTGGTTCGGCCAGCCCTTCGCGGGCCTTTTTCTCGATGAGTTCGTCGGCAACGGTGCCGAAACTGTTGCTGGCGCGAATGCTCGCCTCAATGCGCGCCTGTCGCTTGGCGACGTTGGGATCAACCGCATGGGCTAATTGCTTGCGGGCCGCATCACGCGCCGAACGTGCCTCCGCCAGCGTGATTTCCGGGTAAGCTCCCAGCGCCAGTTTCCGCTCGGTGCCGTTCATGCGGTATTTGACCCGCCACAGCTTGCTCCCCCTTGGATTGACCAGCAGATAAAGCCCACCCGAATCCGTCACCTTGTAAGGCTTGTCTTTGGGCTTCGCCTTTCGGATTGCGGTGTCGGTGAGCACGATGGGGGCCTCGCTTTCATGGAGGCCTGGCGAAGCCCCCTGATTAGGCCCCCAACATCTGCAACTGCAGGCAAACAGAGGCCATCACTGGCAATCAGCGAATGGTCATAAACTACCGGAAATCAGGGGTTTTTTCAACCATCAGCGCACGTTGACTGACAGGGTAATGGAGGCCCGAGCCGGAATCGAACCGGCGTGCAAGGATTTGCAGTCCTCTGCGTCACCACTCCGCCATCGGGCCATCCATGTGGTAAGGCGCGCCGCCTAACCGGTTGCGATGCATTTGGCAAGGCGCACGGCACCAAAAACCGTCAATAATCGGTTCGCTTTTGCAACGCGCGCAATAACAGGATAAGGGCGTTATGCCGCCGTGCTGTATTAGTCTTGCAATACAGGTGCAACTCGTTTAGATTCGCCCCAGTTCAGGAAATTGATAAGATCATGATCGCGCCTTCCCCCAACGCCCCGACCAATAGCCTTTCGTCCGACGAAGCGGCGCTGTGCCGCGCGATGATCGACACGCAATTGCGCCCCAATGGTGTCACCAATGGCGCGCTGATCGGGGCAATTGCGGCGGTGCGGCGCGGTGATTTTGTCGATGCGGGCCAGATGTCCGCCGCTTATGCCGACCGCGCGGTGCCGCTGGGTGGCGCGCGCGCGCTCAGCCCGGTGCTCACCACCGCCCGGCTGTTGCAGGCCGCCGACATCAGCGGGGGCGAACATGTGTTGCTGGTCGGCGGGGCGAGCGGATATTGCGCCGCGCTGCTGCGCGCCATGGGCGCCACCGTGACGATGGTTGAATGTGACGGCGCTTTGGCGGCACGCGCAGCCACGGTGCTGGGCGGTGATATACAGATTATCACGGGGCCATTGGCCGATGGCGCAGCCAAATCCGCGCCCTTTGACCGGCTGGTTATCGACGGCGCTATCGAAGCGGTGCCAACCGCGCTCAGCGACCAACTGCGCCCCGGCGGCATTGCCGTCATGGCATTGCGCGATGGCGCGGTGACCCGACTGGCGCGCGCGGTCAAAAGCGCGGATGCCACCATTGCCCCTATCGCCTTTGCCGAACTGGAAGCGGTTACACTGCCCGGATTTGCCCCTGCGCCAAGTTTCGCATTTTAACTAGAAAAGAGCGAATATGCCCCACACGCCTCCCCCCAAATCCCCACATATGCGCCGCCATTTATATTGGCTCGCCGCGAGCGCGATGGCCATCACCCCGGCGATGGTGCAGGCTGAAACGCTGCAAGAGGCGCTGTCGGCGGCCTATGCCAATAACCCGACAATCGCCGCTGCGCGCGCCGGACAGCGCGCAACCGATGAAAATGTGCCCATCGCACGCGCCGATGGTCTGCCCTCGCTCGACGGCAGCATTGTCTATACCGAATCGCTGGAGGCGGGCAGCGCATCCTTCCTGTCCACCGACCGCCAAGTGCGTGGCAGCCTGCAACTCTCCATCCCCATTTATCAGGGCGGGATAGTGCGCAACGGCTTGCACGCCGCCGAAACGCGGGCGGAGGCGGGGCAGCATCTGTTGCGCGGCACCGAATCGAGCATTTTCAGTCAGGTCGTCGCCGCCTATATGGATGTATTGCGCGACGCGGCGGTGGTGGCGTTGAACCGCAATAATGTCGAAGTGTTGTCGGTCAATTTGCAGGCAACCCGCGACCGTTTCGACATTGGCGATCTGACCCGCACCGACGTTGCCCAGTCCGAAGCGCGCTTGGCGCTTGCCCGCAGCCAGCAACAAGGCGCGGAGGCGCGGCTGATTTCGAGCCGCGAAAATTATGTCCGTTTGGTCGGCCATGCGCCCGAAAATCTGGTTGCACCGCCGTTGCTGCCCGGCATGCCGGCAAATGTGACAGAGGCGGAGGAAGCGGCACTGGCCGACAACCCCGACCTGATGGCGGCCGACGCATCGGCGCGTGCCAGCGGTTTTGACGTGCGCGCCGCACGCGGCACCCGCCTGCCGCGCGTGTCGCTGACCAGCAGCGGCAGCTATGTCGATTTCCTCAACACCCGCCCCGGCACCGGCCCCACCCCGCCGCGCCAATGGGACAATACCGCATCGGCTGGCGTGACGGTGACGGTGCCGCTGTTTCAGGGCGGACAGCCCGCCGCACGGGTGCGTCAGGCACAGGCGCGCCAGACACAGGCGCTCGAAAATGTGGTCGCCGCCGAACGCGGCGTCATCGCCCAGACGCGCAGCGCCTATGCCGCGTGGCAGGCATCGCAAGCCGTCGCCCAGTCGAGCGCGATTGCGGTGGACGCCAACCGCCTGAGTTTAGAGGGGGTGCGCGCCGAAAACAGCGTCGGCACGCGCACCATCCTCGACATTTTGAACGCCGAACAGGAATATCTGAACGCACAGGTGCAATTGGTGACCGCGCGGCGCGATGCCTATGTCGCGGGCTTCACCCTGCTCGCCGCGATGGGCCGGGGGGAAGCACGCGACCTCAACCTCGCCGATGGGGCAGCAGGCGTCACGCTCTATAACCCTGATGATAATTATAACCGCGTGCGCCACCGCATCTGGGATTGGGACGAAGATGCAACGCCGGTTGCGCACAGCCCCAGCACCCGCACCAGCACAGCGCAGGATGCCAATGTGCCCGCCAATGCGGCAGAGGATGTGGCCGGGCCGCCGCGCTGAAGCAGGAGGCTGCCTGATCCGAAACTGTCGTTTCGGATGGCGCGGCACTTGACCAAAACGTCCCATTGGGGGACAAGCGGCGCCGTGCACAGTGGGGATAGGACGATTCCATGGGGGATATGACGCGCGAACCGTCGATGGAGGAGATTCTCTCTTCAATCCGGCGCGTCATTGCGCGCGATGAGGCGCGGATCAGCGGTGCAGATGCGGGGGATGCGGCCAGTGACAGCGCCGACACCCCAGTCGTGGATGCCGCAATTGACGACAATGTTGAGGATATTTTGGAATTGACCGCCGAACATGGTGCACCCGACGAAATATGTGCGCCTGATGAAATATGTACCCCCGACGCGCAGGGGCGCAATGCCCCAGATGCCCTGTTGTCGGCGGACAGCGCCGCCATTTCGCGCCAGTCGCTCGACGTGCTGAGCCAGATGGTGGGCAGCGCGGATGCAGCGCCGGTTGCCAGCAATGGTGATATGACCATTCAGCAAATGACCGAAAATCTGCTGCGCCCGATGCTGCGCGAATGGCTCGACGCGCATCTGCCGCCGCTGGTGGAAACGCTGGTCGCGCGCGAAATCGCCCGCATCACCACCCGGCGTTAAAACCACGCTTGACGGGCAAGTCCATATAGCGGCAGGGGAAATTGTGCCGCTCCACCTCAGCAAAATTGCCTTTGGTTGCCCCAGCCTGCCCTATTTGGCGCAGCGGTTGGCCTTGCGCGGGCGCGAAAATGGCGGTGTGGCGCGGCTCACCACCCGTTATCGCCCCAAACGTGCAGCCGAAATGACTGGCGGGTCGCTATATTGGATTATCGCCCACCATATTGTCGCACGCAGCCCACTCATTGGTTTTGAACCCACCGAAGATGGCAAGACGCATATCATCATTGCCGCACAAGCAATTGCCGTGCGCCCCCACCCGCGCCGTGCGCATCAGGGCTGGCGCTATCTGGCCGATGATGCTGTGCCGCCTGACTTGGCGAGCGGCGCGGTAAGCGGCGATGATCTGCCGCTGGAGCTTGCAGGCGAATTATCCGTGCTCGGCCTGATCTGAACCCTGTCGATAGGGGGCGTGCCCCGCCAGCCATGCCGCCTCTGCCGCCGCAGCGGGACGTTCGCGGGCCAGAAAATCCGCCACCGCGCGGCGAAAAGCGGGGTGGGGGATGTGGTGCGCCGACCAAGTGGCGACCGGCACATAACCGCGCGCCAATTTATGCGGCCCCTGCGCGCCCGCTTCGACCCGCGCCAGCCCGCGCGCAATCGCAAAATCCATCGCCTGATAATAGCAAAGTTCGAAATGGAGCATCGGTATATCGCGGGTCGCCCCCCAATAGCGGCCATAGAGCGCATCGCCCCCGATGAAATTGAGCGCGGCGGCAATCGGGCGTTCATGCTGATAGGCGATGACACATAATATGCGATCGGCCATCAACGCGCCCCATTGGTCAAAGGCTTCGCGGGTGAGGTAGGGGCGGCCCCATTTACGCGCGCCCGTGTCCTGATAGGCGGCCCAGATAATGTCCCAATGTTCGGGGCGGATGGCACCGCCCGTAAACTGCCCGATGGTGACCGCACGCTGCGCGGCGGCGCGTTCCTTGCGGATATTCTTGCGCTTGGCGGACGACAGGCAGCCCAGAAAATCGTCAAAATCGCGATATCCCGGGTTGAACCAGTGAAATTGGCTATCGCGGCGCAGCAGCCAGCCCGATGCTGCAAACAGGTCGGTCTGGCCGGCATCGACAAAGGTTGCATGCGCGGAGGACAGGCCATGTTCGGCGACCAGCCCCTCTGCCGCCGCGATCAGCGCGCGCGCATCATCCCCATTGTCGGCGAGCAAGCGCCGTCCCGGCACCGGGGTAAAGGGGACGGCAAGTTGCAGCTTGGGGTAATATTGCCCGCCGGCACATTCCCACGCGTCTGCCCAGCCCTGATCGAATACATATTCACCCTGACTGTGATATTTGATGTAAGCGGGGGCCGCTGCGCGAACTCGCACGCCATCGTCCAGCAAAATCGGCGCGCTCTGCCAACCGCTTTGCCCGCCGACGCTGCCCGATGTTTCCAGCGTGCGGAGGAACGCATGGCAAAGGAAGGGGTCGTCCCCACCCGCCAGCGCGTCCCACACGCCCGCATCGACGCTGGCGATGCCGGGCGCAATGCGCGCCGATATCGTCAGACTTCCACCTCAATAATCGCGTCCACCTCTACCGCCGCGCCGCGCGGCAAGCTTGGCACACCAACCGCGCTGCGTGCATGGCGCCCCGCCTCACCAAAGGCGAGCAGCATCAGTTCCGACGTGCCATTGACCACTTCGGGCTGGTCGGTGAAATCGTCTGTCGATGTAACAAAGCCGCCCAATTTGACGATGCGTTTGACACGGCCCAGATCGCCCAACGCCGCCTTCATCTGTGCAATCAGATAGAGGCCGCAGGTCTGCGCCGCTGCCTGTCCCGCGGCAACATCCATATCCGCGCCCAAACGACCCTTGGTAACCGCACCATTGGCTTGGCTGACCTGCCCCGAAATATAGAGGAGGTTGCCCGACAGCACGGTCGGAACATAGGCGGCAATCGGCGCGCCGGGGGTCGGCAGCACATGCCCTGCGGCGGTCAAGCGGGATTCGGGCGTATCGGTCATCATTCAGCTTCCTTCTGCATGGCGGGTGCTGGTGCAGCCCCTGCCAAAATATCGTTGATCCAGACATGCGCCTCCGCCCAGCCGTCGATACGGGCGTGGGCGTGGCGCGCGGTGGGTATTTTATCGGCGATCTGCGGTTCGGCGACCATATGGAGCCGCCATGCATCGGGCACATGTTCGGCAACCGATGCATGATGCTGCGGCAGATCATCGACAAAAATGGTGAGCGATGGCGCATATTGCGCGACCAGGTCGGCGAGCGGCGGCCCCTTTGGCCCGCGATTGCCGACGACGGGATAATCCATCCCGGCTGCAATGATTTGTTGGCGGCGCGCGGGTTGGTGCGCATCCCCCACATTGGTGAGGATGACGATGTCGGCTTGGCGGGAAAAATCCGCCAGCGCCGCCGCCGCGCCTGCCACCGCATATTGCCGGTGCATCTCACGCGCGAAAAACCCGTCGAGCAGCGGCCAAACCTCCACCGGGGGAACAACATCGCCGCTGTCGATGCGGGTCAAGGCCCCCGCAAAGCTGGTATTTTCCAGCGCAAAGCGGATGCCATGGTCGGCGGCCAGCCATGCGCCAAAGGGCACGACCATGTGCATCAACACTTCGTCGCAATCACAGATGAGGAGGGGGCGGGCCATCAAACCCCCCGCGCCGCTGCGGCAAGCATTGCCGGGTCGACCCCCAGCGCATCGGCACAGGCGACCAAATCCGCCTCATGCCCCAACAGGAATCCACCGATGGCACCCAGTGTCGCCGGGCTTTCGATGGTCGCGCGCAAATGCCCCGCATCCATGCCGGTCAACGCCAGCAATCGTTCGGCACGCGCATCATCCGTCAAAATCCATGCGCACGCGCCCAATATCAGCGTCGCTGCATCCGTCATTTTGTCCATTGCTTGCATTTATCATCGCAACCAGAATATTTGTCTTGGACTGGGCTTTGGCCTATGGGCTGGCCAGCGGCAAGCCTTTGTCCGCCAATATTGCGAAAATGGGGGTTCGCTTGCGATGACCGATGCTACCCGAAATGCCAGTAGCACGGTGATGGTCGTCGAAGATAATGAATTGAACCTGCGACTGTTTTGCGATTTGCTGATGACGCAGGGGATGACCCCGGTGCCGGTCAACGACGGGCGCGATGTTATGCAACGCGCGCGCGATGTGCGCCCGCAACTCATCATCATGGATATACAATTGCCGCATGTCAGCGGGCTGGAACTGATCGCCACGCTGAAAGAAGAGCCGGATTTTGCCGCCGTCCCCATATTGGCGGTCACCGCCTATGCCGGGCGGGAGGATGAAGCACGGATTCGCGCCGCCGGGGCCGAAGCCTATATCGCCAAGCCGATTTCGGTGATGCGCTTTATCGAAGCGGTCGGACAATTGCTGCCCGCGTAATCATTATCGCAATTCGCTGGTTGGGCGAATTTCGGCACGGCACCAGCCCGAAACGATAGTTTCGGATAACTATCGCCCATAGCAAAAGCGCGACGTTTGCCACGCCGCGCCCTGCACCAAACCACCGCCCAAACGGGCAGGGCAGACTATTTAATCTTGGCTTCCTTGAACTCGACATGCTTGCGCACGACGGGGTCATATTTGCGCATCGACATTTTTTCGGTCTGGGTGCGCGGATTTTTCTTTGTGACATAGAAAAAACCAGTGTCAGCGCTGCTGACCAGACGAATTTTGACGGTGGTCGGCTTTGCCATGACCCGTTTCCTGCCTATAATTTGCGAATCAAAAAAATAGAGGCGGCAAATTGCGTTGCCACCAGCTCGGTGCGGGCCAGTGCGACAATCTGGCTGCTTTGTCAAGCATCAGGGTCAAGCGCACAACTGCGTTTGCCCGCTGAACCGGCGGTTACAACATCATTAGCGTGCTGTTAACGATTTTGGGCGCAGCATCCCCTTGTTCCGGCGCGCCATGCCACGGGGCGGGCGCGGGCCGGGGCTGATGAAGTCTGGGGTATTGCGCCATGATGACCGAAGTTCGCGCCGCACGCATTCGTGATGAACTGCACCGCCGTATCGCCATGCTGGCAGAGGGGCGGGGGCAATATTCGCCGCGCCAATTGGTCGAAGCGGTCGATTCTATCCGCGCTTTTGCCGCTGACAGCGGCTTTTCGGCGGTTTCCTGTATCGCGGCCAAGCTCGAATCCGCGCTGGCCCGCGACATCGCCGGGCCAACCCTGCTCTGTTATCTGGATGCGATTGACGATGCGGTAAAGCTGGAACCGATGCGCCACACCGCGCAGCAAAGCCTGCTCGCCTCCGTCGCCCTGCGCGTCGGCATGTAGAGTGGCACCTATTTATCCGTGACCTTTTGACGTCGAGTCGCCATGGTTGATCCATGCTGACCGCCGCGCTGCTCACCAGTTTGATCGCCTGTTTCGCTGCCGCCTTTGGCGGGCGCTGGGCACGGCTGGCCGCATCTATGCCGGGCGGCAGCGCAGGGCACCATCTGCCTGCACTTGGCACCGCGCTGATTGCGGCGGCCATAGCCGCTTTTGCTGGTGCGAGCCTTGCCGCGCAATTTCCGCCGCGCCCCATGTTGCTGCTCAGCGCGATGGCGCTCGGCTTTGCGGCGCTGCCGCTGTTCTGGCGTATCCGCCCGATTGATGCAGCGGCCAAGGCGGCGATGACACGGCCCATGCATGCGGCCATATTGCTCGCCGCCGCGATGTGGGGCGATGGTGCGCCCTTCCTCATCCTCGCGCTCGCGGCATGGACGCAGGGATTTTGGCTGGCCGCGTTTGGCGGATTTGGCGGCATTTTGGCCGCCTGGGGGGCGACAAGGCTGCTCAATGATGGCTTTGCCCGTTGGCTCTACCCGGCGCGGGTTATACTTGCCGCTCTCCTCCTCCTCGCGGCGATATTCGCGGCGATGCGTGCGCTTGCCAGCCCATATTAATGTCCATCTTGTGATGCTGGTCATCGCCGATTCAGCCAGTTTGGACTAGCAACCGCGCACACGCCTGCTAGCATGATGGCAATGCCGTGGGGCGGAATATACAGGGGATATATATGCTGAAAACTTCGATGCTGGCTGGCACCGCACTTGCGGCGATGTTGGCGATTGCGTCACCGGCTAGCGCGGCGCGGGGCGACAATGACAGGCCGCAGCCGATCAATTTTGGACAGACCATCCGCGGCACGGTCAGCGCGCCCGGCACGAACGGTGCGCAATGCACGCCCGAAGGGCCGGGTGCGCGACGCTATAGTTTCAATGCAGAGGCGGGAACGCGCTTTGACATTAAACTGACCGCCGATGATTTTGACACGATGGTCGAAATTGGCCGGATGGACGGCTGCAATTTTGTCTCGCTGGGCAGCAATGATGATGGCGGCGGCGAAGATGGGCTGAACAGCCATATGATCGGCCGTATCCCGACCACCGGCGAATATGTGATTCGCGCCACCAGCTTTAATGGCGAAAGCGCGGGGGATTTTGAACTTGTGCTAACCCGCCTGCCCGCGCTGCGCGAACCCGATGCGCCGGTTGCCCTCACCCTCGACCAAAAGGTCGAAGGACGCTTTACGGGGGAAGAGGCGACTATGCCCGATAATGCGGGCATGGGCGGCCTGTTTGCAGCTGTTGTCGCGACCGCGGAGGAAACCTCCATCGTCGAATCGGGTCGTCCCTATCGACTCTATTCGCTGACCGGCGAAGCGGGGCAGAGCTTTTTGATCAAGCTCGATTCGGATGAATTTGATTCCTACCTCGAAGTTGGGGTTGATTCGCCGCTCGGCTGTTCGGTGGCGGCATCCAATGACGATGGGCCGGGCGATGATGATGGGCTGAACAGTCGCCTGACCGTCACCTTTGCCCATGCCGGCACCTTGCTGGTGCGGGTCAGCCCCTATAGCAATGCAACCGGTGCCTATACGCTGCATGTCGTCAACCCGCCTGCGCCCGGCGCCGCGGCAGAAGCGACGGAGGCTGCGACGGAGGCTGCACCGCCCGCCGACGACCCAGCGAAATAGCGCAGACATCGCGCAACGAAAAAGGCCCGGAAAGTCATGCTTTCCGGGCCTTTTGCTATGGGTTGCAGACTATTTAGTCGGCCGCAGCCAGATTGACCGCCGAATATTTGCCGCGATCATCCACTTCGATATCAAAGGCGACACGGTCCCCTTCGTTCAGGGCGTGGAAACCGGCACGTTCGACCGCCGAGATATGGACAAAGCAATCTGCCCCGCCATCATCCCGGCAGATAAAGCCGAAACCCTTGGACGGGTTAAAGAATTTGACGTTGCCGGTGGTGCGTTCGCCGGTCAGTTCACGACGCGCACGTGCCGGACGTTCGCTCTGGTGCTGTTGCGGCCCATCAAGCGGCAAATGTTCGCCAGTGATCTTGATGTCGGTTGCCGAAATGCGACCATTACGGTCAACCAGCGTGAAAGCCAAAGTCTGGCCAGAGGCCAAACCTTCGAGCCCAGCCTGTTCCACCGCAGAGATATGGACGAAAATATCTTCGCCGCCATCGTCACGCGAAACAAAGCCGAAACCCTTGGAAGCGTTAAAGAATTTTACGCTGCCGGTGCCTTCGCCGATGATCTGTGCGGGCATTTGCGGGCGCGGGCCACGCGAAAAGCCGCCGCCGCCAAAGCCGCCGCGATCACCGCCGCCGCCATAGCCGCCGCCGCGCGGCGCACCATAGCCGCCACCGCCGCCACGAGGTGTCTGAACACGAGATGCCTCAACATGCGCGTCCTCCAGGGTTCTCCCGGAAAATCTAACGCACGAGCCGCCGCCGCGCAGGACAGCCGAGCCTTCGAGACGCAGACGATCACGGTGTTCCCGGATGACGGTGATCCGGTGGTCGACGACGAAGGCGTGCGGCGGGGGACCACCGTCGAGAAGTTGGCCGGGCTGAAGCCGGCGTTCACGGAGGACGGCGTAAGGCAGGTCCTGTGTCGCGAGGTTGCGCTCCAAGGCGAGAATTGCGGCGGTGGCGGCCGATTGTCCGAGAATCATGAACACCGGTTCCATGCGAATGCTGCCGAAGGCGATGTGCGAGCTGGAGACGCACACCGGCACCAGCAGGTTGCCGACCGTGTCCCGGGGTGGCACGAGTGATCCGAAA
>CALFXW010000029.1 GCA_937957805.1 uncultured Sphingopyxis sp.
GATGCTGCTCGAAACGCTGCGCACCTGGTCCATCGCGGCGGCAAAGCCGGTGACATGGTTGCCCAGACGTTCAATCAGCCCCGACAATTGCTGAATTTCGGCGATGCTGGATGATATTTGTGTCGCGCTGTTGGTGATATTTTCGGTCGCCCGCGCGGATAACAGCCGTGCTTCTTCGGTCGCGCGCGCCACTTGCGCCTGGTCAACTTCCAGATCGGCGGTCAATTGTTCCAGCCGCCCCAGTCGTTCCATCTGTTCGCTAAGGTCGCCCGTGACCCCTTCGATCTGACCGCCGATTTCCGCGCAGCCGAGCGCCAGCTCGCTGCATTTATTCGCTAATTCGGCATCGATCATCGGCGTGCCGTCGGTAATTTTTTCCGCCTTCATGATATCGTCTGTCCCAAAGCCGTGACAATCCGTGCTGCAATGGCACGGACATGGTTAACAGCGCGTCAAGACGATAAAAAAATCGCCACCCGCACGCATTGCATGACGCAACGGTACGGATGGCGATTCCCCCTATATAGGATAAGCTATGCCCCGCTTACTGGATAACCCAGTTGCTGACGGCACACACATTGACCCGTCGGGCGACGATTTCATTGCCGTTGGTCAACACTGCCTTGAAATCGAACAGGCATTCGCAGCTGTTATCGTCCCAGTTGACGTTGATCGACTGCCCCGCCGGCAAGACGCGCGAACCCAGCACATCTTCTTCCCAGTTGGATGTGGTCACGCGCGAGCCATAAAGTTCGCGCACCGTTACGGCGGTGCGGTTGATAACGGTCACGTTGCGGTTGCGGCCGTCATTGCACGCCGCGCTGGCATTGGTTGCCCAAAGCCCCGATGCGGCGACCATTGCAAGGCCGAGAAGGCGGAGAGATTTCGGTTGCATTCGTCCATACTCCAAGAAAAATGAGCAATTGCCCTGTTAACGACCCATTTGTGCGCGAATCTGTTCCCCGATTGCTGCCCTCATCCTTTCTAAATCTAACAAGCTTTCGCTAGGATGAGCAAAGATTGTGCGCCAGCGCACAGCTACATGCTTGGCAAAGCGCGCAAATCATGCTTGGATTCCTAGCGCAAGCGCGCGCGGGCAGCTTGTAAATTTGGGACAATCGCATGTTTTTGGGCTTTCTCGACGAATTGCGCGCGGCTGGCATATCCGCCAGCCTCAAAGAACATCTGCTGCTGCTCGAAGCATTGGATGCGGATGTGATTGAACGCAATCCGGAGGAATTTTACTATCTCTCCCGCGCCATATATGTGAAGGATGAGGGGCAGATTGACCGTTTCGACCAAGTTTTTGCCAAAATCTTCAAAGGTTTGGAAAAAAGCTGGGGCGAAAATGGGGCGGAAATCCCCGCCGATTGGCTGCGCGCGGTCGCCGAAAAATTTCTGAGTGAAGAGGAAATGGCCGCAATCGAATCACTGGGTTCGTGGGAAGAAATTATGGAGACGCTGAAAAAGCGGCTCGAAGAACAACAAGGCCGGCATGAGGGCGGCAGCAAGTGGGTCGGCACCGGCGGCACCAGCCCCTATGGCAATTCGGGCTATAACCCCGAAGGGGTGCGGATTGGCGGCGAATCCAAGCATAAACGCGCGCTAAAAGTTTGGGACAAGCGCGAATTTCGCAATCTCGACAATAATCGTGAACTGGGCACGCGGAACATAAAGATCGCGCTGCGCCGCCTGCGCCGTTTCGCGCGGGAGGGGGCGGCAGAGGAACTGGACCTCGACGCGACGATCAATGGCACCGCGCGGCAGGGCTGGCTCGACATTCATATGCGCGCTGAACGGCATAATGCGGTGAAGGTGCTGTTATTCCTCGACGTCGGCGGGTCGATGGATCCGCACGCCGAGCTGGCGTCGCGCCTGTTCACCG